>JAFZDO010000041.1 GCA_017561145.1 Clostridia bacterium | reverse complement strand
TTCTTATTCTGTGCGCGAATATTCGATAGCCGCGCTTATGCATAACGCGCAGTCGGAATTAAAAAGCGGAACCGATATTTTCATCATAACCCCCTACGTTGACGAAAACACCGCCGAAATGATCGGATTTTTGAAGCGCGCGGGGCGCAACGTGAGCGTTATAAAGATTTCGGGAGGTGCTTAAATGAGACGGTTTTTATATGAGCACGGCCTTGAGCTTCGCTTCTTTTTGTACCTCACTCTTTGGGTAAGCGTTTTTTCGGCTTGGAAAAAATACGACCCGCAAAAACCGATTATTCAAATCCTTGTTTTGATTTCCTTTATCACGTTTGGGCTGCTTGCTTATTTCGCTTGGAAGAAAATCTGGCGCGAAAACCTCAGAACTCCGATTTTGGGCGGAATCAAGAGTATGTTTGTACGCGTCACGCGTTTTGCGATGCGCTTTATGGGCTATTTTGAGCGCTTCGGCATCCGCGAAAACGTCATTAACGGCAAAACGAGCGTCAGCTACGACCTTTTTGCGATGTCGAAATCGCGAAAAGGCTCAAAGGAAAAACGTGTGCCCCCTCCGCGCTGGAAGGATATGAACACTCCGCGTGAGAAATTGGGATATCTCTATTACCGTACCGTCAGCTCTTATTTGAAAAGAGGGGAAAAGGTATCGGCGCAGGAGACTCCGCGCGAGATAGCAAAGCGCTTTTCCGAGGACGCGACCGAAAAAGAAATGTTTGCGCTTTACAACGCAACGCGTTATGACGAGCGCAAGGATATTGACGACAAAACCGTAATAAGGCTTAAAGACGAGCTGTTCGACAAATAAAACCGATTTTCGGGCGTTTTCTTACCGTGACGCTTCGCCCCAAGATCGGTTTTTTGTTTTTGCCGTCGAAATAAGCCTGTAAAATTGCGATTTCTTCGATTAAAAATGGAAAATTGCTATTTACTTTTGTCACAAAATAGGGTATAATGCATTTGATTTGGAATAAAAAGCAATATAAGGAGTTATTTAAATGAAACTTTCACCTCTCCAGACTGCAAGATATCAGTACAACCCCAAGCTTCCCGGTATGCTCAGAAACGGCATTTCCGAAATCTGCGTTAAGAACGGCCTTCCTACCGAAAGCGTAGCAGATCAGGAAAAGATCAAGGCGTTGTTCCCCAACACCTACGGTAAGAACGAAATCACCTTCCAGAAGGGCGAAAACACCGCTGAAGCTAAGAAGCAGGTTGTCGGCGTTATCCTTTCGGGCGGTCAGGCTCCCGGCGGACACAACGTTATCTGCGGCTTGTACGATGCATTGAAGGCTACCGATAAGGACAACGTTCTTTACGGTTTCAAGGGCGGCCCCTCGGGTCTTTTGGAAGACGATTATATCATTTTTGACGACGAATATATCAATCAGTACCGCAACACCGGCGGCTTCGATATCATCGGCTCGGGCAGAACCAAGCTTGAAACCGAAGAACAGTTCGCTATCGTTGCAGAGGTTTGCAAGAAGCACGGCATCAACGCTATCGTAATCATCGGCGGCGACGACTCCAACACCAACGCGGCTGTTTTGGCAGAATACTTTGCGGCTAACAACGCAGGCGTTCAGGTTATCGGCTGTCCCAAGACCATCGACGGCGACCTTAAGAACGAGGATATCGAATGCTCCTTCGGCTTCGATACCGCTACCAAGACCTACAGCGAAATTATCGGTAACATCGAGCGCGACGCTAACTCCGCAAAGAAGTACTGGCACTTCGTTAAGGTTATGGGCCGTTCCGCTTCTCACGTTGCACTTGAATGTGCTCTCCAGACCCGTCCCAACATCTGCTTGGTAGGTGAAGAGGTTGCGGCTAAGAAGATGTCTATGGCTCAGATCGCTGACTATATCGCAGATTCCGTAGCTATCCGCGCTTCCAAGGGCTGGAACTTCGGTGTTGCAATCATTCCCGAAGGCATCGTTGAATTCGTTCCCGAATTCTCGGTTCTCATTGCAGAGATCAACGAGCTCCTCGCAGGCGAAAAGACCGAAGCGTTCAATGCTCTTCCCACTTGGGACGCTAAGTATGCATTCATCGAAGCAGGTCTTACCAAGGAATCGATGGCGGTATTTGCGATCCTTCCTCAGTCCATCCAGCAGCAGCTCTTCCTCGAACGCGATCCTCACGGCAACGTTCAGGTTTCCCTTATCGAATCCGAAAAGCTCTTCTCTGCACTCGTAGCAGATAATCTTAAGGCTCGTAAGGCTGCAGGCACCTACAACGGCAAGTTCTCGGCTCTCCACCACTTCCTTGGTTACGAAGGCCGCTGCGCATTCCCCTCGAACTTCGACGCTGACTACTGCTACTCTCTCGGCTACAATGCATTTATGCTTATCCAATACGGCTACACCGGCTACCTTTCCAAGGTTTCCAACCTCAGCAATCCCGCTGAAGAATGGGTTGCAGGCGGTATGCCCATGACCAAGATGATGAACATCGAAAGAAGACACGGTAAGGACAAGCCCGTTATCCGCAAGGCTCTTGTTGAATTGGACGGCGCTCCCTTTAAGTTCTTCGCTGAAAACCGCGCTGAATGGGCAGAAAACACCTGCTTCGTTTACCCCGGTGCTATTCAGTACTTCGGCCCGACCGAGGTTTGCGATGCAACCACCGTTACCTTGGCTCTCGAGCAAGGCAAATAATAGTTAAAGCAAAAAGCACTGCCTTTGGCGGTGCTTTTTTGTCGCTTAAAAACGCGCGTGCATATAATTATGTAGAGTTTACTATGTGAAAATTTGACAAATAACCGATTTTGGAGTTTTTTGTATTGACAAAGCGTGCTGAATTCAGTATAATGGTGTCATTATGATATAGTAGTATGGTTATCTATGCCCGTTTTTGGCTTGGAGTGAAAAAGCGGTTCGTTTTTTGCTTTAAAGGCGCCGCAAGACGGCGAAAAAGCTTTGTTGGGCAGATAATTACACCGGTGAACTATGGGTTATAAAAAATACATAAAGGATTACCGTAAGGATTTTATTATAAAGCCTAACGGAAAGCCCGGAGTTACGGCAACTTATATCGGTAAATACTTTAAATTTACCGCAAGCGACGAACAGTTAAAGAAAACGCGACTTGCTTTTGCTTTGCTTTCCGCGTTTGCATTGGTTTGTTGCTTGGTTCCGCTTTTGTTCAATACCGAATCGACGCATCAACTTTATGTTTCGTTACCAACGGTTATCACGCTTTTTCCGTTGGCGCACCTGTTGATGGGCGTTGCGAATCTTTATTTAAAAAAGGCTCCGCTTATCAGAGAATTCCGAGATAAGACCGAGGGCAGGGTAAAGACCCATTCCGTCGCGACGGGATGCTTGCTTGCGGCAAGCGCCGTTGCCCGTTTGGTCCACTGCGTTATATTCGCCTTTTCCGCGCTCGATATCGTTGCGATAATTCTTTCGGCGCTCGGCTCTGCCTGCGCATGGTATATCTTCGCGAAGCGCGCTCTTATAGCGACCGAGGAATGCCAAGAGGCGTAGGACGATCAAAGATTTTTATTTGCGTAATAGCGCATTAAAAATAAAAAACATAAAACAAATTTTTTCAGGAGGAAATCACCATGAAAAACAGCATCAGAGTGTTGGCATTACTTCTCGTTTTGGTAATGACTATTTCTGTTGTTGCTTGTGGCGGCGAAACAGAAGAATCTTCTGTTGCTGAAAGCAGCACTGCCGACACCAGCACCGAAACCAGCACTGACGACAAAGCTGATTTGGACGCTGTAAGCGACAAAAAAGCTCCCACTCCCACGATCCCCGATTACAAGGGCGGCGAAACTCTCGTAGTAGGTTATGACACCTTCTCCGAAAAGTTCAGCCCCTTCTTCGCTACCACTGCTTACGACCAGGACGCAGCCGGTATGACTCAGGTTGGTCTTCTTACCACCGACCGTGAAGGTAACGTTATCCTTAAAGGTATCGAAGGCGAAACCAACAAGTTTAACGGTAAAGATTATCTCTATACCGGTATCGCAGACTGCACCATCACCAAGAACGAAGACGGCACCATCACTTACGAATTCAAGCTTCGTGAAGACGTTTTCTTCTCTGACGGTGTAAACCTCACCGCTGACGACGTAATCTTCTCGATGTACGTTCTTTCTGACCCCACCTATGATGGCTCCAGCACCTTCTATGCTCTCCCCATCAAGGGTATGAAGGACTACAGAAGCGGTATGTCCTCTCTCATCAACCTCATTCTTGCTGACGGTCCCGACAAGACCAGCGAATTCTACACCGCTGATCAGGCTACCTACTTCTGGACCGCTTTCGAAGCAGCAGGTATTAAGTTTGCTACCGGCATTCTCGATGACATCATCGCAGTATACGGCGCAGCATACAATGTTTCCGACTACGCAGGCGCAGCAGGTCTCTGGGGTTATTCCGACGTTACCACCGCAGAAGATTTCTGGGCAGCTATGAAGGAAAACTATGGCTACGATATCTCTGACGAAGGCCTCAACTACGAAGCATTCAACGAATCCATCGTAGACCTTCTCAACGCTGAACTCGGCGACAAGGCTAACGAATACGCAGCAGGTGTTGTTACCGGCGATTCCGCAGCTAACATTTCCGGTATCGAAAAGACCGGTATGTACTCCCTCAAGGTTACTCTCGAAAAATTCGACGCTGTAGCTATTTACCAGCTCGGCCTCACCGTTGCACCTCTCCACTACTACGGCAGCAGAGATGCATACAAGTACAGCGAAAACAAGTTCGGCTTCACCAAGGGCGACCTCTCCGGCGTTAAGTCGAAGACCACCAAGCCCCTCGGCGCAGGCGCTTACAAGTTTGTTAAGTTCGAAAACGGCGTAGTTAACTACGAACGTAACGAATACTACTTCAAGGGCTGCCCCAAGATCAAGTACATCAACTTCCAGGAAACCGACGCAGGTAACAAGTTTGCAGGCGTTCAGGCAGGCACCTTTGATATTACCGACCCCAACTTCGATACTCCTACCGTAGATGCTATCAAGGAAGCTAACGGCGGCGAACTCTCCGGCAACAAGATCACCACTTACACCGTTGACAACCTCGGCTACGGTTACATCGGTATCTGCGCTAACACCGTTAAGGTTGGCGACAAGAAGGATTCCGACGAATCCAAGAACCTCAGAAAAGCATTCGCAACTCTCTTCTCCGTTTACAGAGAAAGTGCTGTAAGCTCCTACTACGGCGACAGAGCATCGGTTATCAACTACCCGATCTCCAACACCTCTTGGGCAGCTCCCAAGCCCGCTGACGAAGGCTACGCAATCGCATACTCCAAGGGCGTTGACGGTAAGGACATCTACACCGCTGACATGACCGAAGAAGAAAAGTTTGCAGCAGCTCTCGCAGCAGCAGTTGAATACTTCAAGGCAGCAGGCTTCACCTTCGAAGGTGGCAAGTTCACTGCAGCTCCCGAAGGAGCTAAGCTCTCCTACGAAGTAATCATCCCCGCAGACGGTATTGGTGACCACCCCGTTTACAACGTATTCACCAACACCCAGAAAGCTCTCGAAACCGTTGGTATCGAGCTCAAGATCAATGACCCCTCCGACTCCAATGAACTTTGGAACAAGCTCGACGCAGGTCAGTGCGAAATCTGGGCAGCAGCTTGGGGCGCAACCATCGACCCTGATATGTATCAGGTATACCACAGCTCCAACATCGTTGGTCTCGAAGGTTCCACCGGCTCTAACCACTACAGCATCACCAGCGAAGAACTCGATAAGCTTATCGAAGAAGCTCGTATGAGTGAAGATCAGGCGTTCAGAAAGGCAACCTACAAGGCATGTCTCGAACTCATCCTCGACTGGGCAGTAGAAGTTCCTACCTACCAGAGACAGAACGCTATCATCGCTTCTACCGAAGCAGTTAAGGTATCTACCATGACTCCCGACATCACTACCTTCTGGGGCTGGATGAACGATATCGAAAACCTCGAAATGAACTAATAGCAGAATCGGTTATCTAATTAGTTTAAATTAATGATTTTTGGTAAGAGTCTGCGGATTCCGCAGACTCTTACTGAGTATTAGCAACCGCTCATTTTTTCTTAGGACGGTGAAATTTTATGTTAAAATTCATTATCAAGCGTCTTCTTTACTGTACGCTGATACTGTTTATCGTAATGTTCGTTATATACACTCTTATGGCAAGCTTGCCTTCCGGTTATATCGAAAAGCAGGCACGTGCGCTTGCTACTCAGCCCGGTATGACGAAGAGCTACGAGCAATTGGTTTCCGAGATGGAAGCAAATCTCGGTATGGATAAAGATATTGTCACGGGTTACGTTACCTGGCTCGGAAATGCCGTGCAAGGCGAATTCGGCGATAGCTGGAGCTGGACGGTGCCTGTTGTTGATAAATTCCAGGACGTTATTTGGTACAGCTTTGTACTTAGTGTAATTGCATTCATATTGGAGACGGCAATAGCTATACCATTGGGTATACTGGCCGCCAAGAAGCAGTACGGAGTTGCCGATTATACCATATCGGTCGTTGCACTGGTTGGTATTTCGATGCCTACCTTCTTCCTTGCTTCACTTTTGAAATTGGTATTTGCCGCAAACCTTAATTGGTTCGATATCGGCGGTATGCAGGGCAGAGATTATCTTACCCTTGATGCGTTCGGTCAGTTCCTTGACACCTGCCATCACATGGTATTGCCCGTTGTAACTTTGACTATAATCGGTATCGGCGGCCTTATGCGTTATACCCGTACCAACACTCTCGAGGTTCTTAATGCAGACTACATCAGAACCGCAAGAGCAAAGGGTCTTTCGGAAAAACGCGTTATCGGCTACCATGCTTTCAGAAATACACTTATACCTATCGTAACTATCGTAGGCGGTTCGCTCCCCGGTCTTTTCTCGGGTGCGCTTATCACCGAAACGCTGTTTGACATCAGAGGTATCGGTTACATTTCTTATCACTCTATGGTCGGCGGCGATATTCCGTTTACCATGTTCTATCTGGCGTTCTCGTCGATACTTATTCTTTTGGGCACTTTGATGTCCGATATTCTCTACGCAGTTGTTGACCCGCGCGTAAGACTTAATTAGGAGGTGCCGCAACGTGAGTAACAAGATTCAGGACGAAAATCTTAACGAAAAGCCTAATCAAGAGCCCAAAATGGCGCTTGACGATGCGGCGCGCGTTAAGGTATTAAGCCCCTCGCGCTTGGTATTTAAGCGTTTTATCCGTAACAAGCTTGCAATATTCGGCACCTGCGTGCTCGTTATATTGTTCCTTTTCTGCTTTGTCGGACCTATTTTCTATCCCTATTCACAGGACGAAACCTTCTACGGATACAAATATCAGAACAGTAAATACGCTGTCGGTCAGATCCGTGAAGAGTTTATCAACTATTGGAATCCCGAAATCGATCAGGATACAAAAAAATCGTTAAGCTTTGTTGAGCGTAACGTTAACAGCACTATCAAAACAATGCTCGAGTCCGAAAACGAAGCTGATAAGAGCAGCTACAATATTGCTTCCGACGACGGTTCTTATTACACCCTCGTAAAGCTTACCGACGATGCTTATGCACTTAAGGACAGTACCTACGTTGTAATTGCTGACTTTTCCGGTAATGCGATCGTGGGCGGTAAGGCCACCTTCCGTGAGGGCTTTGAAGACCTCGGCGAGGAATTTGCTGCAGCAGCTGCTGCAGGTATCAAGTCCGGCAGCTTTGAATTCAACGGCAAAAAATACGATATCGTAAAGGATAAAAAGGGCTCCAAGCTCGATTACGATATTTATTGCGATATCGGAGAAGGCAGAGAAGCAAAGTATTATTTCGTTTCTACCGTCAACGCTCCCACCTTCTACAAAACCGCGGATTTCGATACTTATAACAAGGACAGTGAATTCAAATACGTTGCATATTCCAAGGTGTTTACCGGTGCGACCGAATTCACCTATAAAAACGAAGCGTTTGGTGTAAGAAATGACGAAGGCACTGTGATCATCACCAAGGGTGGCAGTGATTTTGCGTTCCTTTCTCCCTTCGTAGCTTCGAGCTACGATACCAAGACCGCTCTTAATATCGAATTCGTTCTCGAATTTGAACAGACGGTTATGAAAATGATCGAAAACGCATCCGGCGTCGGCGCTGAAACTCCTTTTACCGCAATTGCTCCCGTTATTATCGAGGACAAGGTTCAAAAGGATGAAAACGGCAACGTAGTAATGGATAACGTTTCGTTTAAGGTCATAAGAGAACAAAACGACTTTACCGTTTGGAGCGATCAGGCTAAGTATTTGATTAGAATTTACGAAGACCCCAGCTCCGAGCATATTCTCGGTACCGACGCTAACGGTATGGACGTTCTTGCAAGAATTATGTACGGCGGCAGAATCTCGCTTCTCGTAGGTTTTGTAGTTGTTATTATCGAAATGTTCATCGGCGTTATCATGGGCGGTATCGCAGGTTACTTCGGCGGCATGGTAGACAACCTTATCATGCGTTTGGTCGATATCTTCTACTGTATCCCCTCGATGCCTATCCTTATCATCACCGGTGCACTCTTTGACTCGCTTGAAATGGACTATAAGACCAGACTTATCTGGATGATGGCGATACTCGGCTTCCTTGGCTGGGCAGGCGTTGCAAGAATGGTAAGAGGTCAGATCCTTTCTCTCCGTGAACAGGAATTCATGGTTGCGGCAGAAGCATCCGGTCTTAGCACAAGCCGCCGTATCTTCCGTCACCTCGTTCCCAACGTAATGCCTCAGCTTATCGTTCAGGCTACAATGGGTCTCGGCTCGGTTATTATTACCGAATCTACCCTTTCGTTCCTCGGTCTCGGCGTTAAGCACCCGATGGCAACCTGGGGCAACATGATGAACAACATCACTCAAAAGGTTGAATATCTACAAGCGTATGCTTATATCTGGGTTCCTATCGGATGCCTTATCTGCTTGGCGGTTATTGCCTTTAACTTTGTGGGCGACGGCTTGAGAGACGCTTTCGACCCGAAGATGAAACGTTAAAGGAGGCGGAAAATGAGTACTAACACTGAAAAAACCAAAAAGAAGAGCTCATATATCAACAGCAAAGAATCGCGCAAGATTTCCGCTTTCAACAAAAAGCTCACCAAAAAGCTCGAAAAGCGCAGAGCGGCGAATAACGTCAATCCCGACACTTATATCACCGAAATGCGCGATAAGAACAATATTCTTGAATTTGATAACGTTTGTACCTTCTTCTTTACCGATATCGGTACAGTAAAGGCGGTCGACGGTATCAGCTTTGACATTCCGAAGAACAGCACCGTCGGCGTTGTTGGTGAATCGGGCTGCGGCAAGAGCGTTACCTCGCTTTCGGTTATGCAGCTTCTCCAAAGACCTGTCGGTCAGGTAGTAGGCGGCGAGATCCGTTTCAATTTCGATGACGGCAAAGCCTACAATATCGTAAACGTTCCCAATTCGGAAATGATGAAAATACGCGGCAACAAGATCTCGATGATCTTCCAGGAGCCGATGACAAGCTTGAACCCTGTGTTCCGTATCGGTATGCAGGTCGATGAAGTTATTAACCTTCACTCTCCCGGTCTTACAAAGGAAGAGGTCAAGGCTAAGACCATCGATATGCTCAAGCAGGTTGGTATCGCAAACGCAGAGGGCGTTTACAAAATGTTCCCTCACGAGCTTTCGGGCGGTATGCGTCAGCGTGTTATGATCGCAATGGCGCTTGTATGTAACCCCGAGCTTATTATTGCTGACGAACCCACTACCGCGCTTGACGTTACCATTCAGGCGCAGATACTTGATCTTCTTCAGGAATTGAAGGACAAGATCAACAGTTCCATCATGCTTATCACCCACGACCTCGGCGTTATCGCTCACATGGCGGACTACGTTGTGGTTATGTATGCGGGCAGAATCGTTGAAAAGGGTACCAAGGAAGATATCTTCCACAACCCGATCCACCCCTATACTATCGGTCTTATGAAGAGCAAGCCTGCTATCAACAAGAAGGTCGATGCGCTTTATAACATCCGCGGCAGCGTTCCCAACCCTGTAAATATGCCTAACTACTGCTATTTCAAGGACCGTTGCGATTATTGCACCGAAAAGTGCGACGGAAAATATCCGCCTATGTATAAGGTCAGCGATACTCACTACGTTTCCTGCTACCGCGGAGATGAGGGCGAATTCGTTGAATATCCCAAGACTGTAGATCCGGAGGTGCTTTTGAATGAACTCTAATACTTTCGGCAATACTATGGATAAGCCTATCGTAGAGGTACACGGACTTAAAAAGTATTTCCCGATCAAATCGAGCTTCTTTAAAAAGACTATCGGCAACGTAAAGGCTGTTGATGACGTATCGTTTGAGATCAAACCCGGTACTACTCTCGGCGTCGTTGGCGAATCGGGCTGCGGTAAGACGACTATGGGCAGAACTATGCTCCGTCTTTACCCCATTACCGAGGGCGAGGTTCTCTATCGCGGTCTCAGCCTTGAAAAGCTTACCGTTGCAGAGCTTAAAAAAGCGTTGCCCAAGGAAGCGGCAAGCACCGTCGGCTCGGACAAGAATTCGCTTCTTGAATATTTTGATCAAAACGGTATCGATATCAACAGATTGGGCAGAAAAGCTCTTAACAAGCTCCGCCCCGATATCCAGATCATTTTCCAGGACCCCTATTCCAGCCTTAGCCCCAGACTTCCCATCGGTGAAATCATCGGCGAGGCAGTCAGAGAACACGAAATTGTTCCCAAGGAAGAATTTGACGATTATATCAGCTCTGTTATGAAGGACTGCGGCTTGCAGGAATATCATAAGGACAGATATCCTCACGAATTCTCGGGCGGTCAAAGACAGAGAATTTGTATCGCACGTGCACTTGCGATGAAGCCTAAGGTTGTCGTTTGCGACGAGCCCGTTTCCGCACTTGACGTTTCGATTCAGGCACAGATCATCAACCTTCTTAAGGACCTTCAGAAGGAAAGAGGACTGACCTACATCTTCATTTCGCACGACCTTTCGGTTGTACAGCACATCTCGGATGAGGTTGCGGTTATGTACCTTGGCAGTATGGTTGAAAAGGCATCGAAGGACAATTTGTTCGAAAATCCGATGCATCCCTACACAAAGGCACTCCTTTCTGCGATCCCCGTTCCCGATCCCGACGTGAAGATGAATCGTATCGTGCTTGACGGCGATCTTCCCAGCCCTGCAAATCCCCCGAAGGGATGTAAGTTCCACACCCGTTGCGCACAGTGCACCGAGCGTTGCAAGAACGAAGCACCCGAATTCAAGGAATATGAGCCCGGCCATTTCGTAGCTTGCCACTTGTATGACAAGCAGGAGAATATGTAATATTTATGAGCAAACGAAAGAAGAAAGAATACGACGATGATGACGGAAGAGTAATATCTCCGATGAACATCGACGGTATGCCTTGGTACACCGAGAAGAAATCTATTTTCGGCGGCAAGAAAAAGGAAAAAGGGGAAAGACCGATCGATGACGTTCCGCTTACAAGGTCGGAAACACGCGCAATGATGGGCGGCGTTTTCGCGGCGGCGTTGTTGGTTGCGGGAATCTTCGCCCTTGCAGGTCTTCTGTTCATTTTGTTCTGCATTTACGTTTGGTTCGATTAAAAAATAACCGCCAAGGATTTCCTTGGCGGTGTTTTTATGCTAACAAAAGAGCACTTGCAAAATCATTTGCAAGTGCTTTTGACGTTATTTGGTTAATGCTTGTCGCTTTTGCACCGAAGATCTAAAGAATGTTTATGCTATTATTGATCCATTCGGTAGCCTACGCCGAGCTCGTTAATGATATATTTTGCCTCACCCGGTTTTATTCCAAGCTTTCTTCGGATGTTTGCCATATTTACCTGAAGCTTTTTAATGCTTCCTTCGTCTGCGGATTCACCCCAAATAGCTTTTATTATCGCCGAGTATGTCATCATTTTTCCGCAATGCTCCGACAGGACTGCGAGAATATTATATTCTGTTTGGGTGAGCTTGATCTCGTCGCCGCGGATAGAAACTCGCCTTGCATCATAGTCGATCGTCATATCTCCAAGCGTGAATTTTCCTCCGGGGAGCTTGCCCTCCTTTGTGCTGTGACGGTTGATTCGTAATGCCGTTCGCACACGCGCAAGAAACTCTGCAGCACCGAATGGTTTTGTAACGTAATCGTTTGCGCCGCAGTCGAGTGCTATCACCTTGTCACTTTCGGATGTTCGTGCCGAAAGTACGATTATAGGCGTTAACAAATTCTTTCGAACGTGCTTGATAAACTGGATTCCGTCTGCATCGGGAAGCCCCAAATCAAGAATAACAAGGTCGGGCAGGTGCGAGTCAAATATCAATTTTGCGGTAGAACAGGTTTCTGCAAGAATAACTTGATAGCCGTTTGTTTCGAGCATTGTTGAGACCATTGTGCGGATATTCGATTCGTCCTCGATAATAAGAATTTTATATTTATTGTTCATCCCTATTCTCCTCAATTTTGAGTGAAAAACGGAAAATCGCTCCGTTTGTTGTATTTTCGGCGGTGATTTCTCCGCCGTGCGCATGAATGATAGAGGCGCAGACCGAAAGACCGATGCCTGCGTTTTTCTTTTTGGAGTCGGCTTTGTCATCACTTTCGGAGCCTTGATAGCCGTCAAAAAGCTTCAAAAGCTTTTCGCTTGGGATACCGCAGCCGTCGTCCTCAACCTCGAAATAGGCGGTAGAATCTTTTACGTATACACGGAGCGTCAATCTTGTAAAATCACCTGCGTGCATAACCGCGTTTTCCAAAAGGTTGATGATAACCTGTTCGATAAGTATTGCATCAGCGGGAATGACAACGATTTCCTCGGGCAGCAATATTTCGGCGGACTGCTGGGGATAGCGTTTTTTGAACTTGACCAAAACCGCATCGATAAGCTCGTCGAGCACAACGGGCGTTTTGATGATTTTAACTCTGCCGCTATCGATTTTAGTGACCGAAAGAAGGTTTTCGACCATTCGCACAAGCCAAACTGCATCCTCTTTAATACCCTCAAGCATTTTGCTTTTTTGCTGCTCGGTAAGCGTTTTGCCGTTTTCGATCAACGCTTCTGCAGAGCCGTAGATGGTAGTAAGCGGCGTTCTGATATCGTGTGAAACTGCGCGAAGCAGATTTGCACGCATTCTTTCACGTTCGCTTTCCGCTTTGATCGCTTCCTGGCGTTTTATTTTTGTTGTTAACGCGCTTGTGAGTAATGCGATCGTAACCATAACGATTGCCGAAATAAGGTTAACGGGAATCGTGAAGTTAAATGCAAAATAGGGAAAGGTGAATGCATAGTTTATTGCAAGCGTGCCGATAAAAGCCGAAACGATGCCGTAAATATAACCGTTGGTGCTTAACGAAATAAGAAAGATTGCAAATGCAAAAAGGGTAGAAACGTGCTCGTCAATTTCGAAAATATCCTGAAATATGACGCTTATAAAAAATGCGGTAACGAGAAACACCACCGTTTTTGCTATATCCTTTATAACGCTTTTCTTCATTTCCTGCTCCTTTTTGCGTCCCTGTGATGATTTAATTTTAACAAAAGAGACTGTATATTTCAACAGCCTCTTTTTATTTTTTATTAACCGAAAATATTATACTGGACGAATAACGCAGAAAGAAGCGATGCTACGAGAGAAACAACGGTGATCTGAGTGTTGATCGAAGGACCTGCGGTATCCTTGAAGGGGTCGCCGACGGTATCGCCGATAACCGCCGCCTTATGAGCTTCAGAGCCCTTGCCGCCTTCATTACCGGCTTCAACGTATTTTTTGGAGTTGTCCCAAAGACCGCCCGCATTGGACATGAAGAGCGAGAGGAGAAGACCGGAAACAATGTTACCGAGCAAGAAGCCGCCGATTGCTTCGGGACCGCCGATGAAGCCGACTGCGATGGTGGAAAGAATAGCAACCATGCCTGCGGGGATAAGCTCGCGGAGAGAACCGGTAGTAGCAACGTCGATACACTTGTCATATTCGGGCTTTGCGTCTTCTTTGCCTTCCTTAAGACCGGGGATGGTATCGAACTGACGGTGAATCTCGGCAACCATCTTTTGAGCGTTCTTATCAACACCGAGGATGAGCATTGCAGAGAATACTGCGGGAATAGCGGCACCGATAAGAATGCCGAAGAATACGGTGGGATTCATGATATCAAAGCCGCTGAGGAAGGTATGGCCCGCTGCTTCTGCTTCTGCCATAAAGGTACCGAGCAAGGAAATAACGGTAAGACCTGCAGCGCCTATCGAGAAGCCCTTGGTAACTGCCTTAACGGTGTTACCCGCAGAGTCGAGCTCGTCGGCAATGCGAATTGCATCTTCTCCGAGTCCGCCCATTTCTGCAAGACCGCGTGCGTTGTCAACGATGGGGCCGTAAGCGTCGTTAGAGATGATCATAGCAACAATGGAAAGCATACCGACCGCCGCCATAGAGATACCGAACAAGGGGAAGTTTGCGCCGTATTCGGCGAGAAGCGCTTCGGTGTCGCAAATTTTATAGGAAACGAGCGCAGAAACTGCGATACCGATCATTGCGGGAAGTGCGGAAAGGAAGCCGTAGGAAACACCTGAAAGAACGGTGAATGCAGGGCCGCTCTTGGAAGCGTGAGCAACCTTTTTAACGATGGGCTTCGAGTCGTCGGTGAAGTAGTCGGTGGCAAGACCGATGATAACGCCGACAACAAGACCGAGAGTGGAACAGCCCCAAATGTGCCAAGAGAAATCAAAGAAATAGGTAGCAGCGGCAGTGAATGCCATAAATACTGCAGAGGTTACGTAAGTAGAGGAATTGAGTGCGCCGGTGGGCGTACCGTTCTTGGTGATACGAGCGGTAGCGATACCGATGATGGAAGCGAGAAGGCCGAGGGCCGCATAGCAGAGAACCATCTTCATACTGAGTTCAACCATGCCTTGGGTAAGGGAGGTTGCGATAACGAGCGCAGAGGTAAGTGCGGCAACGTTAGAGTCGAAAAGGTCAGCACCCATACCTGCAACGTCGCCGACGTTGTCGCCAACGTTATCTGCAATAACCGCAGGGTTTCTGGGGTCGTCTTCTGCGATTCCGAGCTCTACCTTACCGGTAAGGTCAGCTGCAACGTCTGCGGTTTTGGTGAAAATGCCGCCGCCTGCCTTTGCGAACAATGCAAGCGAGCTTGCACCGAAGGAGAAGCCGAGAAGGAGAGAAGCGTCGTGAAGCGTCCAAAGAGCAACAGAAACGCCGAGCACCGCGCAGCCTACCACGATAAGACCCATTACGGAACCACCGCGGAAGCCGATAAGAAATGCGGGCTTTATGCCTTTTGCGGCAGCTTCTGCAGATCTGCCGTTGGAAAGAGATGCAACAACAAGTCCGAGCTTGCCTGCGATAGCGGAAAGGATGGTACCGCAAATATAAGCGATAGCCATAGTGATGTTGTTCCAACCGCTCCATCTGCCGTCAACTGTTTCAGCGTTCCAGATGGGGTTGGGGAGGAAGAGCGTGATAAGAACTGCAACGATAAGCGCGAAAACCGCAAGGATCTTATACTCTCTCTTCATAAATGTGTTGGCGCCGTCACGAATGAGACCGGCAACTTCGGTGATACGCTTGTTGTTTTGCTGTTGCTTCTTTACCCAGAAGTAAAGGTAAGCTGCAAACGCAAAAGCGATCGCGGCAATCAAAATAGAAATGCCATAAAAGATCGTCATGGTAGGTTACCCTCCGTATTAATTTTTATTAGGTAATAAGCGCTCGAAACTGTTTTTTTAATGCGCGAAATCAAGCAAAAAACCGACTAAATTTGCGCGTTCAAAACGCTTATGCGCTTACACCAATCGAAGACGATATTAACATTTGGACTGTATATTGTCAACGGAATCACCCGTATCTTTACCGAATCTTAATCCGAAAGAAAAAACACAGCCGATGTATTTTTTCGGCTGTGTTATATGTTTATTCAGTTAATGCTTTCGCTATTCTTTCGGAAAGGATGTCCTTTGTGGGCGGGTGGATGTTATCCTTTTCGCAGACGTCGGCGGAGATCACGGTCTTCACGAAATCGACTTCGTGCTGAATTTCAGCTTGCGCCTTTTGAACCGTATGCCAGCCCTCGTCATCACGCGGCTCGAAATCGGCGATCTGAACGATAACAAAGGGAAGGGAATCGTTTTTAAGGTCGGCACGCCAAATTTTTATCATTTCGGTAAGCTCGGTCTTGTAAAGCTTCGATTCGGTAAGCGAGGTATCGCTTTCGCCCTGATACCAAACGACCGCCGAGAGGGAATAGGGGGTGATCTGCGAAAACGCAAAGGAATAAAGCGTTCCGTCGCCGTTCCATTCCGAGAAAATGTCGAGAAAATGGTCTTGATGCTTTTCCTCGGGCAAAAGATTTATGCCCAGCTTGCCAAAGGTTCCCGCGGGCACCCAGCTTTCGATAACAGATGCGCCCTGGTAGCATACGATCGCACCGATAGCGACGCCCTTTTCCTTGCAGATATGACGAGAAACGAGATAGCCTATCGCAGACCAATCGCCCGCTTGCTCGGCAAGACATTTGACCCAACCGTCATTGGGGGTAAAACGGTCTGTTTTTTCGATCCTTTCGGTCGAGTAAAGGCGCATAAGCTCGTTGGTTTCATAATTTTCCTTGGGGGTCAACGATTCGTTAAGCTTGAATTGCATATTCGATTGACCTGCGAACAAATAGACCTCGCCAACGTAAATATCGGACAGAATTACCGTGCCCGTTTCGCTTTTAAAGGTCAGCTCATAAGGGCCGCCGTATCCCATTTCGGGAAATTCGACCATCCAGAATCCGCCGTTAGAATTTGCGTTGATTACCTTGCCCGCAAAGCTGATTTCGGCATTTCCGGCACCCTCGCCGTAAACGCGTATCGGCTTGTTAGCCGCAAAAACCATATTCGATGCAAAAATAGCGTTTAATTTCATAATTTTTCTCCCATACGCTTTCTTTTCTTATTATATATAATGATATTGCTTTTCGCAAGAGAAAAAACAAAAAAATCTTGACATTGACCTTGCGTCAAGTGCTATAATATAATCGGGTGGTGAGTGTATGAAAGACAAAAGCCTTTACGACATATCCGAGGTATGCTCGATGCTGGGCATATCTTCGCGAAGCTTGCGTTTTTATGAGGAAAAGGGGCTTGTTGAAAGCACAAAGGAATTTTCAAACCGACGTAAATATTCAGACAGTCAGCTTGAGCTTATAAAAAAGATATTGGTTTTACGTTCGCTCGGCTTGTCTGTTGCCAAAATACAAGCGATACAAAAGGGCGACAGCGACCTGAAAAATGCAATTGTCGAGCGGAAAGCCGAGATAATAGCGCGAATGGTCGCGAAGTCAAAAGAAATAAGATTGCTTGACGAAGCGTTACACGTATTAACTGACGGAGGCGATATTTTTGTCGAGAAAACCGACAGCGAGAATAATCTTAGTCCATATCACGAGATCGTAGATGCCGCCGTTGATGAATTTATAAAAGGCGATTATGAAAAGCTGTTTTCGATGTTTTCCGAAATGCTTAGAGACTATACTCCTTTATCTGCATTGAAGCGCATTATTTCCGACGTGCTTGCTTCTTTGGGGAATTTCGCAGCAATTGAAAAAACCGTTGCCGACAGTGAGCTAAAAAACGTGTTTTACTGTTATCTTAGGTACGAAAAATTGGGGTTGCTTATTAAATTCGTGCTTTGCCGCGAAAAGGCACAGGGGAAAATTCACGGTTTTTGGCTGAGTTATTACGAGGTGTGATATGAAAAAGGTTCTTCTTATCATTAATTGTATTTTGTCATTATCTGCGCTTTCGGGGTGTGAGGTGCATTTCGGCGAAGCGCGTTATGACGTTCCTTGGTGGTTGGCGTTCATCCTTTTTGCCCTTCCGTTTTTAATATTTGGCGCTGTGCTGATAATAAGCGATATGCCGAAAAACTTTTGGGCTTACTGCACCAAATGTCAAAACAGATTTTACATGAAAAAGCGCGTTCTCTTCCGTTTTGCTTCTCATTCGCGCGACAGCTTTGAATTTATAACGAAATGCCCCTGCTGTAAGGAAAGGACGATGTGCAGAAAGTCTTACGATCAGGAGTAAACCAACAGTTTAAAAAATCAACTAAAAATAAACGACGCGGTCATTGTTTTTGTTTGTTATTCTTGTTATACTGTTATCGGAACAAGGCCTTGCTAAATATAGTTTGACAGGAGTATTTTATGGACATAACGTTAGATAAACAACTAAAAGCTTTACGCAAGGAAAAGAACGTTACGCAGGAGGAGCTTGCAAATCATTTGGGCATTACCGTTCAGGCTGTTTCAAAATGGGAAAGGGCTGAAGGGTTGCCCGATATTTCGCTTTTACCGTCAATCGCTTCGTTTTTTAATATAAGCATTGATACGCTTTTGGGTGTAGACGAGATCGAAAAGGAAAGGAAAATCGATGAATATCTTGACAAAGAAGATATTCTTGCGCACGAGGGAAAAACCAAAGAGATGGTCGAGCTTTGGCGCGAGGCGCAAAAGGAATTTCCGAACGATCACCGTGTGTGGTATTTTTTGATGTATGCTTTGCTGTCGGAAAATAAAAAAGCATACGCGGATGAGATCATTTCGCTGGGCGAGCGCCTGCTTAATGAATCGACCGATAACAACCGTCGAAGCGGTGCAATTCAATGTCTTGCTTTTGCATATAGAGCAAAGGGCGATATCGACAAGGCGAAGGAATACGCGAATATGTCATATGGTTATTCGGTAACAGTTAACGAGCTAATGCCGACTTTGCTTAGCGGTGAAGAAGCGGTTGAATACTGTCAGCATAACATTCAGCAGCTTTTTGAAATGATATGGCGCAACGGAACAAGAATGGCAAATCACTTGTCAACCGAAGGGGCAATAAAAGCCTATCAATTCATACTTAACAGCTTCGAACTTTTATATGAAGACGGCGATCTTGAATTTTATCATTGGGAAGTCGAACATGTGTACCGGGCGCTTGCGAAAAGCTACAAGTCACTTAATCAAATCGATAAAATGCTTGACGCTCTTGAAAATGCCGCAGAGCATAGCATAAAATTCGATTTGAGAAAAGATGGAAAGCACACCTCGTTTATGGTAAACCGTATTGAGATTCGCGTTGCGAGCACAACAAAGAACCATGAAGAGAACCAATCCGCATTGTTTTTAAGGGAGCTCAACAGCGAATTTTATTCGGAATTCACAAACGACGCTCGAATGAAAGCAATCAAAGAAAAACTCGAGGAAATTGCTGTATATTAACGAAAAATCACCGCCGAAGGATGAAATATCTCTCGGCGGTGAAATTTTATTTAAGCTGTACTGCGTGCATAACGCTGCCGTAGGAACAGGCGACGAGCAGATAATCGAGCGTAATTTGCTCGATGCTGTGCGGAGGTATGGTTAGGGTGTAGGTGTAGTTCGAAAATACGTTTCCGTTTTCACCGAGTCCTGCGGTGTAGGATGCTTCCAAAACCTCGCCGGTTTTACTGTCGCGTACCAAAAGAGCAAGCGTGCCGTGGTCGCGAAGATGCAGGGTGACGGTGCGCTCCTTATCGCCTTGGTTGACGAATGTGAAATGGTCTTGGTATTCGATCATCCAGTTGGCGGTGTTTGCGGGCGCTCCGCCGCCGTCGGCGTGGTGGTTATCGATAACGATCTCTTTGCCGTTTTGGTCGTGCCATATAAATTCGACCATATCCATTCCGACCGCTCTGTGGTCGTTTTGGGGATTAAGGTGAGTCATCCAGGTGTTCGATTTGGCTACTGTGTGGTCGGTGCTGTTGTATGCCGAATAGGGCTTTGCATAGGAGGGTACCGAATCGGCATATTTGCTTGTGTAGGTAACGGGGAGATAACCCGATTTATCGCCGTCACCAAAGGTCCATTCCATATAATTATCGATAACGCCGTGGTGGTAGGCAATGCCGGAATACTGCTGTGAATAGCCTGCCGCAACGTAACCGATAGGCGTGTGTTCATCCTTTATTTGCGAGGGATTGGAATAGCAATACATTGTTCCCGTGACCTCACCGCCGGTTACGGTGAATTTTACGTTGCCGTTGGCACATCTTATCGGGTTTACCGGTCGGTTTGCCGAGTCGTCTACGTTGATATTGCGATATGCATCTGCGGTAGTGCCGCCGATTACCCAAAACTTTTCGCCTGCAGGCAAGCGGTAGGTTGTGGGCTGATAAATTCTCGGAGTGTGCTTTACGTATGCATAATCGAGCCCCGAGTATTTTGAAGAAATGCTTCCGTTTGCGTTAAAATAATCGTCGGGGAGTTCAAACGAGGTGTTATAAAACTTATACCAAGCAAGCTGACCGAACCAAGTTCCGATCCATTGATAGCCCACGTTGGTTATTGTAATATAAACGTCGTGGTCGGTATCGTTTTTGAGCTGATAACCAAGGTAAGCGTCGCTTCCCGAATAGTTTGCGTGCTCAAAGGTAACGTATACCTCGCCCGTAAGTCCCTCGTTACGCATAAATGCCTTGCCGACGTGCTGTGAACCGAATTGCTCGGGGTTGTTTGAATAAACGTAGGTTCCGCCCTCGCGCTTGATGTAATCAACCTTTGAGGGAACGAGAGGGGAATTTCCGTTGACGTCGAATCCCGAGGTGTCTGCAGGAGATGCAACGTCATAGGGAAGGGTTACGACGTGATTTTCTGCCGTGGTGGTTATTTTAAAATCGCTGTTTTGTTCTTTTGTGGTGACGGTAAGCGTGTAGATCTCGTTTGCTTTAAGCGAAACCGATATCTCGTCACTGCCTTTTTTTATTCTGTTGCCGTTTTGCTCAAGAACGATGCTTTTAACGTTCTTGCCCTTTAAGGTATACGTGTCGGTATAGGGCGCATATACGGAATATACACGCGTCGCCGTTTCGTCGGTAACGTCATCGATGCTCGAAATACGGAATGCGACCTCGCTTGTATCGTCCTCCGGCTCGCTCGTTTCGGGCTCGCTCGATTCCTCGGGCTCGCTCGATTCCTCGGGCTCGCTTGATTCCTCGGGCTCGCTTGATTCTTCCAAAGAGGACTCGTTGTTTTCGGACTCCGAAGAATTTTCGGAAACGTCGGCAGAGCTTACGGTTGCTTCGCTTTGCTCTGCTTGGCTTGATGCGTCTGTGCTCGTTTCGGATCGGCTTTGTTCTTCCGTAGACGAAGTGCCTTCAGGCTCTTCTCCGCAGGCAACAAACGAAGAAATAAGTATCAGCGCAGAAAAAAGCAAACAAAAACAACGTTTCATAAAAATATCGCTCCTTGCGTAAAGATTTTTCATATTATAATATGAAAATGTAATGGATTTGTAAATATAGTCGGGAAAAGCTCGAAAAGGTTTGATGTTTTTTAAAATTTCTTTATGGGGAATTTGTATTGACAAAAAACAGTCGTTTGGTATAATTAAAGTAGAATTTAGGTAAAAATCGGCAGTGTCGATATTGGTTTGCAATTAGCAACCACAACGTTAGTCTACAACAACCAACCAAATTTGTCAACCCCATTTTTCAAAATCGATAAGGAGCACCTTAAAAAATGAGCACTTTGATGAAAAAAGGCGTTTTGCTTTACACGAGCTACAACAGCTACAGCAACACCAAATATTACAATCCCACCGACGAGGAGCTTTCTCGCCTCCTTGCGGTTACCGACGAAATACTCCTTATTCCCATTATCGTTTTTAACCGCTTTACCGACCGCAACGGTAACGAGATCGAGGTTGTCACCCGTGAAATTATCGATTCGATGACTCCCGATATGGTCGGCGACCCCAATCGTTTGGAAACCATTAAAAAGGAATACCACGCGACTGCCGACAAGATCCTTAAGGGCAATTACCACGTTAAGGATTACGTTGATGATGCCAATGCCTATGCCGAAAGATTGGTTGCTATCAAAAAGGACGTGAAAATTTGGTTTTCGGTTCCTATGTGCGAGTGCTGGCACGCGCTTACGCATCTTTTCGCTTCGCCTTGGGCAGATACGGTTGACCTTATAAAGAACACCGTGCGCGAGGATATTTGGAACAACAACGTTCAGGGCATCTACTTCTCGGGCGAGGACGTTGTTACCGCAGGATATACACGCTTTGATAACGATAAGCCCGATGAAAACTTTAACAACCCGATAGTTTACGCTATGCGTACCGTTTCCGACCGTGTTCGCTCGTTCGGTAAGAATATGCTTTGGATACCCTATTATCACGAGGCGGCTTCCTCCTCGAAGAATATGGGCCACATCGTAAACCTCACCGATATTTTCGACACAGCGATAATCCAACCCTCGTTCTTCTTCAACCCCGCGCGTGTTGACGAAATAAGAATCGTTTCGGATTGCGTGAGAAAGCAGGCGGTCGTTGACATCAACGGCGATATTATCGGAGGAGTCAAGACCTCGAACACCGAAATCGGCTTTGAAATGGAGATCGACCACCAATTCTTCACAAACGAGGCATATCCTCCGCGCTATTACGCTTACGAAAAGGGCTTTGGCGAATTTGTCGGAAGCCGTCCCACCGCATATTACGCAGGCGCGCCCGAAACAATGCTTAAGGTTTTGGACGTTATGGATAAATATTACAATAAGTAAAAGATATAGCTGTCGCATATTCGCGGCAGCTATAAAACTTATATGAAAAAGGAAGAAAGTTTGAAATGGAATTTACTATACGCGAAGCGATTATTGCCGATGCCGAAGCATTATCGGAGCTTAATGCGATCGAAATGGGATATGAATATTCTCCTGAAGAAACTGCCATCAAATTACGTGCGGCGTTGTCTCGGGGAACCGATAGAATATACGTTGCGATTTGCGGCGAAAAGGTTGTCGGATATATACACGCGTGCGATTATGACTTGCTGTTTTTACCATCAATGAAAAACATATTGGCATTGGCAGTTTTTTCGGAATATTGCGGTAATGGTATCGGCAGTGCGTTGATGGCGAGAGTTGAAAATTGGGCAAAATCTACCGATGCTTGCGGAATACGGCTTGTTTCGGGAGAAAGCAGAGTGATCGCACACAGCTTTTATGAAAAATGCGGATTCACAAGTGATAAGATGCAAAAGAATTATAAAAAAATGTTTTGAAACTACTGAACCTTTTGTTTGTCTGCGCGACCTTGTAGATGAAAGCTTTCACAAAAAGGATGCCTGTGATGCAGAAAATTAAATTAGAAAACGAAATAGACTTTTTGCTTACTGCGGCGATCAAAAAATGCGGCAACGTATATGACGCGGAGGATATCGTGCAGGAAACGATGCTTTCGGCATTAGCGTATATTAGGCGCGGAAACGAAATATCCGATATGCGTGCTTGGCTGTTAACGGTTCTTAATCGAAAGTATTACGATATGTTAAGGAAGCAATATAACCGTCCAATATCCCATATTTCCGACGGATTTGATGTTGCGGACGAGCGCGACGAGATCGAAGAGATATGCTTGACCGATGAAGGTGAGCAGGTTCGCAGGGCAATTTCGCGCCTTGCGAGCATTTACCGCGAGGTGATAGTGCGGCATTATATGAACGGGGAAAGCGTCGGTGAAATCGCACTTGCGCTCGGAATTTCCGAGGGAACGGTGAAAAGTCGTCTGCATTCGGGCAGAGAACAGATGAAGAAAGGTATTGAATCAATGGAAAAGTATTCTGCTCAAAGCTATTCGCCGATACAGCTTATTCTTAACAACAGCGGTAATGTCGGCAGAGACTTTGAACCCCATTCGCTTATAAGAAATGATCTTATTGCTCAAAATCTTCTTTGGCTCGCCTACAAAAAACCGCTTACCGTCGAAGAACTTTCCGATGCCATCGGTATAGCGAGTGCATATATCGAACCGATACTTAAAAAGCTATCCGACGGCGAACTTATGAGGCGCGTCGGGAATAGGTATTATTCCGACTTTCTTATCGAAACCGTCGAGGATTACGAACGCTATATCGATGATCAAAAGAAATTTGTTTGTGAAAACTTTGACCTGATATGGAAACGAGTTGAAGAAGTCCTTGCCGAAATACGAGAAAAGGACTACTACAAACGCCAAAACGCCGATCAAAGAGAAGCAATGGAGCTTTACGTTGCGTTCCGTTGCCTTGATTACGGATTTTTTGGTGCGTTGGAGGCGGCGGTTGGAGAGAAGCAGGTTCTTCCTGAACGCCCAAACGGCGGACAGTGGGTCGCATTCGGCAGAGTCGATTTCAAGCCGTTTGATCCGATGGAGCATATATCCTATATGGCGCATCTTTATTCGGGCGAACGTTGGGAGGAGTTCCGTAATATGTACGGAGCAAAGTCGTTTTTGGTTGCGATGTACGGCGCGGATGGATTCCCCACGTGGTCGTATAACCGTTGCCCGGATTATACCTTCTCGTGCGAGGGAATGTCGATCGACGCAATCTTTTTAAAGCTGTTTTATATTATCCACGAAAACATCGATCCAAATTCCGTCGGTTTTAATACAGAGGTGTTCAAGGCCATTCCTCAGCTTGTAAGATGCCGAATACTGCGCGAGGAAAACGGCAGGCCGATTTTGAATATACCCGTGATAGAAAGAAACGAATTTTTCGACCTTCGCGCGATTACTGCACGAGCAATTTCCGTAATGCAAGATGAGCTTACTAAGCCGCTTGGCGAATTTTGCAGGGATAAGCGGACATATATCCCGCCGCATATTGACAGCGTTCCGTTGGCAAAGCAATATTGGAATTGCATTAGTTCTATGCTTTTTGCAACCGTGCGCGAGGCGATGAAGCGCGGATACTTATACGATGGAGATTACGATAATGATTACGATGGTGTCCATCAAAACCCTGAACCGATGATATTTGCAGTCGAAAAATAAACGCAAAAAACGGAAGGCTTTTTAAAGTCTTCCGTTCTTTTTTTACTTAATTTTGCCTTCCGCAAGCGCTTTGCCGACGAGCATACCCATTGTAATTTCGGAAACCGTCCAACCGGTTTCGATACAGCAAGGACCCCAGCCCACGTCGTGCGGAATGCCGCAATATTCAAGTCGATCGAGGTCGATTCCTCGACACCAACCGCCGTTTACAAGCTCGTTTTCGCTAACAAGCTGCGCTTTTATAAAGAATTCGCAAATCTCTTGCCAAGCGGTATAGAATATACCGTCGCCCGTAATCTGCCAAGCGAGTGCAAAGCCCAACGGTAGCCAGTTCAATGAATAAAGCAGATCGGCAACGTTATCGCCGTTTTGTGCAAGAAGCGAGCATTCTCCGCCCGCGTTGTTAAAGCAAGAAGCCTTGTATCCCGTATCCCATTCGGCAAATCCGCCGCTTGCGTGCTTGTAATTTTGAAGATCGTTAAACACGCGGTAAAGCATTTCCTTGTGCTTTTCCTCGCCCGTTGCTTTAAAAAGTATCGCAAGAGGAAGGATAAGACGGCAAAGCTCGCTTGTTTCGCTATGCTCGCGCACCGTGTCGGGATAAAGCGACATAAGCGTTTCCAAACCGCGAACGCCAACGGCTTTAAATTCCTCGTTGCCGTTTGTAATATAACCCAAAAGAAGTGCGGCACTGTAATATGCGTTGTAGTGTGCGCTTGCAAGTCCGCTTTCCTCTTCGGTAAGCGAGCGTATCGGCTTGCCGCTTTTCATAAATTCCAAAACGTCGGTTCGTGCAGGGCGTAGTCCGTCCTTGCAGGTCGTTTCGCAAAGGAATTTAAGCGCGTTATGAGCGTTGCTTCTGTATTTGTCCGAAATGCCGAAATAGTCAAACAACAACGAGGGGATTATCGCACGGGCAACGTCGTCCTGATAACAAACCTCCCATGCTTCCTCGGTCCAACGAACCATTCCGTCGTATTCGCCGTCGTGAACTGTAAGCGGTCCGTAGCAAAGCGAATACATATTTTCGGCAATCTGCTTTAATTTATCGTCAAACGAGAAGAAAAATGCTCCTGCCGCCTCGCCCGTGCAGTCGGTGCGGACATAATCTGCGCCGAGTCTTGTTCCGTCGGGGAGAATGTTATGGCTCAAGCCCTCGCGGATGCCGTATTTTCCGTCGGGGGTGACAAGGTAATTCTTTAAAAGCGCAAGACTGTTGTCCGTGCATTTTTTCAATTCTTCGAAGAAATCTCCGTTTAGCTTGCCCTTTGCGGTATAAGAGGGCTTTGCGAATTCCTTCGGCTTTTCGATACCCAAAAATTCGCAAATATATTCGACCAACGAATTCCAACGCGAAACAGGCGCAAACGCGGCTTTTAGATAATCGCACATACGGAAGGAGCAAAACAGAACGTTGCCATAGGAGAAAAGCGCGATATCGTTCGATACAAGCTCGCCGCCTTCTTTGTTCAATTTATCGTGCGCGGGGGTGTATTGATGATAATACATCAACGCCTTTGTGTCGGGCATAAGAAAATGCGGACGGATATAATCGTTGTGACGACTGTCAAGCAAATCGCCGCATTTGATCTCATCTGATAAATCGCAAACCGAAACCAATCGGTGCGACGTGATTTTTGTCGGTTGTGCGGAATATATACAGGAAAACGAAGGAACGAATTCAAGAAAAATCGGCTTGCCGCTTTTTGCAAAGCCTTCGGCTTTACTGCGAAGATAGGGGTTAAGCATCATAGGCTTGTTGTCTGTTCCGCCAAGTATCGCCATAGCGTCAAACGATAAAATATCCTCGTATTCTGCCTTTTCGGGCGCAAGAATTTTTGCTTCGCAGGAAGAGGAAAGTATTAAAGAAAGGTCGTTTTCTTTTTTTGTAATAATAAGAAGCTTCATATGAAAACCTACTTCATTGTGTATTCGATGATCATATCGACAAATTTGCCGACGTCGTTTTCTTCACAGCACTGTGTTGCGATAACCGCGTTGTCCTCGGGCAGAACGATGGAAAACTGACCGTACATACCGTCGGCTCTGAACGCGCCCTTTTTCTGTCCTACCAACCAAAATTGAAATCCGTATTGACCGTGCCAAAGCGTTTCGTGACCGGTGGGTATTTGATTGCTCGAGGCAAGCTCGACCCATTCGCTTGATACAACTCGTTCGCCGTTAAAAATGCCCTTGTTAAGATAAAGTATACCAAGCTTCATCATTTCTGTTATATCGAGATAAAGACCGCTTCCGCCGAAAGCAACGCCGTCGGGGTCGGTCTCCCAAGCAGGGAAGCCCATATCGAGCTTTGAAAAAAGCTTGTCGTGAGTATATTTCAAAAGCGTAGTGCCGCTTGCGCGCTGAACCATACAGCCGCAAAGATGAGTATCGGCGTTTGAATAAACAAACCTTTCGCCGGGGTTATATTTCATTTCCTTTTGCAGCATATAACCGACGTAATCGGGATAACCCTCGTCACGGCGGCGGTTGGAGCTCATAAGAAACGCATTTCCGAATCCCGAGCTCATCGTTAAAAGGTGCCTAAGCTCGATCTCCTTAACCCTTTCGTCGGTAATCTTATCAATATATTCGGGGAAAACGTCCAAAAGCTTGGTGTCGAGCGACAAAATGCCCTCGTCGACCGCAATACCGACCGCGGTGGACACAAAGCTTTTCGTGTGGGAATAAATAAGGCGCGAGCGCTTGGGCACATAGCGTTGAATCAGCTTCATTTCGCCGTCCTTCCAAAGCGCTACCGATTCAACACCGGGGTTGTCGTTGTTTATCGCTTCTATCAATGCCTTTACCTTTGCTTCCATATGCGAACGCCTCCAAATAATACTTGCTTATATTTTAATATTTGATTTCCTTGTTGTCAAGGAAAACCTTTTTTACTTCAACCGAGGAGCGAAATATATCGCTTGCGAAGTTATTGCAGAAGGAAAAAATATATGCTATACTGTAAAAACTCTGTACGTTTAGGGAGGTTTTATGAATATAGGAAGTAAAATAAAGGAATTAAGAAAAGCGCGTGGAATCACTCAGGAACAGCTTGCGGCAAGCATCGGTATATCGTTCCAAGCGGTTTCCAAATGGGAAAACGGTATCGCTCTGCCCGATATTGCACTTGCACCGAAGCTTGCGGCTTATTTTTCGGTTTCGATGGACGAGCTTTTTGATTTTAATTTAAAGCAGATCGAATCCGACGTCGAGGCGATTGCCGACGAGGCTTATAAATACCGCCAAAGCGACCCCGAGGAAAGCCGAAGAATTTTGGAAACGGGCTTGAAAAAGTATCCCGAAAACGATATCCTTCTTAACAATCTGCTTTACGTTATAGATTGCACGGGCAACCCCGACGAAACCATTGCGGTTGCTACAAAGCTTATCGACAAGGCGACCGACCACAGTATTATTTACGATGCGTTGCGTTTTATGGCTTACGCATATAAGGCAAAGGGCGATATGAAAAGCGCAAAAATGGCGATCGATCAGATCCCCGAAATATATTTCACAAGATTGACCGAGATAGCATATATATTCGACGGCGAGGAAAAATTCGATGCCGCCGAAAAGCAAAAATGGGTCTCGTTTGAAAACCTTATACAAATGATGTGGCACCTTGCCGAATGCTATGAGAAAAACGGCGAGATCGATTCGGCAATCGAAGAAGTCGAAAAGGCTTTGAAGCTTATTGCGATAATCGGAAATTCGACCAACGATTGCAACTATTTTTATGAAAATTACGTTATGTTCTTCGAGCGCCAGATCGCAAGAATGGTCGAAAAGCAAAATGTTGTTGACTAATGTGTAAAACTTTGTTATAATGACCTCGGAAAGCAGAGGTGTGAATATGGCAAATTATAAAAGCCCGAACCTTGAAGATGGCGAAAAGGAAGAGGGAAAAAAGAAGATAAGACCGAAAGCAACACACAAAGCGCTTATTGCGGTGCACAAATGGAATTTTGTGTTTTATTTCGTTGTAATGATCGTTTCGAGCGGTATCGGCATACTTTTCGGCATCGGAATAACCGAAATATTTGATTTTGAGAAGAGCACGGATATGGTTATCATATACGTTTTTGGTTCGCTTCCGGTAATCGTATGCGTGATATTAATTGTTTTGGAATACATCAAGATGAAGCAAACCGTCGGTGGCTCGTATTCGTTGATAACCGATACTATTGAGCGAGTCGTTACTGACGATAAATACGTTTATAGACGCAGAATGCATGGTTGGAGCGGTTATTACGAGCACGCGATGTATCTTTACCGTTGCGGTCGCGTTGTAATTTCCTTGGAGGAAACATATTTAAATTCAGAGGGTGACGCTTGCTACGTTTTGGTATACGACGATAAGCCCAATAAACCCATCGCCGTATATAACACCAAATTTTACGAGCTTGATGACATCGAAGAAACGACAGAAGAATAACGAAAAAAGAGAGGGAATTTTCCTCTCTTTTTAATCTTTTATGACCTTGATAAGCAATAATTTTCCTTCCTTGACCGAAGCCTCAGCAGGGGAGTTGTTTATCGTTTCGTTGCTAACGCCGTATTGATATTCGCAATTTATCTCGCCGTTTTCAAGCGGGAATTTTGCGTTTCTGATCGTGATTCCTTTTGCCACGCCGGTGATATTTAAAAGCGAGAAGAATTTATATTTGCTTTCGATATAAGCAACGTTGTGCGAAACGATTTCGATAACAGAATAATCGTCAACCGCTTTTGCCGTCAAGCCCAATGATTCGAGATATAAAAGTATCGAAATATTGCCGATGCTGTGGTCGAGCCGTCCGCCGATTACGCCGAGAAGCAAAAATTCATCAAATCCGCGCTTAACGCCCTCTTTTGCGGCAAAAAAGGTATCGGTATCGTCCTTTTCGCGCGGAAGAACGATCAATTCTTTTTCGGTATTCGGCAAAGCATACGAATCGAAATCGCCGATTATAAGGTCGGGCGTGATATCAAGCGCTTCGCAATGCCTTAATCCGCAATCGCAAACGGCAAAATAATCGTCATCTCTTAAATGCTTTTTTATGCTTTCATAATCCTCAATCGGCGCGCCGCCGAGCAGGACGAATCTTTTCATATTTAAAACTCCTTGTTGAAATAGCCCTTATATTCTATCTTCAGCTTGCTGTCGGGGAAAAGATAAGCGTGCAGGTCTATTAAATAATCGTCGGTCATGCTTGCGATATAGTCGACGACTACCTGGTTCGGCTCGGTTTCGGAATAGGGTGTAGCTCTGCGGAAATAGGGCTTTTCCAGAAAATCAATATGGTGCCTGAATATCGGCGAATCGGTTTTGTTATTTATAAGGTCGGAAAGCATTTTTTCGTAAATATCGCCCATCATCGGTTTTACGGTATCGTCGAAAAACGCTCTTACCAGATCATTTTTGTAGATGCGCGCGTAATTGGCGTCCTTTGCCTGCTTAAGTGCGTTAAAATGCGCTTCGTCCATTTCGATAAACGGCTTGCCATAGCTGTGCTCAACGATATTTACGGTAAGGTTGTTGATCATTTCGGCGTTTTTAGTTCCGATAACGCTTTCTTCAAACCCGTCGGCAAGCTCGATATCGGCGCGTTCGGCATCCTGCCTGTCCTTGCCGAGATATGCGATGATATCCGAAATGCGCATTACACACGCTTCAAGCGTGTCGGGTTGGATATGTCGCGCATTACTGCGGTCGATATAGCATTTTTCAATTTGCGAATCAAATTCGTCAAAGCTTTTTATCGGTTGAGGGATATATTTCGTCAGCTCCTCCTCGCCGTTGTGTGCGGCGATGCCGTTAAGCGTTTGAAGGGTGAGGTTTAACGGGAAAATTTCGTCAAGCACGCGCACCGAATGGATATTGTGCGAGAAGCGTCTGCCTGCGTGCTCGCTGAAAAGCTCGTCAAGATAGGTTTCGCCCGCGTGACCGAAGGGGGTATGACCGATATCGTGTCCGAGCGATATCGCCTCGATAAGGTCAAGCTCTAAATCAAGCGCACGTCCGATCGTTCTGGCAACGCGCGAAACAAGCTGAACGTGAAGAGCGCGCCTTGTTATATCGTCGTTTTTATAAAAGGAAAATACCTGAGTCTTGTCGGCATAGCGGTTATAATAGGGACAATGAAGTATCTTTTCGGTGTCGCGGATAAAGGCGCTTCTTAAAACCGATTGCGCATCGTGTCCGTTGTCGCGGCGAAACGCGTTTTCGGCAGAGAAGGCATAAGGCGATGCCTTTCCGCTTTCTCGGTCGGCGATTATTTGGTTTTCAACCGTCGAAGACAGCTTTTCATAGCTCATAATATCACCTCGATTTATTGTATCACAAAATATCGCGTATTGCAATTCGTTTTTAAATGTGATATTATGAATTGTCCTTTAATCAAGGCGTTAAGGCAAGTTGTTTTTCGAGGTGGCTATGGAAGCTTACGATATTATTGCACAGTCGATAGGGATTGTCGCAATGGCGATGATCATACTTTCATTTCAGCAGAAAAGTCAAAAGAATATTATTATAATGCAGCTTTGCGGCAACGTGCTTTTTGCCGTGAATATGTTTATGATAGGCGCGGTTGCGGGCGGATTTTTGAACCTTATCGGCGCTTGCCGTGCATTCGTATACACAAACCGCAAGACCTTCCGCGCAGATAAGCTCGTTTGGTTTTTCGTGTTCGGCGTGTTTTATATTTTGGCGTACGCGCTTTCCTTCTTGGTATTCGACAAGGAGCCGACGCTGTTTAACTTTATTATCGAATTTTTGCCGCTTATCGGTATGTTTTCAACGGGTATCGCCTTTTATCTCAACACCCCCAAAACCATGCGCCAAATGGGCTTGATAAGCAGTCCTTCGTGGTTGATATACAACGTGTTTAACTTTGCGTTGGGCGGAATTATCTGCGAAATTCTGGCGATGTTTTCAATCGTTATCGGTATGATAAGACACGACCGAAAGAACGGCTAACGTTTTCGACAGTTGCTGTTGACATAGGCGCTTTCGTATGTTACAATCAAGATATCAAGCTAAAGGAGAAATGCTATGAGATCTGTAATTCAAACTCAAAAATACGGTGAGATCGTTTATGACGAAAGCTATTGGACCGGCAAAAAGACCGTAACCGTCGGCGGTGTTCAGCTTAAAAAGGTAAACAAAAAGACCTTTGTGGGCGAAATCAACGGCGAACAGGTTACCGCGCTTATCGCGGGAAGCTTTCTTTCGGGCGCGATCATTGACGTTAACGGCGATAAATTCCGTATGACCGAGCCTGCAAAGTGGTATGATTATGTTTTATCGTTTGCATGGGTAGCGATTTATCTCGTTTGGTCGGTCAGTGAAGCTCTTTGCATGATCTTCCCGGTGGTCGGCGGTGCGCTTGGCGGTGTCGTTGCGGGCTTGGGTGCGGCGGCAGCACTTTTTATCATCAAGCCGATGAAAAATATCGCAGCAAAGATTGCCGTTTCGTTGGGAATGTTCGTCGCCGTGATGCTTGTTAATTTTGCGCTGGCGTTGATCTATATTTCCGCGGTGCTTTAAGTTCGATAACAAAAAAGACAGAGAATTTTGTATTCTCTGTCTTTTGTTTTTTATACAAGCTCGGCAACACCGCAAACCGGTGCGACGGCAAGGTTGATTCCGCCATCCTCGCAAACCGAAAAGCCTGCTTCCTTTAAGGAGCATAGGCATTCGTCAAATGCGATTTCTGGAGTGTTGTTTTCCTCGCTAAGATGGGCGAGCATAAACGATCTGCTTCCGTGGTGTGCAAGATGGGGAAGGAGCTTGGCGCACATTTCATTCGAAAGGTGGCCTGTCGCGCCGAGTATTCTTTGCTTTAAGGAATAAGGATAGCTTCCGTTTTTTAACATTTCAATATCGTGATTCGACTCGATAACGACTCTTTCACAGCCTGAAAGTCCGCGTAAAAGACCCTCGGAAAGATGTCCGATATCGGTGAAATAGCCTATCCGTTCTTCTCCTGCAAGGATGCGGAAGCCGACGCTTCCTCTTGCATCGTGCGGCGTGGGGATCGGACAGACAGCAAGGTCATAAAGCTTTATCGGCGTGTTTGACACAAGCGCAAACGGCCTTTTCGCGTTATGCATATAGGTCGAAATATAATCTAAGCATCCCTCGGGTGCATAGAATTTTGCGTTTATATGCTTCGATATCGCATTAAGTCCGCGGATATGGTCGCTGTGCTCATGCGTGATGAACACGGCGTTTATATTGCAAAGGCTTGTTCCCAGCGATTTGAGTGCGCAGTCGATCGCTCTTGCCGATGCACCGCAATCGATAAGTATTTCGTCCCTGCCGTATTTTATGTATGCGCAATTTCCCTTTGACGAGGAAAAGAGCATATAAACCTTAGCTTTTTCCATTAACCTATAATATCTTCCTTAGTAACCACAGCCGCGCCGTAAGGACGGATGGTATAAACGTTACAAGCGTTTTCGCCGAATACCGCTTCAACGGTATTTTTGTAGTCTGCTACCTTTTCGGTGGGGATGTATGCCTGAACCGTGCCTGCAAAGCCGCCGCCGTGCACACGGCAAACCGCACCGAAGCGCTCGGTAATAGCAAGTGCGAGCGAGATGCCCTGCTCACTTACGTTGTGAGTGGTAAATACGTTTTGAAGGAATTTGAACGAGGAATTACCGGATGCGGTAACGAGGTTAAGATATTCGTCGATCCTGCCGTTGGAGAGTGCATCCCTTTGAGCGTCAACACGCTTGTTTTCGGCAAAATAGTGCATTGCGCGCATAATTGCGCGGTCGCCGACGAGCGTGCGGAGATAGGAAATTCTTCCCATAAAATCTTCTTCATCACAGCAACGCAAAACGGTTTTACCCATAAGCGCCGCGATAGAACGCATTTCGGAAGGCACTGCCGCGTAATCCTCGGTAAGGTCGGCGTGGTTGCCGCCCGTATTTACGATGCAAAGCGAATAACCGTATTTGGAAAGATCAAAATCGATCTTTTCGGTTTTGGGGTCGGTATTGTTTTCAAAATCCATCCACAAGCAACCACCGGAAGCGCAAGCGGCTTGGTCCATAAGTCCGCAGGGCTTTCCGAAAAATTCGTTTTCTGCATATTTGCCTGCCTTTGCAAGCTCCATTGCGGGGATTTTGCCGTCATTGTAAAATTCCGAGAAGATGCGCGCGCACATAACTTCGAAAGCGGCGGAGGACGAAAGTCCCGAGCCGGTCATAACGTCGCTTGTGGTATAGGCGTAAAATCCGCCCGATACGTATCCGTGCTTGTTGAAATAATCGGCAATGCCCGAAATTATCGCCGAGGAGCTACCCTTGCGAACGTTTTCGGGAGAGGGATCTTTTATGTCAACGGCATCCTCGCGGTAGCCTACCGATTTAATGCGGACGGTGCTACCTTCGACCTTTGATGCGATGGCAATGATATCGATATCTACGCTTGCGGCAAGAACTCTGCCGTTGTTGTGGTCGGTATGGTTACCCGAAAGCTCGGTTCTGCCGGGGACCGAGAAAAGAGTTACGTCCATATCGCCGTAAAGCTCGGAAAAATCGTTTGCAAGCTTTATTAAGCGTTCTCTTCTGTTGATAATATCCTTGTTGGGGTAAAGCTTTTTGATCACGTTGTCGTAATCGCCGTTGTTTATTGCAGTTATAAGTTCGTTGACGCGCATTTTATGTTATTCCTTTTCTTCGATCTTTTCTATTTCACAGATATATACGGTGTGGTAGTCGTTGTTGTAATGCTTTTCGATATCATCCGAAAGGAAGCATTTCGGGTCAAGCTTGCCGACGTATATCTTTTTGCCGTAGATAATGCGCTCGGCTTCGTTAAATCCGACACCGTTTTCGGTGGTAAACGGTGTGAGACCGGCAAGCTTTATCTTATCGCAATCTCTGCCGCTTTTTCTGCCGCAAACCGTAAGCGCTTCGTGGTATTCCTCGCCGAAAAACGAGATCGATATCCTGTCGCTCGCTTCGGTAAATTCGTGAGTAAAGCGTTGAGGTCTTACAAAGCAAACAAAAATATTTTTATTCCAAAGTACGCCCATGGTACCCCAGCTTGCTGTCATCGTGTTAATGCTTCCGTCGGGCTTTTGTGCGCTGATAAGCATCCATTTGCTTCCGATATCAGTAAAAACCGAACTGTTGATATCCGACGGCTTTATTTCTTTAAAAGACATTAAAATACCTCCGTATTTACCGTTTTATAGCATAGAGGAATATATCCCAGGCAGGGACGTATTCCTTTTTTCTCAAATAAAATTCGTATTTATGATAGTGCTTTCTTATAAGCAACGGCAGGTCGATCAAATCGGACGCGCGATGGTAAAGCGCGACTGCCAAATGTGGCTTGCAGCAATATATCGTGTTGACCGCACCGCAGATAACGTCCTCATCCATGCCCTCGGCATCGATCTTGATACTGCCGACGGGTGTGCCGCTTGCATTGATGTGTGTGAAGCCGCAGAATTTGTCGATAGAAACGCAATCGACCGTTCCTTCGCCGAAAGCTTCGCAGTGCGATGCTCTTCCGCCGCCCGATGCAAACGAAACCTTTCTGTCGTATCTGCCGACGGCGGCGTTTATGCCGATGCAATCGCGAATGTCTTCGGTGTTTCTTTTGAAATGACGGAAGGTGAGCACATCCGGCTCAAACGCAACGATATCGTTGTATTTATCGCTATGCTCTGTAAATTCCAAAACAGTATCGCCGTCGTATGCGCCTACGTCGATATGCCTTTTTTCGTGGTTGTAAAACTCCTCGGGGCAATCAAGCGACTTTCCCTTTTCGAGAAAAGCTATCTCGCCCGTGACATTATATTTGAGTATGTTTAAAAATATTTCCTTAGATTCGCCGTCGGCAAGCATTTCATAAACGCGCTCAAACGATTCGGCGTTTTCGAGAATAAAATCCTTGTCGCAAGCACCGTCGCCGAAAACCGGAAGATTAGGTGAAAGTATGCGGTGATTATTTGCCAGATCGGTTAAAAAATGCGATTTTTCGCCCTCGAGACCAAAGCAAAGGATCAAACATAGCGAGCCGTATCTTTCGCTTGCTTCGGTTATTGAAATCACCTTAAACCCCAAAAAATCCTGACCGCGAACAAATCCGTCTGACGCGACGACACCATCGATCTCTATGCCGTGACAGATAAGATAGGCATATATTTTTTCTGCGCCGTTGCCCATTCCGTAAAGGAATATTTTCCGTTCTTCGTTTTTCAGAGTGTCGATAAGCGAAGGAAGTGCTTCGACCGTTTCACGTATCATAGATCTTCCTCAACGTGACTCTTAAAGCCTTCACCGAATACGTTTGTTGCTTTGGTAACGATAACGAATGCGTCGCTGTCCTCTTGGCGGATGATCTCACGCGCTTGGGGGACGGCACGCATCTTAAGCGCGCACATAAGCACCTTGCGGTCCTTGCCTGTGTAAGCGCCATTGCCGTACAAATAGGTAGCGCCCGCATCGATCTCTTCAAGAAGGCGCTTTGCGATGATCTCGTCACGGTCGCTGATGATATAAACCATTCTTGCTTCATCCGAGCCGTAAAGCACCATATTGAGCACAAACATCTGGATAAACAAGGAAATCGCCGCGTAAAGCGCGTTTTCGAAGTTGTTGAATACAAAGCCCGATGTAAGACATACCAAGCCGTCTGCGAAAAGAAAGATAGCGCCGGTCGAAATATGGCGGTATTTAAGTCTTAAAAGCTTTACGATAATATCGGTGCCGGCCGTGGTTGCGCCGCCGCGGAAAACAAGTCCTACACCTGCCGCAACAAGCGCACCGCCACACACACACGCGAGCATGGGATTGTAAGTGATGGGAGGGCAGAACAATTCAAACAAAGTCATAACGCCCGAGCTTACCGCAAGCGCATAGAAGGTGGGCACAAGGATTTTTGCGCCGAGCTTCCAAACTCCGCAGATCATTATCGGTATGTTGAAGATGATCGACCACATACCGACGGGGATGAAGTCGATAAAGCTGTTAAGAATGATGCCGAGACCCGAAACGCCGCCCGAAGCAAGCTGGTTAGGCTCAAGAAAAATCGAAACGCCTGCCGCGAAAAGAACGCATCCGACAGTTATTAAAGTGTAATTTTTGAAGGTCGTTGAAAATTTTTTCATCATTCACCTTGAAAATAATAATCTAAATCGGTGTTAAGCACCATCGCAACGGAAACGATGCCGTAGCCGTTGTCGTTTTCGAGAGTGATAAGCTCGACGGTGTAAAAAAGCTCGTTGACGCGTGCAACGTAGGTGCATTTCATAACCTCGCCGTCGAACGATTCTTCGTTTTCAAGATTTGCCTTGCCGACGCCGTTTAACTCCGTCATTTCGTTGCCGACGGTGAAAAATTGGGTAGAAAGCGTTTCATAAAAGGCTTCGTCGGGAATCGCTTGGTCGGTATAATCGGGGTGAGTGTATTCCTTCATTTTTGCCTCGTCGCCAAGACAGAGCGCCGAAATGAAGTTTCTTGCATAATTATCGGCCTTTTCATATTGAGCTGTGCAGGCTGCGAGTGAAAAAACCGTAAAAGCCGCCAAAAGAACGGCAAATAACCTTTTGATCATAATTTATCGGTCTTCCTTTATAGTAAAAGTACCAAGACAGTGGCGCTTGATTCGGATGTAATCGTATCTGTCGATCTTGCCGTCGTTGGTTGCATCTGCGGCAAGAAGCTGTGCATCGCTGAACGCGATCGTGTTCATACAGTAGCGCTTTACGAGGATATAATCGTATTTTTCGATATCGCCCGAGCCGTTTATATCGCCGCGGACGATTATTGTAAGAGCAATGGCGTTTCCGTCGGTAAGGACGTCACCGGTACAAATATACTCACCTTTTGAATTTACCGAAAAGGCAGAGCCGAAGGGCTTTAAGAAATCGGAAACCTTGGTCTTTTCGTCGACGTACATCAAAAATCCGTCTTTAATAATATATCCGATATCGTCGGGAATGGTGCCTGAAGGCGCTTTTTCGATAGAAACCGACTTGACGCTTCCCGTGCCGGAGAGAATGACGTTTGAACAGCTCAAGCCGATGACAGATGCCGAGTCTACCGTAAACGAAGCGACGTTGCCCTCGCTTCCGATAACCTTGAAGGGAATGGAAAGGATTGCTTTTTCGCCCGATTTAAGAACGTCGGCATTTGTGAGCGATTCGGCGTTTTTTGCGGCGAAACGAAGTGTGTATCTGCCCTTTGCCTCGTCAAACGAGCACATCTGCTCCCAATCGCCCGGCATATCCTGCATAAAGACGTTCATTTCTTCGTTTTCGTTGGTCTTTACAACAGGCGCGAAAACGCTTTTGTCATAGGTAAGGTCAAATTCAAACGCAACGATTCCGCTTGCGTCGCCGAGGTTGAGCGTTTCGACCTGAAGCAGATATTCGCCCTTTTCGTTAGCGGTATCGGCACCCTTTGTACCGATGCCGATCTTTTGTGCTTCGCTTGCGGCAACGACCGAAATGTTACCGCCCTTGCCCGAATAAACCGTGCTTTCCTTATCGTTTGCAACCGCCAATATATCGCCGCTTGCAACGCAAAAGTCAAACGAGCCTGCCGCTTGGACGGTAAAAGGAATGCTTAAAACAAGCTCGTTTTCCTTGTCGAGCATATCCGAGCTATCGAACGCCGAAGCGAATCGGAAGGTGTAAATACCGTCCTTGTGGCTACTTATCTGTTCCCAACCGTTCGGCTTCGAAGAAACAAGTGCGTTCATTTCAAGCACGTCTTCGTTGTTTTCGGTAATTTGAGGCTTGACGTATTTGTTGTCGTATTCAAGTGTGAATTCAAGCCCTGCAAGTGCGACGGACGGCTTTTTCACCGAAACGGTGAGCATCATCGTGCCTCCGCGGTATGCTTCGCCGTCGAACGACAAAACGATTTCCACAGCCTCGCCTTGAGCGTTGACTGTAAAAAAGGGAAAAGTAAGGCAAAAAATGAGGAGAGTTATTAAAAATCTGATCCCGAAAGATCTCATGAAAACAGTCCTTTCAGTTGTTTACGCTTTTGTAGATCTCGCCCTTGCCAACACCGCGGTCGCGCGCGGTTGCCTTGCAGGCGTCCATTTTCGAAAGTCCGAGCGAAATATAGTGGTCGACGTGCTCCTCAATCGACATATCCTTCCAGAAGGCGTCCTCTTCGCTCATACCCTCGCAGATCATAACGAATTCGCCCTTCTTTTCGGAAGGGGAGAGGGATTGGAATTTTTCGGCAATTTCGCTTACCGTACCGCGGAAATAGCGCTCGTGGATCTTGGTAAGCTCCTTGGCGAGAATGCATTTGCGGTCGCCAAGCTTATCTGCCAATTCAGGGAGATAGCCGTCGATATCGTGCGGAGAGATATAAAGGATAAAGGTGCGCTTCTCGCGTGATAATTCCTCGATTCTTTCGCGTCTTTCACGCTTGTTTTCGGGAAGAAATCCCTCGAAGCAGAATCTTCTCGATGCCAATCCCGAAGCAGATATTGCCGTTACCGCCGCGCACGCTCCCGGGAGTGCGGTTATTTCAACTCCCGCTTCGGCGCAGGCGCTTACAAGCTTTTCGCCGGGGTCGCTTACCGCAGGCGTGCCTGCATCGGTAATGAGCGCACAGCTTTCGCCGCATTTGATGCGCTCGATTATCGAATCGGTGGCGTTTTTGCTCGTATGCTCGTGATAGCTCACAAGCGGCTTTTTGATGCCCAAAAGCATTAAAAGCTTGCCTCCTACGCGCGTGTCCTCGCTCGCGACGAAATCGACGCTTTCCAAAACCTCTTTTGCGCGCGGAGTCATATCACCCATATTGCCGATGGGGGTAGGTACGATATAAAGTGTTCCTGCCATAATTAAACTTTCTTTGCTCTCTTGCGGTGCTTGAGCACGCGAAGCTTCATATAGACCTTGGGGAGATGGTCAACGAGGAAGTTTTTAAGGCCGTTGCGAACCTTTGCATAGCCGTCGTGAAGCTTAACGAGAAGCTTATAGGGAACGTGCTTACCTGTTGCGCGGTGGTCGAGCCATTTTTCATAAGGCTTTCCGAGCCACTTGGGCATCGCGTAAGCCCATTTGTATCTTCTTACGAAGTGAGAGAAATATGCCTGCAAATACAAAACCTCGTGCTCAGGGAATTGAGGCTGAACGAGCGGCACGCGCGCATCGGGCGAAACGCCGCCCTCGGGGATAAAGCCGCCTTCCTTCGCGATATCGTAAAGCTTTGTTCCGGGATAGGGATAGAAGATGTTGGGGATAACGCGGTCGGCACCTGCCTTTGCGTTGAGCTTGATCGTTTTAAGCGCGCGGTGCTTGTCCTCATAGGGAAGACCGATTATGTTATAGGTAAGCTGAGCGATACCGTGCTTGTGGAACCACTTGCTGCAGTTGATGATCATTTCGTCGGTCATATAGCGCTTGAGATACTTAAAGCGCATTTCCTGATCGCCGCTTTCGAGACCCATATCGATGGTATAGCATCCCGCCTCCTTCAACAAACGAACCGATTCCTCGGTAAGGATGTCAAAGCGGATGTTACCGGTGAAGGGAAGATGGATCTCCTTGGTATAGAGCGCCAAAAATTCCTCGGTCCAATCGGGCATCATATTGAAGATAGCGTCACGGAAGTTGATGACCTTGATCTGGGGATGCTTTTCAAGAAGAGTCTTGAGATAAAGAATACCGTTTTGGGGCGAACGGAAACGAGAATAGATCTTCTTGTTGGGGTAAACGTTTCTGAACTGCGAGTTGCCGCAATAGGTACAGTTGTATCTGCATCCGCGGCTCATCATAACGATCGCAGTACCAACCTTAACGCTGTCGAGGTTGTCGTAATCGAAAAGATCAAAGTCGGGGATGGGAAGTCTGTCAAGATCGGCAAAGAGGGGAGCAACGGGGTTCTTTTTAATGCTTCCGTCGTCCATTCTGAACCACATCGAAAGGATGTTGGTATAATCCTCGCCTGCGCTCATCTTGTCTGCAAGCTCAAGCGCCTGATATTCGCCGTCACCGATGGTCAATGCATCGAGATCGTCGAGTGCGATTACCTCTTCGGGTGCGAGTGTGCAGTGATAGCTGCCCGCGGTAATAAGAACGTCGGGGCAGACTTCTCTTGTCCATTTAATATAAAGCTGGCTATCGGGGAAAGCGGTGGTACGGATCGAAAAACCGATAATATCGAATTCGCCCAAGGCCTTAAGCTTTTCCTTGAATTCCTGCTCGTTATGGAGATAGAGCAGGTGCATAAGCTTGACGTCGTGACCGCCCTGCTTCATAACTGCCGAGATGGATGCTAAGCCTTCGCTGTAGTTACCGCCGGTGAGCTTACCTGTGAGCTCGCGGTCGGTATAGTCGGGGTAAACAAGCAGCATTCTTGCTTTTCTGCCGTTGAGATTTTTAAGTTCCATAGTATTTATTTCACACGTATATTTATCCGTGGCCTTTCATCATTCGTTTTAATCCTTTGCATCGAACCAGCTTTTGCCTGTTCCGACGTCTACCTGCAACGGTACCTTAAGGTCTGCCGCGCCCTGCATCGCTTCGCGCAGGATCGCTTCCGCCTTTTCCGCCTCTTCGATAGGAGCTTCGATTATCAGCTCGTCGTGTATCTGCAGTATAAGACGTGCTTTTAATCCCGCCTCGCGAAGCATTTTGTCGGTGCGGATCATTGCGATCTTTATCAGGTCTGCCGCCGCGCCCTGTATCGGTGTGTTCATCGCGACTCGCTCGCCGAACGCCTGAAGATTTTTGTTGGTTGCGTTTATTTCGGGAATATAGCGCCTTCTGCCGAATATCGTATCTACGTATCCGTTTTCACGGGCAAAGCTTTTTGTCGATTCGAGATATTCCGAAACACCGCTGTATTTTGCAAGGTAGCTTTTGATATATTCCGCCGCGACCTTTTTCGGTATCTTCAGATCCTGCGAAAGCGAGTAATCGCCTATGCCGTAGATTATACCGAAGTTGACCGCCTTGGCGCGCTTTCTCATTTCGCTTGTCACAAATTCGGCAGGCACGCCGAACACCTGACTTGCCGTAACGGTGTGGATATCCTCACCGCTTAAAAAGGCGTTGATAAGCGTTTCGTCGTCCGACACGTGTGCGAGCACGCGAAGCTCGATCTGCGAATAGTCGGCGTCGATAAGAATATTTCCCTCGTCTGCAACGAAGAATCGACGCAATTCCTTGCCCTTTTCACTTCGCACGGGGATGTTTTGCAAATTCGGCTCTGCCGAGGAAAGCCGACCTGTAAGCGTTTGGGTCTGCTTGAAGGTCGTGTGTATCCGTCCCTCTTCGGTAATCTGCTTGCCCAAGCCGTCGCAATAGGTGTTTTTCAGCTTCGTATCCTTGCGGTAATCAAGTATATGCTCGATTATCGGGTGATAATCGACAAGCTTTTCCAAAACCGAAACGTCGGTCGAATAACCGCTTTTCGTCTTGCGGAAATGGGGAAGACCGAGGTCCTCAAAAAGTATCGAGCCGAGCTGCTTGGGGGAATTTATGTTGAATTTTTCGCCTGCGAGCGACCATATCGCCTCTTCGCCCTCGGTTATTGCCGCATCAAGCTGAGCACCGAAGCTGTCAAGCGCAAATCTGTCCACCTTGAAACCGCGATGCTCCATATCGCAAAGCACGTTTGCGAGCGGAAGCTCGATGTTCTCGTAAAGCGAGCGTTGCTCCTCGGTGATCTTTTCGTTAAGCTTGCCGTAAATGTCGGGCAAAAGCGAAACCTTGACGTCACTCGATGAAACGCCGAGCATATCGAGCGCAAGCTTGCCAAACGTTACGCCGTTGTCGGCAGGGGACACTACGTATGCGAGAAGCGAAACGTCGTCAAGCTTGGAACAGAATTCCGCGTTCTCGTTCTTTGCAATGTGCAAAGCGTCCTTGGCCGACCAGCAAACGCAGCTATCGCATCCCGACAGACGTGCAATATCCTTTGCATCGCCCAAATAGAGAGCGTTTTCGCAGGAAACAAAAAGCTTTTCGTCCTCACAGTGGAGGTAGACCGTCTTGCCGGTCGCATCTAGTGTGCCGATAGGCTTGAATTCCTCGTCGGATGCCGCCTCGGGAGCGACGGTATCGAGCTTTTCGAGGAATTGACGGAAGCCGAGACGGGTATATATATCGCGCAGTCTTAAAACGTCACCGCCCTTGTAAAGACAGTCGTCAAGAGCGCAATTAAGCGGAACGTCGAGCTTTATTTCGGCGAGGAAGCGTGAAATATACGCACTTTCCTTTCCGTCGGCGAGCTTTTTGTTGGTAGCTCCCGTGATCTTATCGATATTTTCGTAAACGCCGTCGAGCGAGCCGTATTCGGCAATAAGCTTTGTCGCGCCCTTTTCTCCGATACCGGGAACGCCTGCGATGTTATCGGAGCTGTCGCCCATTATCGCCTTGACGTCGATAAGCTTTTTCGGCTCAACGCCGTATTTTTCAAAAATTTCCTTCGGTGTCGTAACCTTCGTTTCGTCGTTTGCGGCGAGTAAAACGGTTACGTTTTCGTTTACAAGCTGAAAGCTGTCGCGGTCGCCGGTTACGATAAAGGTATGCTCGCCCATTTTCGTGAATTCGTAGGAAAGCGTGCCGAGAATATCGTCTGCCTCATAGCCGGGTATCTCAATGACCTGCAAGCCCAAAGCGGTTGCAATCTCATGTGCGATAGGTAATTGAAGCGCCAATTCCTCGGGCATCGGCTTGCGCGTTGCCTTGTAGCTGTCACACGCCTTGTGTCGGAAGGTTTTTTCTTTAAGGTCAAACGCGATCGCCGCATACGAAGGGTTGCCGCCGATCTGAGATATCGCCTTGTTTATCATGCCGATAAATCCGTAAAGCGCGTTCGTCGGCGTACCGTCGGGCGCGGTCAAGGGACGCACACCGTAAAAAGCGCGGTTCAATATGCTGTTTCCGTCAAAAATCAATGCCTTGCCCATAGCGTTTGCCTCACATAATTATTCAGTATTATTGTACCATTTGCTTTCTTCAAAGTCAAGAAATTACTGAAAGTAAATGCACTTTTTTCAGCAAAGTTTTTCGTGTTTTTGCAACAAAAAAATACCGCTTGAACAAACAAGCGGTAATTAAGTTTGCCTTGGTTATTTAATAACTTTAAAATAATCGAGGAAAGAGAGAACGATACCAACGGTGATGTAAAGGTCGAGAAGACCGCAAACAAGACCAACGAGGATACCTACGATCGGAATGCCTGCCAAAAGACCGATTACGAAACCGAGAACGATACCGATAACGAGTTGGATAATAACGTTGATTACAAGACCTGCAACACCGTTTTTGTTAACGAACGAGTAAGGCCAGATTTTCTTAAGAATACCCATAATGTACCTCCAAAAATTACTTTATTTTATTTTAATACTATTTTCGTGCAATTGCAAGAGAAAAAACGAAAAAATCGATATTTTTTATTTGCCGAACAATGCCTTCGGGTCATAATCAGGCACGGCGCCCAATTGGGTAACTACGAAATCGCTTAAAATCACCGCACGGTCGAGCGAGGCGCTGACCGATTTGCCCGAAAGAAGGCTTACGAGGAAGCAAGCGGCAAAGCTGTCGCCCGCGCCGACGGTCGAAACTACCGCGCCCTTTGGCTTGTCGGAATAAAGCACCGTCTTGTTGCGGCAATCGTAGACCAATGCGCCGTCTTTGCCGAGAGTAAGACAGATGTATTTAAGCTTGGGATTGTTTTTCGAAATATCGAGAAGCACGTTGATATGGTCGCGCTTGCCGAAGAAGCCGATCTCCTCGTCGCTTATCTTCAGTATAGTCGTTTCCTTCAAAAAGGTGTTAACGAGCTCACGGGTATAAAAATCACCGCGGAAGTTTACGTCGAAGAAGACCTCTTTGGTATCGATGTACTTAAGAAGCTTTTCAAATGCTCTTCTCGAATCGGGAGAGCGCATTGCGAGCGTGCCCATATAAAGCGCATCGAACTTGCCGCGGGGACAAACGTCGGGGATGTGGTCGTATGCAACGTCTCTTACGAGATCGTAGCTAGGCTTGCCGTCGTTAAGTGTGACCGCGCAATAGCCGGTTTTGTATTTGCGGTCGACGTGGATATAATCGCGCTTGATGCCGAGTCTTTCGATCTCTTGCATTGCGTCTGTGCCGTTTTCGTCGTTGCCGACTGCGGATACCATATAGCTTTCCGCACCCAATCTTGCAGCGTGTGCCGCAAAGTTAAAGGGCGCGCCGCCTATCTTTTTTTCGTCGGGAAACATATCCCAAAGAATTTCACCGAATGACAGTATTTTCATAGTTGTACCTTTTAAAGAGAAGCCCGAAAGACTTATCGGGCTTCTGCTGACACTTATTTTTCGTTGTCCTTGAAGAATTCAAGTGTTGCGTTGAGCTGGTTCTGTGCGATGGTTTCCTTGTTCTGATAAGCAGAAGCGAAGGTGCCTACGGTTGCGCTTGCCATATCGTGAAGAAGGGTATCGAGTCCGCCCCACTTGAATGCCATACCGATATCACATCCGCGGTTGGGGAGGATGTAGTTGTTGAGCATATCAACGGAATCGTCGTCACGTATCTTCATGTATTCGAGAATTTCCTTGTAGTTGGGAGATACGACGTTCATACTTTCTGCGCCCATAACGTTAAGGACGTCGGATACCATCTGGAGCTGAGATTCGGGCACGCATACGGGAATAGCAAAGCAGGTGCTGGACCAGGGGTTAACGAGGGAATAATATTCTTCCTGAATCTCGTCAGCCTTGGGAATGGGCATCATACCGAAGTGCTGCTCCATAACGCCAAGCTCGATAACGGTGCCTACGTTACCGTTGTAGAAGAGTGCTCTGCCAGAGGTAAATGCCTCCTGAACGAGAACGCTCGGCCATTGAACTACGCCGAAGTAGTCGTTTGCGGAAATATAGTAGGTATCGCTCTGAACGAATTCCTGCAAGGTTTCCATAAGCTTTGCACTGCGTTCGCTGTACATTGAAAGAGCGGGATAACCGTTTGCGTCTGCCTTAGCTATTCTTTCGCCCGAGCCGTAGAAGATGCTCCACATATCGTCGAGCTGACCGCCCCAACCGAATTCGTCCTTGTAATCGATAACGCCCGAGCCGTCAACGTCACGAGAGATGAGGGATGCTGCTTCGAAAACGGTATCAACGGTCCACTTGCCCTGACGTACGAGGTCGTAAGGGTTGGCACCGAATTTTTCGGTAAGGCCGTTCTTTGTCCAAAGGTCGATGTTTACGTAAAGAGCCGCGGTGCTCGATTTGTTGCCGATACCGAGATCGCCTATGGTGAAATAAAGCTGACCCGCATAAGTCATGCTTTCGTTGAACGCCTGATTCCACCAGGGAGCGTCCATCTGGAGACTGGTGATATCGTAAAGATTATAGAACATATTGTTGACCGAAAGAGCCGCGCCGTCATAAAGGCAGGGAACAACGATCTGATATTCATCGGTAAAGGAAAGGTTACCTTCCTTGATAGCTTTTGACATACCGCCGCCGGGACGGGGGCCGTCGAGAACCTTTAATTCTTCGATAGTGATGCCGAGCTTTTCTTCAACAAGCTCTGCACGGCGCTTAAGGCTGTCGTTAAGCACCTCGGGCATGGTAACGGTGGTGCCGTCTACGTAAGTCTTTTTGGATTCGTCTGCATAGGGATTGTAAAGTATTTCGGATTCGTATGTAGAGTTAACGCTACAGGTAAGGAAGGTGATGGTCTTACCGCTGTAGCTGGTACCGCTGGTCGAGCCGACGTATTTGCCGGTAGAATCCTGAAATTCACCGTAGGAAACGTCCGTCGAGGTGTCTGCCGAAGCATTGGGATCGTCGGTTCCTGCGTTTGATTGGTTCATTTGCACGGTAGTATCGTCACATGCGGTCAAAGCAAGTGCACTCACAAAGCAAAGAACGAGAATGAGAGATAAAAGTCTGAACTTGTTCATGAAATTTCCTCCGTAATATTTTATGCATATGCACACTTATACAAGTAGATGATAACACATTCAAAATGCGATTTCAAGTATATTTTTATCTCTTTTTACGTAAAAAGACATACTTGCAAAATCCGCGGGAATATGTTAATATATTGTTAATACCGACTTTGTTGATACGGAGGACTTTGTATGAGTATCGAAGACAAGAAAGCCGCAAAAGCCTTAAAAAGCAAATCCAAAAAAGAGGGAAGACGCGTTCGATCGCTCGACCCGATGCACTACGTTGCGCTTTACCTTATGAAGGATCGCAACGATGCAACGAACTATTTTTCCGAAAAGCTCGATATCGGCAACGCAGAGGAATACATTAAGCAAAAGCGCGAAGCGGGATTTACCGATTTCAGTATAATGCATATTTTCCTTGCCGCGCTGGTAAGAATGTATTCTCAGCATCCCGAAATGAACCGCTTTGTTCGCGGAAGACGTATTTATGCAAGAAATAACATCGAAATAGTTATGACCGTCAAGAAGGAAATGAAGCTTAATGCCGACGACACGGTGGTTAAGTTTGTCTATCCGCCCGAATCGACGGCAGATGACGTTTACAGGATCACCAACGACGTTATCAAGGCTGCGCTTGGTGCAAACGACGATTTCGAGGGAGTTGCGAAAACGCTTAATAAAATGCCGAGATTTTTGTTAAGGATCATTATGTGGTTTTTGGAAAAGCTTGAGTTTTACGGACTTTTGCCGAAATCCTTAACCTCGGTTTCGCCCTTCCACGGAAGTCTTGTTATAACTTCGCTTGCATCGCTCGGTATTCCGCCGGTTTATCATCATTTGTATAACTTCGGCAATATTCCCATATTCTTCGCCTTTGGCAGAAGATATAAGGAAAACGAGCTTCAGACCGACGGTAGCGTGAAAAGGATCTCCTATATGGACTACCGCATTTCCTGTGATGAGCGAATTGCCGACGGACACGCATATTCGGTGTCGCTCCGCTATTTTAACAGCTTGATACGAAATCCTTATCTTTTAGACACCCCGCCCGAATGTGTTGTCGAAGACATTCCGTAACGAAAAAAGAGCCGTGAAGGCTCTTTTTTGTTGCCTATTTACAGAAATTTTCGAACTCCTCACGGCTTCCGTTAAAGACGTTCATATCGATAAACCGTTCCTCTCCGTCATAACCGTCGAGCTTGGCGCGGTTTGTGAATTGCCAAAATGTCCAAACGCGTCCGTCCGATATCTGCGGCTTTGAATAAACCCCTCTTATCCATATCGGATTGCTTTCAAATCCGCCCTCGATGAAAAGAGCATATTCCTCCTCGGCGGTATATATTATCGGGTGGATACCGTAGTGAGAATAAAGCGCGGCTATCATTGTCTTGAGCTCCGAAACGATCGCGTCTTTGTCTGTGTTTTTGGCGGAAAAATTGCCGTAAAATTCAACGTCGACGACAGGCGGAAGCATATTTTCGGTTTTCGGAACTGCTTTTATGAAGTTTTCGGCTTGCGTGTCCCCGCCGCTTTCAAAGCTGAAGAAGTGATAAGCGCCGATACGGATATCGGTCTTTAACGCTTCGCTGTGGTTATATGCAAAGCGTTTATCCGTAAAAGAGCTTCCTTCGGTTGCCTTGATAAAGGCAAAGTCTATATCCTGCGATGCGAGAGTCTGCCAATCGATTTCTCCCTGATATGCCGAAACGTCTACTCCGCGAACGGGATATTCCTCATAATTCGGGTTGTTGATAAGTATTTCTCCGTTCCAGAAAAGCAATGCAAGGATCGACGCGGATATCGCAAGCACCGATAAAACGGAAAGGATCGTTATTTTGGCGGTCTTGTTCATTACATCATCTTTACTCTTTCTTAATTTTCGATCCATTATATCAAAGCTTTGGCGGCTATGTCAACCGACGTTTTGTTAAATTTGTTCTGTTTTTTGCAGTTTAATATGGGTTTACTGTGTCGAATTTAGAAAAAAATACAAATTCGAAAAAACACTTGAAAACGGTATTTTGTTGTGATATCATCTGCGTTTGGAAATCAAGATTTTTTATTTAAATATATGAAAGTCAGGTGTATGATTTGGAAACTTTGATGCCAATAGGTATAGCAATGACCGCGGGCCTTTTGCTCTCGCGTCTTGTTAAAAAATTCAAGCTTCCCGCCGTTACCGGTTATCTTATTGCAGGTATCCTCGTCGGCCCCTATTGCCTCGGTCAGCTTGCAACGCTCACCGGCGTTGAATGGCTCGGCTTTGCAAATGCCGAAGCGGTTGAAAGCAACAGCATCCTTTCGAAGGTTGCTTTGGGCTTTATCGCGTTTGCGATTGGCGATGAATTCCGTATCAATCAGCTTAAGAAGATAGGCAAACAGGCAACCGTTATCGGTATAGTTCAGGCACTTGTCGCAACCTTGGTTGTCGACCTTGCTCTTATCGGACTTTGTCAGTTCCTTCCCGAGGACGTTATCAATACCCCTGCGGCGTTGGTGCTCGGCGCAGTTGCGACCGCTACCGCTCCTGCGGCAACCCTTATGGTCGTTCGTCAGTATAAGGCTAAAGGTAAGCTTACCGATATCCTTCTTCCCGTCGTTGCAATCGACGACGCAGTTGGTCTTGTTGTGTTTGCGGTTTCCTTCGGTATCGCAGGCTCGTTGCACAGCGGTGCGGCTCTCAGCGCTATCTCGGTGCTCGTTGAACCGCTTTTGGAGGTCGTTCTTTCGCTCCTTCTCGGTCTTGTGCTCGGTATCCTCTTCAGTGCGGCTGAAAAGTACTTCAAATCCAACAGTAAGCGTCTTACTCTTTCCATCACCTTTGTAATAATGGCGGTTGCTCTTTCGATGTTCGAAACTCACATCGGCGACATCCACATCAAGTTCTCCTCGCTCCTCGTTTGTATGATGCTCGGTACCGTGTTCTGCAACATGTGCGACTTCTCGGACGAAATTATGGGCAAGACCGACAAATGGACCGCACCCTTGTTCCTCTTGTTCTTCGTGCTTTCGGGCGCAGAGCTCAAGTTCGATATGTTCGGCAACTGGCTCGTTGTGCTCGTCGGCGTGGTTTACATCATCACCCGTTCGATCGGTAAGATCGTTGGCGCATCGTTGAGTGCAAAGATGACCAAGTGCGACCCGACTATTACCAAATATCTCGGCATTACGCTTCTTCCCCAAGCGGGCGTTGCGTTGGGCATGTCGCTCATCGCGGCTGAAAGCCTTGGCGAATCCGGCGCAATGATCCGTAACATTACTCTCTTCGCAGTGCTTATCTACGAGCTTGTAGGTCCTATGCTTACAAAGATCGCGCTTACAAAAGCAGGCGATATCACCCCCAGAAAGGTCATCAACCTCGGCGAAGAAGACGACGAATAACGAATAAAGTAAAACGATATAAAAGCAAAAAAGCGGCAGGAATCATCCTGCCGCTTTTTGTTATTCCGCGTAAATGCTTATTTCGTCAATGAAGATCCAGCTTTGGTTGGTTCCTATTGCTATTTTTACGTATCTGCCCGAAGCCTCGTTGCCGAGCATAACGCCGCGCATGATTGCTTTTTGGGAGTCAACGCCGAGATCGGGAGAAAAGGCTTCAAAGGATACCTGCTTAAAATTCTTACCGTCATCGGAAACAAACACCGTTATTTCGGTCGGGGCATATACCGCCGCATTTCCGCCGCCTAAGGTGTTGACCTCGATTGCATAAATGCTCTTTTCGGTCTTGCCGAGGTCTATGACGATCTCGGGCTTGGTAAGGAAACCTACCCATTCGGGGCTCCAGTAGGCTTCTTTGCCAAAAATGCCGTCGGTAAGCGCTTTGCCGTCTTCATCGGGGTAATTCGCCTCGGGCGGTGTGAGAATGCTGTAGGCCTTGCCTATTGCGACGTTTTTGCCGTTTTTACCCTTAAAATCAACCTCGAACTCAACCGCTTCGCCGTCGTTGTTATAATAATCGACACCGCAGACCGAATATTTTGCTTTACCGCTTCCGTTTAAGTTGTAATCTGTAAGGCTTATATCATAGCTTGGCTTGCCGTACTGTGCCGAAAGGTCGATAAGCTTTATCATCTCGCCGTCTTTGTAAATACGTACTCCCATAAGCGTTTTGTCGGGGTTTTGTATACTGCCGCTTATCTTAACGGTAGCACCCGACGATTCGGACGTAAAGGTTATTTCGGGCTTTTTGAGAATCGATTCGGGAATCTTTCCCGTTTCGTAATATTTTTTGTATGCAAGGTGGTATCCCGTTTTTCCGGTGTCGGGATTTGCGTAGTGTGAATAGGCAAAGGTGATGTGTGCCTCGACGTATTTCGAAGATATGTTCATCTGTTCGACAAATCTGTCGAGCGGTGCGGTCGTCCAGTCGGATTGGGTGAAGCACTCGTTGTTTGCCCAGAATCTGAGCTCGGCTTTAGTGTCGACTGCGTTCTTTATCGCGCTGTAGTATGCATCAAGTCTGTCGATCGTAATGTGTCCCGCACCGACAGAATCCTGACAGCAGAATATGTCTCCGCTTCTGAAATTCGTCTTGCCGAAAACTCTCGTCCAAAGCTTTTGAGTGTCATCGGGAGAAGCGCCGGATGCAGAAATATAAGGTGATAGCATCATCGGCATTTCGGGGTCGATGCCGTAAAGCCCGTCGCGGTAGAGGTTTAAAAGATAAGCCGCGTTGTCAAGCAACTGCTCGGGCGCCTGCATATTATAAAACTCGAAAACGAAATACCAGCCGTAAAATGCGTTGGGGTAGAGCGTTTTGTATTTTTCGTGCATCTGCTTTGCGCCGTCAAGGCCGAGCTTGGATTGCTGTTCTATCCAATTTTTGTCGGTGACAGATTTTTGCCACCACTCCGCATTGTCGTTGAGACCGATAAAAACCTTTATACCGATCTCTTCGGATGCTTTTAATATCGTTTCAAGCGTAGCACTACCGCTTCCGTCAAAGTCCGCGGTCTTTTCGTCAGCGCCGAAGCTGTCATCAAAAAGAACGCTTTTAACGCCGTCAGAGGTCGTTTCAAAGGTCCATTGCACGATAAGAATATCAATTCCTACGTCGTACATATTTTGCAAATGCGCCTTCATACGGTCATAGGAATAGTCCTTAAACATCGTAGCCTGCATAAAGCTTCCGCAAAGCGTCGGGTAGTCGGTCGGGCGGATTATCGGTTCGTTTTTGATTGCTTCATCGCTTTCGTCCGAAACGTCGCTCGAGGTGTTATCCGAGGCTTCTTCCGACGCAGTGTCAGAGGTATCGGACGTAGTCTCCTCGTTGACGGTCTCGGACTCGGCGATAGCAATTTCGCTTTCGGATTCGGGCGTGCTTGCCTCCTCCGATTCGGTCGAGCAGGAGTAAAGCATTGCCGAAAAGGGCAGCAATATAGATAAAAATATCGGGAAAATATGTTTTTTCATATCAAATTACCTCCGTGTTCCGTTTTTTATTTTATAACTGCTTTGAAATTTTGTCAATATGAATGAATCGGTCGATCGGCGTGCATACTATAAAAAACGAAATGCAAAGGAGAATAAATATGCACGAAAACGATACCTTAAAGCTGCTTCGCGAATGTGATGCAGGCGTAAAAATGGGAGTTTCCTCGATAAATGACGTTCTTCCCGACGTAAGAGCAAAGGAAATGCGCGAGAGTCTTGCGGATTGCCGCAATCAGCACGAGACCTTGCTTGCCGATATCAAGGCAAAGCTTGTTGAGCATTGCGATAGCGGCAAGGAGCCTGCACCCGCGGCAAAGGGGATGAGTTGGATAAAGACGAACATGAAAATGGCTTTCGATTATTCCGACAAAACGATCGCCGACCTTATCACCGACGGATGCAATATGGGTGTGAAGTCCCTAAACCGCTACCTTAACCAATATTCGCAAGCCGACAGCGTTTCGAAGGGCTTTGCAAACCGCCTGATCAAGCTCGAGGATGACCTTGCGATGCAGATGCGGCAGTATTTATAATTGGATAAGAGGGAAGTGACAGCTTCTCTCTTTTTTTATTTTCGCATTGACAAATGGCATAAGGTGGTATAGAATAAATTAACACAAAACCAAGTTAAAGAGGCAAATTATGGCAATGCATTTATTAAAGCCGCCGATGGGCTGGAACGCTTGGAACTATTTCGGTTGGGAGCATATAAACGAAACGGTGGTCAAGGAAACCGCCGACGCAATGAAGGATATGGGCTTTTTGGAGGCTGGCTATAACATCGTTTCGATAGACGATGCCTGGCTTCAAAGAGGCCGTGACGAAAACGGCGACCTTGTGCCCCAGAAGGAACGATTCCCTTCGGGTATGAAGGCTATCGGTGATTATCTGCACGAGCGCGGATTTAAATACGGTCTTTATGCGGGCGCGGGTGTACTTACTTATGCAAACTGCGAGGGCAGCTTCGGACACGAGCGTCAGGACGCAAAGAAATTTGCCGAATGGGGCGTTGACCTTCTTAAATACGATTTCGGCTACGTTGCACCGGGACAGGATCCCTCGCACCTTTTCAGAAGAATGGGTCAGGCATTGCGCGAAAGCGGCAGAGATATTATTTTCTCGGGTTGCTACGGTCACACCCACGTTACCCAATGGATGCGCCAGACGGGTGCTTCGATGTGGCGCCTTTCGGGTGATATTCAGGATAGCTGGGAATCTATAATCAAGGTAGCGAAGAACGCGCTTACCGTCGGTGCTTATTCGGGTCCCTGCGGATGGAACGACCCTGATATGATGGTCGTCGGACTCAACGGCGAGGGCTGGGTAGGTCAGATCGGCGGAGGATGTACCCTTAACGAATACAGCGCTCATTTTTCGATCTGGTGTATGCTTTCCGCGCCTCTGCTTATGGGCCACGACGTAAGGAAGACCACTCCCGAAATAGCAAATATTTTGCTTAATAAGGAGCTTATAGCGATAAATCAGGACGATTTGGGAGTTCAGGCATATACTCTTCCTCCGATGAGCAATAACGATTTCATTCTCGCGCGTCCTCTTGCAAACGGCGATATCGCGTTCTGCCTTGTTAACGAAACCGATACCCCCAAAAAGATGATCCTTTCCTGGGATTATTGCGGTTGGGAAATTACCGACAAGGTGCGCATCCGCGACTGTGTAAATCACGTCGATCTCGGCGAATTTTCATGCGGTGCTTTTGCAGACGTGCCTGCAAGAAGTGCTTTGGTATGGCGCGCAACCAGAATCTGAACAGAATTTAAAGAAAACGGAGAACGTTAAAAATGATCAAAAGATTTTTGTGCTTTTTTCTCGCGTTAACCTTCGTATTTTGTCTTGCCGCGTGCGGCGATGAAGAGTCTTCGGAAAGCTCGGCAGAGGCTTCGAAACCCGTTGAAATAAAGATTCCCAAAATTAACGGAGTATCACTTTCCAAGTTTACGGTTGTTTTCAAGAACAACAGCGGCGACGCGGCGAAATTCAGCACCGCGGCACAGTCGTTTATCAAAAAGGTCAAGGCAGAGTATGGCGTTTCGCTTCGCTGTGTGACCGATTCTGCCAAGGAAAATGAATATGAAATCATTTTCGGCGTTATCGACAACCGCGATATCTGCAAGGATTATACCGCAAGATACGATATCGGCAAATATTGCGTTGAGGTAAAAGATAAAAAGGTTCTTTTTGCGGCTACCTATGCAAACGGTGCTTTGGGCGCGAGTGAAGCGTTTTTAACAAAACTTTCCGAATCCGAAAAGGTGACAGATATGAAATTCGAAGGCGAAAAGAAGGTTGTAAGAGTTGCGTGTGTCGGCGACAGCATCACCTACGGCGCTACATCTACTAACAAAAACAAGACCTATCCCGTATTTCTTCAAGAAATGCTCGGACTTGATTATTACGTGTTCAATGCAGGTATTTCCGGCTATTCTATTGTAAGCACCGATCAGTTTGCTTATAAGAAGTCGCCCGAATTCCAGCAGGCAAAGAGCTTCAAGCCCGACGTAGTGCTTTTCGCGCTCGGTACGAACGACGCAAATCCCACACCGAATCAACCCTATAAGAATTGGGAAAACGAAGAGAACGACAGAGCAAATAAATTTATCCAAAGCACGAACGAGCTTTTTAATGAATTTAAAGCCGTAAAGCCCGACGTTCAGATCATTATGCTTCTGCCGAGTGCGCTTTTCAAGGTCGGCAACGACGAATGGAATGCCGATGCGTGGAACGCAAACCTCGATAAATACGTAACTCCCTTGCTTAAGGATATCGCAAACGACAAAAAGCTTCAGATCGTTGACCTTCACGCGTGGTCCTTGGAAAACGAATCCGTTTTCGTAGACGGACTTCACCCGAAGGACGATACGTATAGGCCCTTCGCACAGTTTGTTTACGAAAGCATTAAGGATACCGTTAAAAAGCCCTGATAATTAAATCGACATAAAAATCAAAACAGCCGAAGCGATTTGCTTCGGCTGTTTTGTTATCGCTGAGGTAAGAGAGGGTTCATGCGATATTGTAAAAATAAGGAGCGGAGGGTTATTTCTGAATATAAGGGAAGCGTTCTGCATAACGGGGTGCGCCGGGGAGAAATTCACCGGTGCTGAGTGTGGTGCCGTTCCAGCAGCTGTTTTCGCCGTCGAAGCCGATGATATACGCAAAGGATTGGTCTACAGTAAGGTCGTCGTTGACGCCGTTTTCAAGCTGTGCGATCTTTTCCGCTACGAGCGATTCCATAAATGCGATAACAGTTTCGCCGTTTGCGAGAGAATAGCCGGTCTGAGTGTATTCATAGATTTCGTTGTCCTCTACGCCGTAAGAAAATGCGAGCGAGCCGATACAGCCGCTTGCGTTCGCGGTAAGACGGTTTACCCAATAAAATTCAACGCGGTAGGTTGCTTCGGGGATATAAACCGGAACGTCATCGGGGTTGTTGGGGTCGAAAAGACCTGCGGTGTAATCGAAGTCTGCATCGAAGGTTCTGCAGAATTCATCGTAAAGCTCGTCCTCGGTCAACCATACCTGACCCACGAATTTGCCGGTTTTGTGCTCGAACACGTCGATAACGATATCCTTGCGGAGAACGTATTCGAAGCCGGGGGAGTCGGTTCCGAGCTCGTCGCTTGTCGCAACTACCTCGAGAGTATCGAGTGCGGGAAGGGTGGTGTCGAGGTATTCAACGGGAGCTTCGTTTTCAACGGTAACGTCCTCTTCGGTTTCAACGTAGATCTCTTCGTCAACGTCATTGTCGATCTCGACGTCGTTGGTGTCTTCAACGTTGACCTCAATTTCGACGTTATCGTCTGCAATTCCGTTATCGATTACGGGCTCTGCGGTCGAAACGAGTGCGTCACTGATGTCGATAGCCGCACCGTTAAGAAGCGAAAGACTTGCGGTAAGGATCAATGCCGCCACGGTGATAATGGATGCTGTGATAATTGCGAGTGTCTTGTTTTTCATAATTACACTCCTCCTTTCTGTACCGTTATGGTAAAGCAGGAATATTTTAAATTTTTTCTCGATTTGTTATAAATTTGTAAAAGTTTTATTTGAAAACGACGGTGGCAACCGTTCCTTTTCCAAGCTCGGATTCAAAGGAAAGAACGGCGTCGTGCGCCTTTGCGATACGTTCGCAGAGCGCAAGACCGAGTCCGGTTCCGCCGTCCTCACGTGCGCGCGATTTGTCGGTGCGGTAAAATGGCTCGGTAATTCGCAAAAGCTGCTCCTTCGTCATTCCAACACCGTTGTCGGTTACCGAAACGAACGCTTTCTCGTTTTGTATTCCGCAGGAAATTATTATCGCTCCGCTGCCCTTGCACGCCTTTATTGCGTTGTTTGCAAGGTTTGTAAGCAGCATCCCGATGAGCAAAGGGTCGCAATCGCATTCAACGCTTTTGGCGTTGACGGAAATCGAAACCCCGTTATTGTTTGCAAAAATATTTAACTTTTTCGCGGTGTCGGCAACGATTCTTGAAAGGTTGACTCTTTCGCGCTTTATTCCGTTTTCACGAATAAATGCATCGTCAAGAAGCTTTTCGCCTATCGCCTTTAAGCGTTCGGATTCCGCAATAATGAATTCCGTTGCGTCAATCTTTTCCTTTTCGTCGATGTTGGCGTTCAAAAGATATTCGGCATAGCCTCTTATCGAGGTAAGGGGTGTGCGCATTTCGTGGGCTAAGTTGTCGAGCATCTGCTGTTTGATTTTTGCGCTTGCCTCAAGCTCGTGCATCTGCCCGCTTATATGCTCTGCCATACGGTTGAAATCCGCCGCAAGAAGCGAAAATTCGTCTCTGCCCGAATCGTCGGCACGAATGGTGAAATCACCGTTCGAAATCGCTTCGGTCGCCTCGCGCAATCTCATAAGAGGACTTGAGAGCTTGTGAAGCACGAAAAACAAAACGATTGCCAGCAGTGCCGAGGCACCCAGCGAGGTCAGCACAAAAACGACCGAAATGCTTTTAAAATCCTCGTCTAAGTGCGTAAGATCCTTTGCATAGGTAAAGGTATATTGCCCGTTGGCGACCGTTTCTGAAATAAGGTAAATGCGTTTGCCGTCGTAATATTGGGTGGAGCTTTGACCCGCAACGGGAATTTCAAGCCCCGAAGGAAAGCTTGTATACAGCGTCTCTCCGCTTTCATCAACAAAGCAAAGGCCGATATCCTTTGCGGCGTAATGCGTACCGAAGGAATACATAACGTGCTTTCTTGCACTTGGCCCGAGATGACTTATATCATCCTCGAACGCCTCGACGATGACTCCCTTTTCGGAATGGCAAAGCTCGTATGCCGCGGTGGCGCTTTTTTGATGGGTGTAATAGGCAAGTGAAAATATACCGGCGTTCAAAAAGAGCAAAAACAGCACGAGGGTGATGATGTAAGTTTTGTCCTTGAATCTCATAGCTCGAATCTGTACCCCGTCTTGTAGAGGGTCTTTAATCTGTCGGTCAGCCCGAGCTTTGCGCGGAGCTGTCGGATATGCACGTCGACGGTACGGGTGTCGCCCTCGTAATCAAAGCCCCAAACGAGATTTATCAGCTTCTCTCGCGAGAGGGCTATGTTTCGGTTAAGCACAAGCGTTTCCAAAAGAGAATATTCTTTTGGTGTAAGAATCGCCTCGAGACCGTTTTTAAACACCTTTTTTGCCGAAAAATCGATAACGATATCGTCAAATTCCAGCCTTTTGTCGTCTTTTTTCGTTCTTCTTAAAACCGCCCGTACGCGAAGGATCAGCTCTTGGATCTCGAACGGCTTTACGATATAATCGTCAGCGCCGAGCGAAAGACCCTTTAAACGGTCGTTAATGCCCTCTTTTGCGGTAACGAATATCGTCGGTGTGCCGTTTGCATGCCCGATAAGCTCGTATCCCGAAACACCGGGAAGCATTATATCGAAGATCATCAGATCGAAGCGCTCGTTGGCCATAACCTCGAGCGCGCTCACACCGTCGCCCACTCCGACGCAGGTATGACCGATAAGCTCCAAATTACGCTGTATCAGGTTGCGTATCGGACGCTCGTCCTCAACAATAAGTATTCTTGCCATTTTTTCACCGCCCTTTTTACGTGTAGCACGTTTATTATATCACACTGTAACAGCATTTTAAAACACGTTTGTAATGAATTTGTTATAAAAAAAGACAAAAAACAAAAGGATTTTCGACTAAACAGCGATTTTTTGTAAATTCCTTGACTTTAAGGTCAAAAGGAATATAATTTAGTTGAAATTTGCTGTTGGGAGCAAGGTCATGGCATCAAATGCAAGAATGAATATGACCGAGGGGCCGATATTCAAAAATATAGTTAAATATGCGCTTCCCGTTTTGGGCACGGGCGTTTTGCAGTTTCTTTACAATTCTGCGGATACCGTTATCGTCGGACGCTTTGCTCAGGACGGTGAGACCGCTTTGGCGGCGGTCGGCTCGACAGGCTCGATATCCGCTCTTATTACCGGACTTTTTATCGGTCTTGCCGTAGGTGCGAACGTTTCTATCTCTCATGCGTTCGGCTCGGGCAGGGATGAGCAGGCAAAGGATATCGTTCATACCTCGATATTTCTTTCGGGCATTCTCGGTATTATCATTTCGATATTCGGCTTTTTCGCCGCCGAGCCTCTGCTCGGTCTTATGGGCGTGCCTGACACGGTTATCGGTCAATCGACGCTTTATATGCGCACGATATTTTTGGGAATGCCTGCGCAGATGGCATATAACTACGGTGCGGCGATAATCAACGCGCGCGGCGATACTAGGCGGCCGTTTTTCTTCCTTTTGGTTTCGGGCGCCTTGAACGTCGGTCTTAACCTTATTTTCGTTACAGTTTTTCATCTTGACGTTTTGGGCGTTGCTCTTGCAACGATAATCTCGCAATACCTTTCGGCGTTTCTCGTTTTGCGCTATCTTACAAAGCTTGACGATTATTGTAAGCTCGATATAAAGCATCTTTACATCCGTCGCGATAAGCTTATAAAGATAATTAAGATCGGCGTGCCTGCAGGCGTGCAGGGATGTCTTTTCTCGATTTCGAACGTGCTTATCCAATCGTCGATAAACAGCTTCGGCCCTGCCACAATGGCGGCAAATACCGCGGCGGCGAATATCGACGGACTTATATATATCGCAATGAATTCGCTTTATCACGCCGCACTTGCGTTTGCAGGACAGAATGCGGGTGCTTTGCGCTATGACCGCGTGAAAAAGGTTTGCGCCGAATGCCTGCTGATGGTCGTTGTCGTCGGCTTGGTGCTCGGTATCTCCTGCTTCCTGTTCGGCCCGCAGCTTCTTTCGCTTTTCGGCGTCGAGGGTACCGTCGAAACAAGCGAAACGATGCGCGTCGGTATGACAAGATTGCTTATTGTCGGTGCACCCTACTTTCTTTGCGGTATGATGGAGGTCATGTCGGGTATGCTTCGCGGTATGGGTGCCTCACTCGTTTCTGCGATAGTTTCGCTCGTGGGCTCCTGCCTTTTGCGCGTTATCTGGATATATACCGTGTTTGCGGAGTTCCATTTGATCGAGATACTTTATATTTCCTATCCTGCGACCTGGATCATAACGACTGCGGCGCATTTCACCTGCTTCGTGATAATTCTGCGCAGACGTAAAAAGGCGGTGGCGTTATGACCTATGAAGAAATAAAGGCGTCCAACGGCATAATTTTTGACCGACTTGCATTACTTCTTAACAATAAACCCGATTTCGTAACTTCGGAAATGGTTTGCGAGTTGACCGAAAATTACGGTCTTACCGTCGAGAATGCGTATTCGCTTCTTATTTGCGCGGCATTGGGCTTCGATACCGAAATCGAAGCCGACCGTCTGCTTTGGGAAAGCTATTCGCCCTTGATGCTTCATCACCTTGACGACGAATATTTCAAAAACGACGAATTTTACAAAGCGGTTCGTATTAAAAACGGAAAGCAGATCAACGAATGGGAGCTCCGCGAGGATAAATTGCCACCCTTTGCCGCATTCGTATGCGACGATCCCTTAACGCTTCCCGACGGACGTGTGATACCGCAAATCGGATATTTCGACAAGGAATTTAGGTTTCTTTCGGTTTTGCAAAACGGCAGGGAATGGATGACGATGATGCCAAACGAGATAGTCACCCAACGGCTTCCTATTAAAAAGGCAAGAGGAAGAGTCTGCACGTACGGGCTCGGGCTCGGCTATTTTGCATTTATGTGCGCAAGAAAGGATGAGGTCGAAAGCGTAACGGTCGTCGAGAGGGACGAATCGGTCATCAGCCTCTTTAACGAGCTTATTTTGCCCTGCTTTGCCCATCCCGAAAAGGTCAATATTGTTTGTGCCGATGCCTTTGAATTTGCCGAAAAACAAGCGAAGGACTGTAATTTCGACTATATTTTTGCCGACATCTGGCACGACCCGACCGACGGAGTCGATGCATATAAGCGATTTAAGGAGCTCGAACGCTTCTGCCCTAATTCGGAATTTGATTACTGGATCGAAAAAACGCTGAAGCTTTATATGTGAAAACACCGATAACTATTGCAAAAATGTTAAAAAAGTGTTATAATTCTCAAGATACGACAAAAGCCGACATTTGAGGCATATTATGAAATTGATTAAAGATTACATAAAAGCGCATAAATACAGCGTAATATTGCTGTATTGGATATTCCATTCGGTGTGGTACGAGCTTTTGCGCATAGGATATCTTGACGATAACGTTTTGCTTATAGAAAGTCCGCTCGATGCGGATATACCTTTTTGCGAATGGTTTATAATCCCTTATTGCACCTGGTATTTCTGTATTGCGGCTATCGTTATATATCCGCTTTTCAAAAGCGACCGACGTGAATTTTTGCGGTCGAATCTCGTGCTTATGGGAGCGATGCTGATACCGATGTTTATCTGCACCTTTGTTCCCAACGGAATCGATATGGCGTTAAGGCCCGATTTCGATTCACTCGGCAGGGACAATATCCTTATCGATATGGTAAAGATCATCTATAACGCCGACACTCCTCCGAGAAACGTTATGCCCTCAATGCACGTTTCGATATCCTTTGCGATGTTTTTTGTGATATTGCAAAGCAAGACGATGTGCAAAAGCGTGTATGCCAAGATCCTTTCGGGCATCTGGTGCGTGATGATATCGGCGTCAACCGTGTTTATCAAGCAACACAGCATCCTCGACGTTTATGCAGGTATCGCAGTTGCGGTCGTTGTTGCACTGATCGGGTATATCGGTGAACGCATTTACGATAAAACAAAAGAAAATAAAAAAGGCTGTATTTAACAGCCTTTTTTGTTTTGAAAAATTACTTAATAATTACTTCGTGACCGGTTCTTGCCGATTCGTAAATAGCGTCAAGAATCTTCATAAGAACAACGCCGTCCTCAGCGGGAGAGATGCATTCGCAGTTGCCGAAGCAGCATTCAACGAAGTGGTTGATCTCGCGTGCGAAAAGACCGTCGAATGAAAGTGCGGTATTGCCGCTCGGCTTGATATTAACGAATCTGCCGTTCATATCACCGAAGAATTCAACGTTCGGATCGATCTTTGCGCCTGCCTTGGTGCCGAAGAGCTCGATCTCGCCGCGGTCGTTCTTAATATTGAGCTTGAAGGATGCTTCAACCGAAAGGGTAAGGCCGTTATCAAAGCGAATCATTGCAGCAGCCATTTCTTCAACGTCATATTTAAAGTTGTGACCCTTTGTGGTGGAAACCCAGCTTTCGCCGCCGCCTGCACGGTTGGGATCGAGGTTGTTATAGGTCACGCCGTAAGCCGAAACGGGCTTGGGGTTACCTGCAAGGAAGCGAACAAGGTCGATAACGTGCACGCCGAGGTCGATAAGAGGACCGCCGCCTGCATATTCCTTATCACCGAACCAGCCGCCGGGGCAGCCGTTACGGCGAAGATAGGTTGCTTTTGCATAATAAAGGTCGCCCAAGGTACCGCCGTCGCTGAATTGACGGATAAGATCTGCATCGTTACCGAAACGGCGGACGAAGCCGACCATAAGCACCTTATTGTTAGCCTTTGCAGCCGCAAGCATAGCCTCTGCTTCTTCGGTGTTCATAGCCATAGGCTTTTCGCAAATGACGTGACAGCCTGCGTTGAGCGCGGCAATAGTCGCGGGCGCGTGCGAGGAATTCCAGGTACAAACCGAAACGGCATCTATCTTTTCCTTTGCGAACATTTCGTTAAAATCGGTGTAATATGCGGGTACGTTATATGCGTTAGCATAGTTCTTGGCCTTATTTTCGTCAAGGTCGCAGACCGCAACTACTTCGCATTTGTCGGGTATGGCTTTGTAACCGCCCATGTGGCTGTTACTGATACCGCCTGTGCCGATAATGGCAATTCTTAATTTTTCCATTGTTAGCTCCTTTTTATGTTGTATTACAACAAAATTATTTCACTACCTTGATAATATAATGATTTCCTTATTTTGTCAAGTGTGTATTGACAAAATTTAAACGGTATGATACAATGCCTTAGTCTCATGCGTTAGAAAGGGTTGTGACTTGATGATACGTGCATATATCGAAGGACTTAAAAAATGGAAGCGTTGGGACGGAAGAACGCGTCGACGCGATTACTGGCTGTATTCGCTTTGCGATCTTATCGTTATGTCGGTTACGACGGGAATTGCCGTGCTTTGCAGTTACTTCGCGTCGACAACGCTGACCGTTTTCGCTTGGATAATTTGCGTTGCTTATGCGTTTCTTTCGCTCGTTCCGACCCTGGCTATCACGATAAGAAGATTGCACGACACGGGCAGGGGAATCTTCCATTTGTTCATCAAATATCTCCCTTATGCCGTTTCGAGTATACTTGCGGCAGTCGGCTTGGGCGGCATTTTGAATACGATCGTTTCCGCCGCATGCTCGATAATCTTTATCATCTGGATGGCGGAAAAGGGTAACGTCGGCAAGAACAAATTCGGACGCGACCCCAAGCAAGAAATCGATGAGGACGCCGAAGAGGAAAAACCCTACGTTTCGAGATTTGACGTTGAATAAATTTTGGAGCTTCGTTCGAAAACGAAGCTCCTTTTTATTGACAAAATTTTCAAATGCAGTATAATTAAAGGGAAGTTTATTTCGGAGAGAAGAAAATATGATACGGGAATTTATCAAGTACTACAAGCCGCATAAAAAGCTGTTTATGTTCGATATGTTCTGTTCCTTTCTTATTGCGCTGACAGACCTTTTTTATCCCATTATCACGAAAAATATCATCAACGATTACGTTCCCAACCGCAATCTGCGTTTGCTTTTGGTTTGGTCGGGAATCATTTTGGCGCTCTATCTGTTGAAAATGGTGCTTAACTATATCGTTTCCTATTGGGGACACATCGTCGGCGTAAGAATGCAGGGCGATATGCGGCGCGATATGTTCAGAAAGCTCCAAAAATTACCCTTTTCCTTCTTCGATGAGAACAAAACGGGTACGATCCTTTCGCGACTTGTTAACGACCTTATGGACGTTTCCGAGCTTGCGCACCACGGCCCCGAGGACCTTTTCCTTTCGATAATAATGTTTATCGGCTCGTTTATCGCGCTTTCGACGATAAACGTTTGGTTAACGCTTATCATCTATGCGCTCATTCCTTTCGTTGTTTTCTTCTCGGTAAAAATGCGAAAGAGAATGAAGGATGCATTCACCAAAACGCGTGAGGAGGTTGCGGAGGTCAACGCAAACGTCGAAACCTCGATCTCGGGCATCCGCGTTTCCCGCGCCTATACCTGCGAATCGCACGAAAACGCAAAGTTCGATAAGGCAAACGAAAAATACAAGGAAGCACGCGGCTTTGCCTATAAGGCGATGGGACAGTTCCATTCCGCAATGACCTTCTTTACCGATTTTCTCTATCTTGCCGCGCTTGTCGCAGGCGGACTGTTCTTCTATAACGGCTTCGTTTCTCCCGAAAGCAGCTTTGCGATCGACAGCGGCGAATTTGCGGCATTCATCCTTTATATGGCGATGCTGTTAAAGCCGATAAACCGCTTTATTTCACTTTTCGAGCAGCTTCAAAACGGCATGACCGGCTTTTCGCGTTTTCGTGAAATTATGGAAAAGTCAGACGAGCCCGAAAGCGAGAACGCAAAAGTTCTTGAAAACGCAAGGGGCGATATCGTTTTTTCCGACGTGACCTTTTCCTATCCCACCGGCGACACCGGCAAGGGCGTTTTGAAAAACCTTTCGCTTTCTATCGATTCGGGCAAAACCGTTGCGCTTGTCGGCCCGTCGGGCGGCGGCAAAACAACGCTTTGTAACCTTATACCTCGCTTTTACGAGCTTGACGGCGGCAAAATCACCGTCGACGGAATCGATATAACCGAGCTTTCCCGTTATTCTCTCCGCAAAAACATCGGTATCGTAGCGCAAGACGTGTTCCTCTTTTCGGGAACGGTGCGTGAAAATATCGCCTATGGCAATCTCGATGCGACCGATGACGAAATTGTTGAAGCGGCAAAGCGCGCCAATATCCACGATTACATTATGACGCTTGAAAAGGGCTATGACACTCTGGTAGGCGAAAGGGGAATCAACCTTTCGGGCGGTCAGAAGCAAAGAATTTCCATCGCACGCGTATTCCTCAAAAACCCGCCGATACTCATACTCGACGAGGCAACGAGCGCGCTCGATAACGTGACCGAAATGCAGATACAGCAATCTCTCGACCGTCTTGCAAAGGGCAGAACCGTTATCGTCGTCGCTCACCGCCTTTCCACGATCCAAAGCGCCGATGAGATATTGGTCATCAACCAAGACGGTATCGCAGAACGCGGCAACCACGAGCAGCTCTTGGCAAAGGGCGGTATTTACGCAGGTCTTTATAATCGCATACAGGCATAAAAAAAACAAGCTTCTCAAACGAGAAGCTTGATTTTTTTCAATCGGTTTAATTAAAACGCGTTTACCTTCTTCTGGAAGTAGGACTTGGGATGCTGGCAAACGGGGCACATTTCGGGAGCCTTCTTGCCAACGTGTACGTGACCGCAGTTGGTGCAGATCCAAACCTGAACCTCTTCGGAAACGAAGATGGTTTCAGCGTTGAGCTTTTCGAGGATAGCACGATATCTTTCTTCGTGTTCCTTTTCGATCTTGCCTACTGCTTCAAAGAGGTATGCGATTCTGTCAAAGCCTTCTTCTTTAGCGGTCTTTGCAAAGTTTGCATACATATCGGTCCATTCATAGTTTTCGCCGTCAGCTGCGTCGAGAAGGTTGGTTGCGGTATCGGGAACCTTGTCGCCGTGGAGAAGCTTGAACCAAAGCTTTGCGTGTTCCTTTTCGTTGTTAGCGGTTTCTTCAAAGATGTCTGCGATAACGGTATAGCCTGCCTTTTTAGCTTCGCTTGCATAGTAGGTATACTTGTTACGTGCCTGAGATTCGCCTGCGAAAGCGGTCATGAGATTCTGTTCTGTTCTGCTGCCCTTGAGTTCCATTTGTTGTTTCTCCTTTAAAATAGTTGGTTTATTTTTTTAATTTAATTCTTTATTTTTACATTCGGGACATTTTCCGTAAAATACGGTTTCGTGCTTTGCAATCGAAAAGCCGCTTCTTGCCTCGATAACTCTGTCCAGCTCGGCATCATAATTGATTTCAAAGAAATCGCAAAATTTGCCGCAATCGGTACAGCTGATGTGATGGTGGGGTGTAAGGTCTCCGTCAAACCTGTCGGGGGAGTTGATAACCGAAATGCGGCGTATAATGCCCGTTTCGGCAAGGCGGTTGAGGTTTCGGTAAACCGTGCCCAGACTTAAATTGGGTGCTACGTCGGTGATCATTGCGTGCACTTGCTCTGCCGTCGGGTGGGTTTTAGTGCCCTGCACCGCCGAAAGTATAAGCGTTTTTTGCTTAGTAGTGCGCTCTTTTATCATCGGCATCTCCTTATTAGTAATATTTACTATTAAGAATATACCACACGGCTTTGCATTTGTCAATAGGAAATTTTCAATTTTTCTTTACTTTTTTTATTATGGGTGTTAAGATATAGGTAATATAATACTTATGAGGAAAAATTATGCCGTTTTTGCCTATTTTTGCGAATGAAATAGATTATCAGCCCGATTTTGTTATCGTTACGGGCGATGCATACGTTGACCATCCCTCCTTCGGCACCGCAATAATTTCGCGCGTGCTTGAGGCGGAGGGTTATTCTGTTGCAATTATACCTCAGCCCGATTACAAAAGCAAGACCGATTTTATGCGTTTCGGCAGACCGAGATTGGCTTTTTTGGTCAACGCCGGTAACATAGATTCGATGGTGGCACATTACACCGCATCGAAAAAGCGCCGCAACGACGATTATTATTCGCCCGGATGCAAGATCGGCAACCGTCCCGACAGGGCTGTTATAGTATATTGTAACCGAATCCGTGAGGCCTTCGGGGACGTGCCGATAATTATCGGCGGTCTCGAGGCATCTACACGCCGCTTTGCACATTACGATTATTGGTCGGACAGCGTGCGCAGAAGCGTGCTTGTCGATTCGCGCGCGGATATGCTCACCTACGGTATGGGCGAAAATATTTTAAGACGTCTTGCGTTTTTGCTCGATAAGGGTGTGCCGATACGTAAAATACGTGACGTGCGCGGCACCTGCTTCCTTGAAAAAAGAGATTTCGAGCCGCATTTCGAATCGGCATTCTGCGGCGAATTTGACGATATAAAGAGCGATAAGCGTGCATTTGCCAAAGCGTATAAGATACAGTCGGACAATCAGGACCATATTTACGGCAAGGCGATAATCGAGGGCTACGGCGAAAAGATATTCGTTCAGAATCCTCCGATGCCGCCGCTTACCAGAAAAGAGCTCGATGCGGTATATTCGCTTCCTTATATGAGAACCTATCATCCCGTATACGAGTCAATGGGCGGCGTTCCCGCTATTGAAGAGGTTAAATTTTCGGTCACCCACAACAGAGGCTGCTTCGGCGGATGCAATTTCTGCTCGATAGCCTTCCATCAGGGCAGAACGGTAACCTCGCGTTCGATCGAATCCTGCGTTGCAGAGGCTGAAAAGATAACGCAAATGCCCGATTTCAAGGGATATATCCACGACGTCGGCGGTCCGAGTGCGAATTTCCGCACCAACGGATGCGAAAAGGCGAAAAAATACGGCGTTTGTAAGGGCAAAAACTGTCTTACCCCGACCGTTTGCAAGAATATGCAGGTCGATCACAGCGAATATATCGAGCTTTTGAAGGCTGTCGAGGCAGTCAAGGGCGTCAAAAAGGTGTTTATACGTTCGGGCTTGCGGTATGATTATATCCTCGCCGACAAGAACAATAAATTCTTCCGCAAGCTTGTTAACGACCACGTAAGCGGACATTTGAAGGTCGCACCCGAGCATTGCTGTAACGACGTGCTTGCGCTTATGGGCAAGCCGCCTATCGAGGAATACGATAAATTCAAGGCGAAGTTCGCAACGCTCACCAAGGAAGCCGGCAAGGAGCAATATATCGTTCCTTATCTTATATCCTCCCATCCCGGCAGCACTCTTGAATCGGCGATCGAGCTTGCGCTTTATCTGAAGAAGAACAATTTGAATCCCGAGCAGGTTCAGGACTTTTATCCCACGCCGGGCACGGCATCGACTTGTATGTTCTATTCGGGCTACGATCCGATGACGATGAAAGAGATCTACGTTGCGCGCGATTACGAGGAAAAGCAGATGCAACGCGCGTTGCTTCAGTTTGCGCGTCCCGCAAACGCTCCGCTCGTTCGCAAAGCGCTTATCAAGGCAGGCAGGGAAGACCTTATCGGTCACGGCCGCGATTGTCTTGTCCGACCTGCGGTCAACGTTCAAAAACGTCCCGCAAACGGCAAGCAAAGCGGAAGACCGGGCAACAAGCCGAGCAACAAATCGAGCAATAAAAAAACGCAAAACCAAAAAAGAGGTAAAAGATAATGGTAAAGGGATTTCACCACATCGCGCTTAATGCAAGCGATTTAGACAAGAGTGTCGAATTTTACAAGGCGTTGGGACTCACCGAGCGAGTACGTTGGGGCGAGGGAGACGGCAGAGCCGTTATGATGAATATGGGTGACGGTGGCTGTATCGAAATCTTCGGACGCGGCGAATCGCGCGAACGCGTTGACGAGCGTTTTCTTCACCTCGCATTTAAAACCGACGACGTAGACGGAACCTATCAAGCGGCGCTTGACGCAGGTGCAAAGCCCATGCGTGAGCCCTGCGAGGTCGCACCCGAGGGAGCTACGCCCGTAATAAAAATGCGCATCGCATTCGTTTTTGGCCCCGACGGAGAATTGCTTGAATTCTTCGACGAGCATTAATTAACGGTAACAAAAATCGAATTATCAAGAAAAGAACAGAGAAGCTCTCTGTTCTTTCTTTTTGCAAAAAAAGAAGACTGCTTTAAACAGTCTTCTTATGTTTTTAGGGTATTATCGGTTCTTCCGTGTTGGGCAGAACGTTGGGGTCTGTCGGCACAGTCGGATCTGTCGGCACAGTCGGATCTGTCGGTACTGTCGGATCGGTTACGGGGTGATAGTGTTCAAGACAGATTCGGTTTGCGGGGTTTTTGGGTGTCGCGGTACCGAAATTGTAATTTTCGGGGAAGAGGTTCTGATAGAAAGGAACGTTGGGGCTTGTCGGGAAGATATAACCTTCGGGGAGGTCCATATAAAGATACTGAGCGTCGGTAACGGTCGCACCGATATGAATCAGACGGTCCTCAAGCGTCATCTTGCGAAGACCTACGCTGATAAGATTTTCCGCAGGGCAAGAGCATCCGTCAAGACAAACGGCGCCGGTAACAGAGTCCCATTGTACCATAACGTGCGCATCGCAGTATTCGGTGGGAACCTCGTCATCGCGGAACAGACCCGTTGCGATGCAATCGATACCGCCCTTGATGTGGTTAAGGTCGTTTCGGCAGGCGTCGGTGGCAAGCTTGCCCGAAACCGTGCAGAACTCAATGTTTTCCACAAGTGAAGGGGGCACGTCAAATTCCTTCTGATAGCTTATTTCGTTCTTTTCGTAGTAGGTGTAGATCTCCTTGAAAACGGCGTTCCAAAGGTCTGCCGCAGGGTTGCCCGAAGCGGTGATGACCTGATTGCGGTCATATCCGTACCAGCAGCAAGCAACAAGATCAGGTGTGTAGCCCGCAAAGTAAACGTCCTTTTTGTCGTTGGTGGTACCGGTTTTTCCCGCTACCTCAAGGCCCTCGAAGCTTTTCCAGAAGGTGATTCTCGCTCTTGCGGTGCCGTAGGGGCCCGAAACAACTCCCTTGAGGAGGTCGGTGAGTATTGCGGTAGTGTCTTCCTGGTATTTAACGGTGTGCTCTTCCTTGTTGTCAAGGATGATTCTGCCGTTGCTGTCGCGCACCTCGGAATAGGTTCTCGCCTTCGAGGTAATGCCGCTGTTTGCAAGCGTTGCATATGCCTGAGTGTGCTCACGCACGGTAACACCGTAGGTCATACCGCCCAATGCGAGCGGCGAGGTGTTGATATCCGAAAGCACGGTTCCGTTCGAAAGGGTAACCGAATCGACAAGCGTGGTATATCCGTAATTTTTGAAGTTGTTGTATACGTTTTCAACGCCCATCTGCTCGCAAAGCTTAACGACGACGGTGTTGAGCGATACCTGAATTGCATAAGAGGGCGAAACGAAGCCCTGATATTTGCCGTTGGAGTTCTTCGGCCAGAATTTTTCCGTTTCCTCGTAATAAACGGGGGGCACGTCGTCAAGCGGAGTGTTTGTCGAAATATAGCCGTTGTCAAGCGCATAGGCATAGATCGAAAGAGGCTTGATAGACGAACCGCATTGACGGTAGGATTGCGTTGCACGGTTAAGACCGCGGTTTTCGCGTTTTTCACCCAAGCCGCCTACTATCGCCAACAAATTGCCGGTTTCGGGATCGATAATGCATATCGCCGACTGCGCTTGCATTCCCGAGGTCTCGGGCCAATAATCGCTGTTGGTAAACACCTTTTCGGCGCAGCCCTGAATAACGGGATCGAGACACGTAACTATCTGCAGACCGCCTGCGAAAAGCATCTGAGATGCGGTCAGCTCGTCATATCCGTATTCAGCCATAAGATCTTCGATAACGTCGTCCATTACCGCGTCTATATAATAGGAGTGGACCTTTCCCGAGGTGTCCTTTTCGGTTTCGCCGCCCAAGGTGAGCGGTGCATCATACGCCTCGTCAAATTCCGCCTGAGTTATCTTGCCCTGCTCGAGCATGAGCTTAAGGACAAGATTTCTTCTCGTAAGATTGTTTTTCGGGTTGGAAATCGGGTCGTAGTGGGTCGGCCATTTGCCGATAGATGCAATCGACGCACATTCTGCAAGCGTCAATTCGTGCAATTCCTTATTGAAATAGGTCTTTGCCGCAACTCGCACACCGTAGGAATTATGGGAGAGATAAATGGTGTTAAGATACATTTCAAGTATCTCTTCCTTGGTGTACTTCTTTTCGACGTTGAGTGCACGGAAAATTTCCTGTACCTTACGCTGAATGGTCGCCTCGTTATCGCCCGTAACGTTTTTGATAAGCTGCTGAGTTATCGTAGAGCCACCGCCGTAGCTCGAGCTTGTCGGGATAAAGAAGTTATATATCGCCGAAGCGGTACGCGTGGTATCGACACCGCTGTGCTCAAAGAAACGTTGATCCTCGACTGCGATATAAGCGTCGATAAGATCCTGCGGAATGTCGGCGTAGCTTGCCCAGAGACGGTTTTCGCTGCTGACGAGCGTGTCCTCTTCCATCAGTATTTCGTTGCCTTCCTTGTCGACGTAATACATCGTCGTCGAAAGCGCCGAGTCGAATTTAAGGTTATCAAGACCTGTGAAATTCGGGTCTACAAAATCTTTAATATAAAATACGAAGCATATAGCAACGACCGTGCCCGTGATAATGCCGACGAGCAGGATGGTGATCAAAGCGTTGAGCAGATAGGTCGAAGCCTTGCGGAAAGCGAACATGACTGTCGAAAACGTCGCCTTTGCGGCACGTGCGGTAAGTTCATTGCTCGGCTTTTCTGCGTTAGCCTCGGCTTCGGGCTGCTTATCTTCCTTTTCCTTGCTGTCGACGGCGTTAAATGGTCTTGTGCTTCCGTCGTCGTTTATAGACTCGTTCACTATGTCGAAATTACGCGTGGGCTGTCCGTTGCCCTCGGTATTTTCAAGCTTTTCTTTGTCCAACATAATCGTTTCCTTTCTGTCGCCCTACTTGACCGCAATATTGCCGTCACCCATAAGCTGCTTGAGCTGGATGAGCAATCTGTCGGTAATATGCGCAGTTTTGCCCTTTGCGGCGGCAAGACGCTTTTCCGATTCGAAATAAACCAGAATGCGCGATCGTCCCGACTCACGGGATGCAAGCTCAAGCGCATTTTCCAAAGCCGATCCGTTTTGCTTGGTTACTTTAATGTAAAGCGACTTTGCGGCATTACCCTGACCGTTTAGGTCTTTTTCGTTGCCGCCGTTATTTTCATCCTTCGGCTGTGCTGCCTCGGTAGCTTTTTTTGCTTGCGGTTTGCTTTGCGCCGCTTGTAACGCTTCCTCGGGTGTGCAGACCGATTTCAGCAGGATCGTTATATGATCTGCGCCCTCTTCACCGTAGCCTTCGCTGATTTCGGGGTTTCCGCTGAAAACGAGCACTCTGTTTTCGGCAATAAGATCTCCCTTCGAGGTATAAAGGGTGGGGAAGCATATCAATTCCGCTTCGCCGCTTTCATCCTCTGCGGTGACGAATGCCATTATATCATTCTTTTTCGTGATCTTCGAGCGTTTTTTTGTTACCAAACCGATAAATTTTATTAACGAATTCTTTTTAAGCGTGCCGTTTTCAAGTCCTTCTCGGATCTGCTCTGCCGAAAGCGAGCTTATCTCCTCCTGCACGTTGCGGTATCCGTCGAGAGGGTGTCCCGAAAAATAAAGTCCGGTCATCTCCTTTTCGCCCTTTAAAAGCTCGCTTTTGAAAAACTCGGGGAGATTCGATTCGGGATATTCAAACGGACTTTCCTCGACAGCCATACCGTTTCCGAAAAGGCTCATTTGTCCTTCGGAATTGCGGTTGCGGTCCTTCGTTACGGTTTCAAGCGCCTTTGCGAGGCCGGAAAGCATTCTGCTTCTCGTCAAGCCGAATTCGTCCAAAGCGCCTGCGGTTATAAGCGATTCGAAGGTTTTGATGCTGCCGAATTGCGCGCATCTTGAAATAAAATCCTCGATTGACGAAAAACGCTTTCTTCTTCGCTCGTTGATTATTTTGTCGGCAAAAAGTGCGCCGACGTTTTTTATTGCGGCAAGACCGAATCGAAGGTTTTGACCCTCGACCGAGAAGCTGCCGAAGCTTTCGTTGACGGTAGGCGCGAGGATTTTTATTCCCATCCTTGCACAGTCGGCAATGTATTCGCCGACCTTCTCGTTATAGCCCATAACCGTGTTGAGCAACGAGCACATATATTCACGCGGGTAATGACACTTAAGCCAAGCGGTGCGATATGCAACCACGGCGTAAGCGGCGGCGTGGCTTTTGTTGAAGGCGTATTTTGCAAATTCGCTCATCTTGTCGAAAACCGCCTCCGCGCTCTCACGCGGGACACCGTTTTCCTTTGCGCCGTTAAGGAATATATCCTTTTCCTTTGCCATGACCTCGGGCTTCTTTTTCGCCATCGCGCGGCGAACGATATCCGCTCTGCCATAGGAATAGCCCGCCATTGTACGGCATATCTGCATGACCTGCTCCTGATAAAGCATTACGCCGCAGGTCGGAGCAAGTATTTCTTTTAAGCATTCGTGGTCGTATTGTGTTTTTTCGGGGGTAAGTCGGTTGCGCAAAAACGCATCTATCGAAAGCGCGGGGCCGGGACGGTAAAGCGAAATTACCGAAATGACATCCTCGAGATCTTTGGGCTTCAGCTTTGTAAGAAGATGCCTCATGCCCTCGCTTTCAAGCTGGAATATGCCGATGGCGTGTCCCTCGGAAAGCATTTCATAGGTGGCTTTATCGTCAAGCGGCAATGTCTCTGCCGAAAAATCGGGAATCTGCTTTTTTATCTGCGATTCGGTACCCTGAATGATGGAAAGGAAGCGAAGCCCCAAAAAGTCCATCTTCAAAAGCCCGAGGTCCGCAACGGTGTTCATCGGGAATTGCGTTACCGTCGCGTTATCGTTAAGCGCAAGGGGAAGGTAATTGGTAAGAGGCTCGTCGGTGATCACAACGCCCGATGCGTGCGTGCTTGCGTTCCTCGGACGTCCTTCGAGCTTTGCCGCATAATCGATAAGCTTCTTTGCGGTCGGGTCGTTATCGACTCTCTGCTTTAATTCGGGGTTTTCGTTAAGTGCCGATTCGAGCGTAACGTCAAGATAACGCGGTATCATTTTCGCGATCTCGTCAACCGCCGAGTAGCTCATACCCAACGCTCTGCCCGCATCGCGCACAGCCTGACGGCAGGCAAGCTTACCGAAGGTGATTATCTGTGCAACGTGGGTCTTGCCGTATTTTGATGCGACGTAATCGATCACCTCGCCGCGTCTTTCATCCGAAAAGTCGATATCAATATCGGGCATGCTGACTCTTTCGGGGTTGAGAAAACGCTCGAAAAGAAGGTTGAATTTTATAGGGTCGACCTGAGTTATGCCCAGGGAATAGGTGCAAAGACTGCCGACTGCCGATCCTCTGCCCGAGCCGACGGGAATGTTATTGCGTCTTGCGTAATTTACAAAATCCCAAACGATAAGCATATAATCGTCAAAGCCCATATTGTGGATTATAGAAAGCTCGTGGTCGATCCTCTCGCGGTAGACCGAGATATCGTCCGAAAGCCGATTTGATCTGTTAAGCGCATCAAGCCCCTCAAGGCAAAGCTTGCGTAGGTATTGCTCGGAATTATAGGGCGCAGGTGTCTTGAATGCGGGAAGGTGCATTGTTTCAAAATCGAATCCGAAATTACACATCTGTGCGATTTTTGCGGTATTTTCTATAGCCTCGGGAACGTCGTAAAACAAAGCGCGCATTTCGGAATCGGATTTAATGTAATGCTCGTTGCCCTCCATTCCGAATCCGCTGTCTTCAACGGTGTTGCCCGTCGCGATGGCGGAAAGAAGCTTTTGTACCGATGCATCCTCTCGCCTTGTGTAATGCGCGTCGTTCGTCGCAACAAGGGGAATATTAAGCTCGCGCGAGAAGTTGATAAGCGCGCGGTTTACGTCTTCCTGTCCCTCGATTCCGTGGCGTTGAAGCTCAAGATAAAAGTTGTTTCTGCCGAAAATGCGGTCGAAAACGATAATACGCTCTCTTGCGAGCGATAGATCGTTTGCGAGTATCGCCTTCGGAATACTTCCCGAAATACAGCCCGAAAGGGCAATAAGCCCATCGGAATATTTTGTAAGATTTTCAATATCCGTTCTCGGCTTCGAATAAAAGCCGACGGTAAACGCCTTTGAAACGATGTTGACAAGGTTTTTATAGCCGGTTTCGTTCTTTGCAAGCAAAACGAGATGCGAATAATCGGAATCGAGCAGTCTGTCCTTTTGCTCCATCAGTCTCGGAGCTACGTAGACCTCGCATCCGATTATCGGCTTGATGCCCTTGGCGGCACAAGCCTTGTAAAAATCGACGACGCCGTACATAACGCCGTGGTCGGTAATGGCACAGGCGTCCATGCCTCCGTCAATGACCGCATCGGGAACGGCATTAATGCGGTTTTCGCCGTCAAGCAAGCTATATTCGGTATGTAGATGCAAATGAACGAAAGCCATATTAAAACCTTTTTACTGTAAATTCTTTAACGTTTCGGCAATTTGGATCAATTTTTTAAATCTGTGGTTGATGCCCGATTTGCTGACAGGCTCGCGGAAAAGCTCGCGTAGCTGAGTAAGCGACATGTCGGGGTTTGCCAATCTGAGCTCTGCACATTCGCGCAATTCCGGCGGAAGGTTGTGCATCGCGCCGAGGTCGACTATCACTTTTATTGCCTCGCATTGCTCGGCCGCCGCGCGTGCGGTACGGTCGAGATTTGCCGTTTCGGCGTTGCAAAGTCGATTTGCGTTGTTTCGCACGTCGCTCATGACCTTTTCGCTGAGTATCTTGAGCACCGCCTTGGTGCCGCCGATAAAGGAAAGTATATCCTCGATACTCTCGCTCGCCTTGTAATAGATAACGGGCTTGCCCTTTCGGGTCGAGCGCTTGGGCTCGGTGCCGGTACCGTCGAGCAGCTCGAAAAGATAATCTGCGTATTCTTCGCTTTGCAGAGTAAAGGATAGCATAAAATTGCGACCCGGGGAGGTGACGTTTCCGCATTTAAGAAATACACCGCGGAGATAACAGCCTATATCCTTGTCGCATTTTTGTTCGAACGGAACCATTTCGAACCCTGCCGTAAGCGATTCCTTACAGCAGTCCTTTTTCGGTATGCTTTCAACAAGCTGGTCTTTTATCTGTGATGTGAATGACATTATATTATCACCCTTATTTCGGGCTCAAGCATAACGCCCGTATTTTTGAAAACTGTTTCGGCAACGTATTCCAAAAGCTTTATTACGTCGGTTGCGGTAGCGTTCCCGTCGTTGATGATAAAACCTGCGTGCTTTTCAGAAACTCTTGCGCCGCCGATAGAATAGCCCTTTAATCCGCATTGCTCGATCAAAGCGCCTGCAAAATAACCCTCGGGTCGCTTAAAAGCGCTTCCGCAACTCGGGAATTCAAGCGGCTGCTTGCTTTTGCGCTTTTGCATAAGCTCATCCATTTTTGCGCGTATTTCGCTCTTTTCGCCGTTTTCTGCTTTAAATTCCGCGGAAATGAGGATCAATTCCTCACGCATAAGGCGGCTTTTACGGTACCCGAATTCAAGCTCGTCGCCGTTCAAAACGATGATTTCGTTGTTTGCGTTCAAAAAGCGTCCGCGGATAAAATGCTCGGATATTTCGCCGCCGTAAGCACCCGCGTTCATAAACACCGCACCGCCTACCGTACCGGGTATGCCGTAGCAGAATTCAAGCCCTGCAAGCGAATTGTCCAAAGCCGTTCTTGCCAACGAAGAGAGTGTGTCTCCGCAGAGAGCGGTGATGATACCGTTTTCGAAGGAAAGGCCCTTCATATCGGTCGTTGCAATAATCGCACCGTCATATCCGTCATCGGTAAAAATAAGGTTCGAGCAATTGCCGACCACAATATATTTTTCGCCCTTTTCGCGGAAATATCTTAATGCGTCGACCAATTCCGATTCGGTTTTGGGCAGAGCGAGATATTTAGCGAATCCTCCGACCTTCATCGAGCAATAGGGCGCCATTTTTATATTTTCTTTGCAGTTGAAATTCATTATCTTAACCGCTCCGATACTATTTATAATTATTCACCCTACATTATACTATAAACTTTCGGTAATTACAATAAAAAGTAAGAAAATTTTTCAAACGTCTTGACCTTTAGTCGGTAATTTGATAAAATCGGGATGAATAAATGCAAGGGTGATTCTATGAACTGCGAAAATTGCAAAAGCCGATTGCAAAACGGCGCATTGTTTTGCGATAATTGCGGTGCCCCCGTTCGGGAATACGGTGCTGCAAAAAAATCAAAAAAGGTTATTGTCGCAGTCGTTTCGGCAATTCTTGCCGCGGTGCTCGTGCTCGGCACTCTTGTAATGCTCCTTTGGGGCAGGGAAAGCGCGGCTTCCCGTCTTGCGGAGGTATCGGTCAACACCTTTTCGGGGTCGGTAAAAATTATCGGAAACAATATAACCGTCGGCACGGATATCGAAACCGATATTGAGATTATATTGCCTGCCGCATTGACCGAGGGAAACTGCTTTGTCAAGGCGGGCGATATTTCGTATTACCGTAAGGACGATTTTGAATATTACTCTTACGATACGAGCGCAGGACTTTTCCGCCGTGTCTCGCCCGATGCGGATGACGAAACTCAGGAGATCGGAATAGGCAAGATACTCGATTATATAAGCGCGATCTCCGACGGTGACTATAAAAAGCTTTCGGAGCTTATAAACGGCGGCAACCTTGCCGAGGATATCGCCTACGTAAACAGATTTATCGGCAGAGCCGACGAGGTCGTCGAAAATTATTTTTCCGATGAGTATATGACACAAAATTACGGATTTGTTTATACTGCCTCGGACGAAGGTGAAAGCTACTCCTTCGCATTTTCGGTAAACAAGCTTCTTGACACGGTTTATGAGATCACCGAGGGCTCGAAGGACTGCTTTTACGACAGCGAGGAATATTACGAAATCCTTTCTGAGATCAAGGATTTGCGTGAGAAACTCGGAGAAAACGGCGATAAAATGACTGTCGGTATCGCCATCAACGTAAAGGACGGCGTTTACGAAAGCATCGAAATCGGTGTTATGAACGGAGAAAACGAGGATATCGTTTCGGTAGATCTTGAATTTTCCGATTACGGAAGCGCGACCGTTGATGCCGAATATGAAAATCTGTATAGCCGTCGTAAGGAACAGCTTGGCGAAAAAGACTATCTTATGTGGGCAGGCTTTCTCACCTTTTCGGATTATTACGACGAAGATTAAGGAATAAAAAATGCTTAATTATTTAATTGTTTTATTACTCAGTATGGTTCCGGTCATCGAGCTTCGCGGCGCGATCCCCGTGGGACTTTATGCATTGGAGCTTGATATCGTACCCGTTGTCGTAATTTCGTTTATCGGTAACCTTATTCCCGTGCCGTTTCTGATACTTTTCGGCGGCAAGGTTTTAAGGTATTTCGCAAGCTTCGAAAAATTCGGTAAGCCCTTCCGCAAGATTCTTGAAATCGGCGAAAAGAAGGTTGCAAAAATGAGCTCGGGTGCAAAGCGCGCGCTTTTCTGGGGACTTTTCCTTTTTGTTGCGGTCCCTCTTCCCGGTACGGGCGCGTGGACGGGCGCATTGATCGCAATAACGCTCGGACTCGAGCTTAAAAAGAGCATTCTTCCGATCGCACTCGGCGTATTCGGAGCAGGTGCTATTATCGTTACTTTGTTTTATTTTGCTCCCGAAGCATTCAAAATGCTCGTGGGCTGATATAAAAAAGCGAATAATTAAAAAAATAAAAACTTTATGAGGTGAATTATGGCTAATTTCAAAATTGGCGTTATGACCGACTCCTTCAAGCTACCCTTCGAGCAGGGACTCGCTAAAGCGGCAGAGGTTGGTGCACAGGGCATCCAGCTTTACGTTGTAGAGGGCGAAAACAAATACGACACCTTTGACGATGCAAAGGTTGAACGTGTTCGTAACCTTTTGGACCAGTACGGACTCGTTATTTCCGCAGTTTGCGGCGACTTCGGCGGACACGGCTTTGAGCGTGCCGATGAAAATGCTTGGAAGATCCCTGCAAGCAAGGCGGTTGCCGACCTTGCGGTACGTCTTGGCACCAAGGTAGTTACCACCCACATCGGTGTTGTTCCCGAAGCGGCTGACGACACCAATAAATGCGATACCGAATGCGAAGCATACAAGAATATGCTTAATGCTTGCCGCGAGATCGGCGAATATGCCGCTTCCGTAGGCGTTACCTTTGCGATTGAGACCGGTCCCGAACCCGCAGCACGTCTTAAGGCATTCCTTGACGACGTCAACTCCAAGGGCTTTGGCGTAAATATGGACCCTGCAAACCTCGTTATGTGTACCGGTACCGATCCTGTTGAAGCGGTTTACACCCTCGGCAGCTATATCGTTCACACCCACGCTAAGGACGGCAAGGGCTTTATTATCGATCCTCGCAAGGTTTACACCTTCTTTGCCGAAGGCGGTATCGAAGACCTTCGTCTTTCCGATTACTTCCTTGAAGTTCCTCTCGGAGAGGGCAACGTTCCCTTCGATGCATATCTTAAAGCACTTTCCGACATCGGATTTAACGGCTTCCTTACCGTTGAACGCGAATGCGGCGACGATCCTTATGCTGATATCCTTCTTGCGGTTAACTTCTTGAAGGAAAAGATCGGAGCATAAAAAATGATTAAGATCGGCTTTATTGATTATTTTCTCGATGAATGGCACGCAAACAACTATCCGAAATTTATCGCACAGCAGTTCGGCGATGAATTCAAGGTTGCTTATGCCTATGCCGAAAAGGATAAAGAGGGTGGACTTACTACCGACGAATGGTGCGAAAAGAACGGCGTTGAACGCTGCAACACCATCGCAGAGGTAGTTGAAAAGAGCGATTGCATTATCGTTCTTTCTCCCGATAACCCCGAAAGACATTTGGATCTCTGCCGTGAGCCCCTTGCAAGCGGCAAGCGCGTTTACGTCGACAAGACCTTTGCGCTCACCAAGGATATCGCAAAAGAAATCGTTGCTATCGGCGAAGCAAACAACACCCCCTTCTTCTCGACCTCTGCGCTCCGTTTCTCCAACGAATTGGCAGAGGTTCCGCGTGAAGGCATCTGCTTTATCAACTCTCGCGGTCCCGGCAGATTCGACACCTATGCTATCCACCAGATCGAGCCTATCGTCGTTCTTATGGGCAGCGAGGTAAAGAGAATCATGTCGGTCGGCAGCGGTTACGAAACCATGGTTATCGAATTCTCGAACGGCAGACGTGCGGTTATGAGCCACTACGATTGGAAGGGCATCGACTTTGAAATGGTCGTTAACTATGAAGACGGCTCTATTTACAAGGTTCCTCAGATGACCGGCTATTTCGATAACTTCATCAACAAGCTCTGCACCTTCTTCAAAACCGGCGAAACCTTCGCCGACCATGCTGAAACTATTTCGGTTATGGGCATTATCGAAGCAGGCAACAAGGCACTTGCTAACCCCGGTGTCTGGGTAGAAGTATAATTTCGCGCGCGATTTTGAGTCAGGACAAAAGACCGTTGAGCTTTCAGCGGTCTTTTTATTGTGCTTTGCGCCTCGGGCAGTAGGTTTCTACAGCCGTTCGGCACAAATCCCAATCCTGCTCTCAAACTCGCGCACGACCCGCGCACGATTTTAAGTCAGGACAAAAGACCGTTGAGCTTTCAGCGGTCTTTTTATTGTGCTTTGCAGCTCCAACAAAAAAGGAACCTCTAAAAAGGTTCCTTTTTTCTTTAAACGTATTCAAGCTTCACTCTATGCTTTAACGAGCAAAGAATTTCGTAATTTATCGTGCCGAGCGCACTTGCAAGACGCTCGATATCCTCGGCTGTTTCGAAAATGACCGCCTCGTCACGTACCGAGCATTCAAAATCAAGACCGATATCCACCATGCACATATCCATACATATCCTTCCGACGGTAGCAAAGGTCTTGCCGTTGATGCGGATAAGCTCCTTGCCCGAATACACGCGCGAAAAGCCGTCGGCGTATCCGATCGCGATGACCGCAACGCGAGTATCGCACTTTGCGCGGTAACCGCATCCGTAGCTTACGCAATCTCCCGCCTTGAGCGTATGAACGGCACAAACGCGTGCCGAAAGCCGCATAGCGGGGAGGATGTTTTCGTCCTTTATATTCGCAGAGGGCATAAGACCGAAAAGTATGATTCCGGCTCTTACCATATCAAGATGCATTTCGGGGTATCTTATCGTAGCCGCGCTGTTACAGCAATGGCGGATGCCAACGTTTATATTGCGCGAATCAAGCTCGGAAAGCAGGGAGGTGAACATTTTGTACTGCCATCTTGTAAATTGCTCGCCGTCGCCGTCACTGTCGGCAAAGTGGGTGAATATTCCCTCGACGGATATATTTTCAAGCGATGCTATACCGCTTATTTCGTCCGCGCAGGGAGAAATATACGCTTCGCTGTGGCAATAGATGCCGAGGCGCGACATGCCCGTATCGACCTTGATATGCACTCTCACTCTGCCGCGCTTGGCAAGCACCTTCGCATAATCAAGACTGTCGACGGTCTGTATGAAATCGCCCTCGATCACCTCGTTTATAAGCTTTGCGTCTGTCGGTCCGAGAATGAGTATGTTACCGCTTATGCCGAAGGCGCGAAGCTCCTGCGCTTCGCTCAGACAAGCAACGGCAAAATCGGTACAACCAAGCGATTCAAGCTTTCTTGCAACCTCGATCGAGCCGTGACCGTAGGCGTCGGCTTTAACGACGGCCATCACGCGCGCATCACCTACAAGTGAATTTATGTAATTGTAATTGTGCCCGATGCGTTCAAGATCAACTCGCGCCGTTACTCTGTGCTTCATAAGGGTTAAGATCGGTCAGCGTGAATTCAAACACCCGTCCGAGTTCCTCCGTTCTTATACCGACTATTGCTTCGGTTTCAATATCATAATACACCAAAATTACAGTTTCGTCAATAGTGTACTTAACTCCGTTTTCGGTAACAATGCCCGAATTTTCGTTTGCCGCAAGGGCGCGTATCGCCTTTATGAGCGCCTTCATGGCAGGAAAGCTGTTTTCGTCTATTTCAAACGAAAATTCTCCGACGGTCGATTTGCTTTTGCCCTGCTCGAAATGAAGCTTCGCGCCTGTAAGCATATCCGACCCGACGAATTCGATATCGCAATAATCGCTCGTGATATATACCGAATAGGGCGAATCACTGCCTTTTGTACAAGCCGTAAAGCTCATAGGCAACGATATCTGCTCCCTTACGTCGGGTACGCTTTCGCATCCCGAAAGCGTCAATACGAAAATGAAAAGGGATATAAACAACGCTTTTTTCAAAAATCCTGCCTCCTTAATATGCTTCCGTTTGAATAGATCGGCAAAATGCGGTTATAGATATAACCGTGCCCGAAAAGTCCGAAGACATTCGAGCCGCTTGCAAAAAGCAACCGAAGTGACAGTCTGCTGTCGACGATAACGCTTTGCTTCTCTCCGTTGTCCGAAACCGTTATGACCGAAACGTCGTTGCTTCTTGTGCCGATGACGTATTTTTCTGCGCCGAATACAAGAAAATCGGTTATCGTTTCGCACCCGTCGGCACGGCAAATTTCACGTATCTGTTTTCCGTCGTAACCGAAAAGATAAACCGCCCTTTCGAATGCCGCAACGATAAAATTCCCGTCCGCCATATTCGCCGTCGAAATATCCGTAAGGGCGCCGACTGCGCGAAGCTGCAGACAGTCGGTGCTCAGCTGAGTATAGCCAAGCTCGTTAAAGCTTGTATCAATATAGTAAATGCGGTTTCCGCATCCGCATCCCAACGCCGTGAAATTGCATTCGCCTTCGTTATATCGCAATCTGCTGTAAGCGCGTGTGACGCAAATTCTGCTTGAAAAATTGCCGCAAAGATCAAAAACGTGGATATTGCATTCCTTTCCGTCTGCGGCATATATGTGATCGTTCCTTATCAAGGCACTCGTCGCCGCAAGCGAATTGTTAAGCATAAATCTGTACATACCGTCATCTCCTTAACAAATTATATGCGCGTAACCGAAATGATTGCACTTGATTTTTCGTCTTGCTCGTTTTATAATAAACATATTACGACACAGTTCGATAAAATACGGAGAAACAAATGAAAAAATTGCTTGTTTTGTTGTTACTCTTTTCAATAATGCCGCCCTTTCTGTTTGCCTGCGGAGGCGAAACGTATCCCGAAGGACAGACGGGAAGCGAAAATGTATCGGAAAATGAAAAAAGCAATTCTGCTTCGGATCTGCCTGCGATCAACGAGGTTTCCGAGGAGATAAAATCTAAAAGCTTCAAAGCTGTCGTTCTCGGTGACTCGATAGCACGCGGCTACGGCCTTGAATCGCCCGAAACAATGCGATTTTCTTCGCTTATGGCGGAAGCGCTCGGTGAGGTATACGAGTCGGTCGATATTTCCAACTACGGAGTTGACGGCCGTACGGGTGTTGAATTGCTTGAGTTCTTAAAAAACGATCCGCCCGAGGAAATAAAAGACTGCGATTGCGTTATAATAAGCATAGGCGGAAATAATATCCTTCAAATGCTCGATGCCACCGAAACGGCTTTCAAGGCGCTTATGGAGCTTGATCCGAAGGCTGTTGCCGATTATTTCAAATATTCCGTTGCGACCGAAGGCGAGGGAAAGGATAAGTTTACCTATGCCTGCGATGCTATAAGTAGCGTTTTCGGCGCGGTGAACGCCGTGTTTGAAAGCGATACCTTCAATTCGCTAATCACCGATGCGGGCAAGCGGCTCGAGGAGGAGATACCTCAGATCATCGGAGAGATACGCAAGCTGAATCCGAATGCAAAAATATATTTTCAGACCGTCTATAACCCGTACAAGGGGATGAACGTTGCGCTTAAATCGGTAACCGAGCAGCTCAAGCTTGACGATTACGGCGAAAGATCCGTTGCAAGCCTGAACGCGCCTATCGAAGCGCTTGCGGACGAGCTTGGTTATGAGATAGTGCCCGTGTGGACCGAATTTGAAGAATCGGGCAAGGATCTTGTAAATGCGGGCATAAGCCTTTTGCCCTTTAATATCAGTGTGGATCCGCATCCCAATTGGCAAGGCCACGAGCTTATTGCAAAAATCTATTATGATATAATTACGGAGGCGAAATAATGAAAAAGAAAGCGTTGCTGGCAACTCTCGCTCTTCTGCTGAATTCCTTCTGCTTTTCGGTATCTGCCGCTCAGACCGAGGAAAATCTTGTTGCGGGAATGGAATACACCGTCGAAAGCGGCGAGCCGACCACGATGTCCTACGACAATTACGTTGAAAACGGCGTTAAATTTGACGAAGACAAGGGACAGCTTACCGACGGCAAATTTGCTCCCGTTTCGGAAAGCTCCGAGATTTGGTACAAGGCGTTCCGATCTCAAAGCCGCTTGATCACCTTCGATCTGAAGAGCAATTGCGCGATAACAAGGATCAAGGCTTCCTTTTTCCATAACCGTCCCTCGGGTGTTTATGCACCCCGTTACATAAACGTTTATCTTTCCGATGACGGTGTAAATTATCAGACAGTAAAAAAATGCGATACCGATTTTGATCTTACCGTATCCAAAGCCTCGAGATACGAATTCGAGACCGCGCTCGACGAGTCTTATTCGGCGCGCTACGTAAAGATTGAATTTTCAAGCGATATTTTCACCTTCTGCGATGAGATTGAGGTGCTCGGAAGCAAGACCTTGAGCGGAAACGAAAAAAGCGTAACGCCCGATGCACAGACCGATCCGAAGGGCTATTTCGAATCGCTCGACGGCGTTTCGGACGTGATAAAGCTTTACAACGGCTATTATGCACCTCATCCCGAAAAGGCGGTCCTCACCGAGGAGGGGCTCCTTCCGTACGTCGGATACGTTGACACGACCGGCCTTGTCAAGGGTATGATGTTCGATGCGGTTGCCTTCGTGCCCTGCCACGGCGATTATCCCTCGGGCGGCAGATTGGTCAAAACAAACGGAAAGCCGGGCGCGGTTATGTCCGATTGGGAGCTGTATTTCGATTGCACCTTTAAAGAAGGTCAGGATATCGAAGCGCTTGACAAGGTTGTCGGCAGAGTTTATGCCGAGCTTGGGATCAAGGACAAATACAAGGTGTTCCTCACAATGCCTTATCCGACCGTGCTCGATAAGCCCTTTGGCGATATCGACGGTGACGGAATTGCGGAAAATTGTAAAACTCTCGAGGAAAGAACCGCTATTATCAAATGGTTTGCAGACAAGTGTATAAACGCGTTTGCCGAAAAAAATTATAAAAACCTTGAGCTTGCGGGCTTTTACTGGTACCGCGAGGAAGTGAATTATTCCGATTCCGACCATGAAGTCGAGCTTGTAAAGGCGTTTAACGAATATGCCGAAAGCAAGAAATTAAGGACTATCTTCGACCCGTTTTATCTTTCGACGGGATTTGACCATTGGGAGGAGCTCGGCTTTTCCTCTGCGGTGATGCAGCCCAACGTTGCTTTTACAAACAAGGATTATTTTGAGATCGGAATGCTCGGCGAATTTGCACAGTCGGTATATAACAACCACCTTGGCGTTGAGATTGAGACCAACGAGCCTTCATATTTCCGCGGAGACGATTATATGACCGCGGGATATAACTACGAAAGCTATCTCTATTACGGCGCAAAAACGGGCTACATGAATAGCTTCAAGACCTATTATCAGGGTGCAGGCCCCGGTAGCTTCTACGATTTTTGCTATGCTGATACGAAAACGCCGCGCGGAATCTATCTCCGCCGCCTGTACGACCTCACGTTTAACTTCATACACGGTACCTACAGCAACGTTGCCCCCAAGGTGACGGTTGGCGATATGGAGCTTACCGAGGGCGATTCGCGCGGGATGGTGGATATTGTTATCGACGATGCCGATTCGTACGGAGGCGACATCAAAATCGAATTCCCAAGCGAGCCTAAAAACGGCAGTGTTACTGCGGCGGCAAACAAAAAATCGCTCATCTACCGTGCATACAGAGGCTTTGTCGGAGAGGATAGCTTTACCGTAGTGGTCACCGACGGATTTAACCGCTCGGAGGAGATCACGGTAAACGTGAAGGTGCTTCCCTTGGAAACAAGCGGAGAAGAAACCGATACCGAATCCGAATCCTCACTCGATAATACAGTTACCGAGCCCGCCGACGACAAAGGTATGCCGATATGGCTTATCGCGCTTCTTGCGGCGCTCGGTCTTGCGATCGTTGCGGTTGCGGCGGTTATGATATTCAAGCATAAGAAATAATAAAAAGCAAAAAGGCGCTCAAACGGGCGCCTTTTCCTATTGAAAAGTATAAAGACTGTCAGTTCAGGCCGAAGCTTATTCCGATCGCCGAATCGACCTGCTGCATCGTTCGGTCGTCGAGCTTGCCCATGCGCTCCTTCAGTCGCTTTTTATCAATGGTTCGTATCTGCTCAAGTAAAACCACCGAGTTTTTTGCCAACCCGCAGCTTTCACCCTGCGATCCGCAGTCTGCCGAAACCTCGATGTGTGTCGGAAGCTTGGTTTTGCCCGTCTTGCTCGTTATTGCAGCCGCGATAACGGTCGGGCTGTAACGGTTGCCCATATCGTTCTGCACGATAAGCACGGGGCGCACCCCGCCCTGCTCCGAGCCGACAACGGGGCTGAGGTCGGCGTAGTATATGTCCCCTCGGCGGATGCCCTCTTCGCCGTTTTGCATCTTCAACGTTAAACACTCCTTTTTGTAAAAGTATATGTAGCTGAAGATATTGTTGCCAGATGTCGGCGTTAATATAAAAAACCGCTCGGATTTTCCTTTCGAAAAAAACCAAGCGGTTTACATAATTAATTTTCTAAAAGAGTGTAGCGAAGATATTCGGAAAACTCATTTGTGTTAAGAACGGGGACGAACGTCATCTTGGGAGTATAACGTCCCGTGGGGTGATAAGGGGTAACGGTGACGCATCTTCTCGTCCAAAGACCGATGCCGCTTTTAAAGGTAAGCTGAGCATAGCCGATGCCCGAAGCATCGATAACGTTTACCATTTCCTCGACTGCCTTTTTCATCGCTTCGCCGGTCTGGATACCGCTGATAAAAATATCGTAGCGCACGTTGTTATAAAGCGCACCGCTTTCTGCGGAAAGGATCGCTTCGCCGGGCAACGACACAAAGCCGTCAAAGCTGACCTCGAAGCGTGCATCGGGCAGATTTTCTCGCAATACTGCGGATAAATCCGATTCGTACACCCGACTTATCTTGCTCTCCATAAGGTAATAAAAGCTGTCGTAAAGCACGTCGCCATTGACCGATATCGGGGAAGGCTCCGTGGGGTATTTGTTGCTTTTCGCATCTACGCAATAGGCGTCTAAGGTATAGTCGTAATATATCGCGGAGAATTCAAAAACGCCCAACGCCGCGTTTTCGTTAACGGGGTAGTTTTCATCGGTATAAGGGGTAATGATATCCTGCGCCGCCATGGCAGAGAAGGGGTTTCCGATAAAATTAAGACTCAGCACGATGCAAAGCAACCCGCTTGCCGATGCGATGGGGATACCGATCTTTTTGCTTGCTTTGATCTTGTATACAGAGTAGCTTGCAAGAAGGGTGGTCAGTATACATAATGCGGAATATACTATTGCGATCTCCATGTTTTTGTTTTCGATCGAATTAAGCATAAACACCGTAATTCCGACTATTGCCGTTCTTGTGATATAGCCGATATCTATCAGCGCGGTAAGACCGCAGATAACAAGCGATATCGGTATCATCGCAACAATGCCCATCGACCGACGGAAGAGAAGCGCCGCGATGAAGGCGATGACGGTGACCGCTAAAAGCTTGAGCGTATAAAAGCGGTTTTCCTTTTTGCTTTTATTGTTTTCCTTTGTGCCTTCGGCAGAGGAAATGTTGTTTTCGTTCATTCGTAATTCTCCAGATTGTAAGGGTTTGTAAGCTTTATGAGCAAAGCGGTATCGTCGTCGGATTGCATTTTGTTGTTTCTCTCGGCGCCGCATTTAACGCATTTGTGGGTAATGATAAAGCCCTTTTTGGAATTGACGGTAACGGCACTCGGGCGCATCATAGCGCCGCATTCCGCCGCTCTGTCACCGGGGTTGACGTCGACGTGCTTCGAATAAAGGCAAAACGGGCAGTGATTGCGCGAGCTGTAGCCCAACGGAGGAACCTCTTTACCGCAATGCCCGCAGATAAATCCGCTATCATTTTTTGTGAAAATCTTTTCCTGCATAAGTATATTCCGTTAAATTCTTGTAAATTTTCAAAAAAGGGGTTTTATTTTTAGGTTTTATATAGTATAATACAAAATCGATAGAAAATCAACTGCTATGTGAGGATAAAATGAGTAAAAAAGAAAATGCTGCCGAAAACAGCGGATGCGGTCTTTCCGCACGCCGCGGCGCGGTAGGCGGTCAGGCTATCGTCGAAGGCGTTATGATGCGAAGCAAGCAGCACACCGCAATCGCCGTACGCAGACTGGATAACAAAAAAATATCGGTTACCCGAAAGGGAAACAAATCTATTTCCGACAAATGCAAAATTCTTAAATGGCCTCTTATTCGCGGTGTCGTTAATTTCGTTGAATCGATGGTAATGTCCTTCTCCACCATCACCACCGGCACCGATATGCTCGGTCTTGACGAAACCGACGAGGAATCCACCTCCAAGCTTGACAAATGGCTTGAAAAGCACGGCGGAAAATGGCTTATAAGCGTTATTTCCGTAATCTCGCTTTTGCTCGGATTGGCACTTGCCGTAGGACTTTTCATCTTTCTTCCCACGTTTCTGGGCGGTCTTATTTTTGATAATATCCCCAATCTTGACGGTGCCGTCGAAAACGTATGGCGCAATATCGTCGAGGGCGTTTTTAAGGTGATCATCTTTATTCTTTACATCTGGCTTACCGCTCTTATCCCCGATATGAAGCGCGTTTATATGTACCACGGTGCAGAGCATAAAAGCATTTTCTGCTATGAGGCGGGCGACGAGCTTACCGTTGAAAACGTTAAAAAGCACTCGCGCTTCCACCCTCGTTGCGGTACAAGCTTTATGTTCTCGATGATCATCCTTTCGATCGCTGTCGGCATAATCTTCCTTTGGGCTGTTGAAACCGTATGGCTCCGCAGTCTGCTCAAGATCGCGCTCCTGCCCCTTACGGTCGGCATAGGTTATGAATTTATCCGCTATGCGGGCAGACACGATAACGCGCTTATCCGCGCACTTTCGCGCCCCGGTCTCTGGATGCAGAACCTTACCACCCGTGAGCCTACCGACGATATTATCGAGGTCGGCATAACCTCGCTCAAATGCGCTCTTCCCGATGATTTCCCCGGCTTCTATGACGAATGTCTTGCGACTATGGAGGAATGGCAGAAGGAAAAGGAAACCGCAAAGGACTCGGAGGAAGCCGAGACTCCCGAAACCGTTGAAAACACCGAAAATAACGAAAATAACGCAGAAAACGGCACCGCCGAGGAGGAAAAAATTGACGCTTAAACAATACCGCGCAAAGCTGCGCGAAATGCTTCTTGAAATTTCTCCCGATGAGGGTGACGTTATTGCCGATATGCTGCTTTGCGAGGCTCTGAAGGTCGAGCGCGGTCATCTTCTCGCCCATCTTGACGATGAGGTTTCGCGTTCTATCGATCCCTTTATAAGCGGCGCGGTTTTCGAGCTTTCGCTCGGAAAGCCCTTGCAGTACGTGCTCGGAAAATGCAATTTTTACGGTTATGAGATAAACGTCGGCGACGGCGTTTTCATTCCGAGAAGCGATACCGAAATAGGCGTAAAGGCGGCTTTGGGCGTGCTTAAGGACGGCGATCTTTTTGCCGATATCTGCAGCGGAAGCGGCTGTATCGCAAAGGCGATCGCTGCCGAAAAGCCCACTGTCAGCGGCTATGCGCTCGAGCTTTCGTTAAAGGCTCTGCCCTATACCGAAAAGAATCTTGAGGATCAGAAAAACGTTTCCGTCCGCCGCTTCGATGCTCTTGACGAGGACGATTATATCGAGCTTGCTTCGCTTATCGAGCGTCCTTTGGACCTTGTTATCTGCAATCCGCCTTATATTCCGACCGACGATATCCAGACGCTTTCTCCGCAGGTCGGCTTTGAGCCCGATACTGCGCTTGACGGCGGCGAGGACGGATTGAAATATTACCGTATCGTTACAGCGTTGGTGCCCCATATTCTTAAAAAAGACGGCATACTTATTTATGAGATCGGCATCGACCAGTGCGAGGACGTTTCACGCATTTTGCAGGAAAACGGATACAGTGTTGCGGTATTGCGCGACTATTCGAAGATCGATCGTATTTTGCTTGCAAAAAAATGTTAGAATAATATTAAAATAATATTGACAATAATTAAAAAGCGTACTATTATTATATAATATAATAGTATGCTTTCTTTTTTAGGGAAAATTATGGTTAAAAGAATAGAATCGCGAAATAATCCGACCATAAAGAATATCAGCGCACTGCGCGATAAGCGCAAAAGGGAAGAGATGCGCCTTTTCTGTTTTGAGGGCGTGCACCTTTTGGAGGAATATCTTAAGGCAGGCAACACCCCTAAGATGCTCTTCGTCCGCGAGGATGCTTTGCAAAAGTATGCGTCGCTTATAGACGGCGCCGATTGCGATATTTTCGAGGTGACCGATGCGGTCTATGAAAAGCTCACGGAGGAAAAGGCTCCGCAGGGCATTTTTACCGTTTCGGAATATCTTGATAACGTCGCCTTCGTACAGGATGATTGCGAAAAGCTCTCTCAAAGCGTAAAGGGCAACGCGATAATGCTTGTCGACCTTCAGGACAACGGCAACGTCGGTACGGTCGTGCGTACTGCGACAGCGCTTGACTGTCCCGTTCTGCTTTGCGGCAGATGCGCAGACGTATTTTCCTCCAAAACCGTCCGCGCGACGATGGGCGCAATGTTTACCGGTGAAATATTCGTTTGTCCCGACACCGTAAAAACGATAGAATCGTTAAAGTCGCAAGGCAGGCGTGTCATCGCCGCTGCGCTTAACGAAAACGCATATACACTCGGCAGATTTGAAATCGAAGCGACCGATATCTTTGCAGTCGGTAACGAGGGCAACGGGCTTTCGTCCGAGGTTATCGATGCCTGTAGCATGACCGCGATAATTCCGATGTCGGGCAAGACCGAAAGCCTTAACGCCGCGATAGCTTCTGCGGTATTGCTTTGGGAAGCGAAGCGTGGGGGAATGCAATGAAACATCAAGTGCTCTACATCTGGCTTCAGCAGGCGGTCGGCTTATACAGCCGCTTGGTGAGCGATATATTCAACCGTTTCCAAAGCATCGAGGAAATTTACAATTGCGAGGATTTTTCCTTTCTCGGAGAATCGAAGTCAAAGTATATCAAGCGCCTTGAAAGCAAGGATAATTCTTCCGCCTTTGAGGTGTTGAAGCGCTGTGAAGCTCTCGGGGTGAGGATCACGGGCTATTATGACGAGCTTTATCCCGAAAAATTGCGCAGCATCGAAATGCCGCCCGTCGCACTTTATTCGATCGGCAATTTCCGCGATCTTAACAAAACGCCCTGCGTTGCGATAGTCGGTACAAGAAATATGACCGATTACGGCAAGCAGACGGCTGAAAGCTTCGCTTATAACTTTTCGAAAAGCGGAGCTTACGTAATAAGCGGACTTGCAAAGGGTATCGATACCGCCGCTCACCGCGGTGCGGTCATGGCAGACGGATATACCGTAGCCGTGCTCGGAAACCCTATCGGAGATATTTATCCCAAGGAAAACCTTAAAGCGTTCGAAACCTTATATAAACGCGGCCTCGTTATCAGCGAGCTCTATCCCGGTGCTCCGCGTACGAGAGCCGATTTTCCCAACCGTAACAGAATTATAAGCGGAATAAGCAACGCGGTCGTTATTGCCGAAGCGGGCGAAACGAGCGGTGCGCTTATAACCGCCCGCCACGCTACGTCTCAGGGACGTGCGGTGTTTGCGGTGCCCGGTGCGATCGGCGCCGAAAACGCAGGCACGAACAAGCTGATCAAAACAGGTATCCCCGCGGCGACCGAGCCGATGGACGTATTAAGCGCTCTCATGCTCGAATATCCCGAAAGGATCAAAACCTACGAGCCTTCGCTTACCGAACAGCTTAAATCCTACGGCAGCAAGGCCGAAAAGAAGGAAAAGACCGCAAAACCCAAGGCAAAGCCTGTTGCCGTCGAGGAGAGCTTTAAGGCTTCGGCACCGGAGCTCGAAGAGCTCAAAGGAGATGAGGCTTCCGAGCAAATGCCTCAGGAAAAGCAATTTTCGGGCGAGATCGCCGACCGCATAATGACCGTTTTAAAGGGTCCGCGCGCGGTGACCGCCGACGAGATATCGGCTCGCACAGGCATCGGCATTGCCGAGGTTATGACCGAGCTGACATTTATGGAGATAGACGGAAAGATAATCGCCTGTCCGGGCGGAAGATTCGTTTCCTCCAAATTTTAACAGACTATCACCGTTATCATAAAACACGCAAATCAACAGGAGAAATTTGATGAACACACTCGTAATCGTCGAATCGCCGTATAAGGCGAATACAATCAAGGGCTTTCTCGGTAAGGGCTATAAGGTCAAGTCCTCAAAAGGACACGTACGCGACCTTCCCAAAAGCAAGCTCGGTATAGATATCGAAAACGGATTCGAGCCGCAATATATTAACATCCGCGGCAAGGGCGAGCTTATAAACGAGCTCCGCAAGGAAGCAAAGGCGGCTGATCGCGTATTCCTTGCAGCCGACCCCGATCGCGAAGGCGAGGCAATAAGCTGGCATCTCGCGAACGTTCTTGCGCTCGACCCTGCGAAGACGAAGCGCATCACGTTCAACGAGGTTACCAAAAACAAGGTCAAGGAGGCTATCAAGCACCCGCGCGATATCGATATGAATCTGGTCAACAGCCAACAGACCAGAAGAATTCTCGACCGCCTTGTGGGCTATAAGATCAGTCCTTTTCTTTGGAAGCACATCAAGAACGGACTTTCCGCAGGCCGTGTTCAGTCTGTCGCAACAAGGATCGTTGTAGAACGCGAGCAGGAGATCCAAGCCTTCGTACCCGAGGAATATTGGGTGATCACCGCAATATTCATCACCAAGGACGGCGAGATGTTCAAGGCGAAGTTTTTCGGCCGTGACGGAAAGAAGCTCGACCTTGCAAACGAAGAGGCTGTGAAATCTGTCCTTGCGGCAATAAACGGTGGCGATTTCAAGGTGGAATCGGTCAAGCGTGCCGTTAAGCAACGCCGTCCCGCACCTCCTTTTATCACCTCGACTCTGCTTCAGGATGCGAACCGCAAGCTTTCGTTCCAATCGCAAAAGACCATGCTTATCGCTCAGGAGCTTTACGAGGGTGTTAATATCGGTGAAAAGAGCACCCACGGTCTTATCACCTATATGCGTACCGACTCGATACGTATCTCCGATGAAGCGCGTGAGGCGGCAAAGGCCGTTATTGTTGAAAATTACGGCGCGGAGTATTATCCCGCAACCCCGAATAAATACAAGCTTAAAAAGAACGCGCAGGACGCGCACGAGGCTATCCGCCCCACCGATCCGACCATAACTCCCGAATCTCTGCGCGGCAAGATAAGTAACGATCAGTACAAGCTCTATAAGCTTATCTGGGATCGCTTTATCGCTTCACAGATGGCGCCCGAGCTGTTGGACACAGTTACCGCAGATATCGTTTCGGGAGGATGCATCTTCCGTGCAAACGGTCATACCGTTAAATTCCGCGGATTTGCGGCGGTCTACGGCGATATAGGCGATGAAAATCCCGAGGAGGAGGGAACGGATGCTCTTCCCAAGCTTAACGAGGGCGACGTCCTTACCGCAAACGGTATCGAGCCCGAGCAAAAGTTTACTCAGCCTCCCATGCGCTTCACCGAAGGCTCTCTCAGTAAAGCGCTCGAGGATATGGGCATTGGCAGACCTTCGACCTATACCGCGACCATTACCACGATAATCTCGCGCGGATATATCCGCCGCGACGGAAAGATATTGATCCCCACCGAGCTTGGCGTTATCACCACCGAAACCATGAAAACGGCATTCTCGCATATCGTTGACTACAAGTTCACCGCCGAAATGGAGGAGGATCTCGATAAGATCGAAGAGGGCGTCAGCGAATATATCGACGTGCTCGAGGAATTCTACCGTCACTTCAGCGCTCAGCTCGACGAGGCGGAAAAGACTCTCGGAAGCGAGCGTGTTGAGATCCCCAAGGTAGAAACCGGCATCGTGTGCGAAAAGTGCGGCGCTATAATGGTCGAAAGAACCGGCAAGTACGGCAAATTCGCAGCTTGCCCCAATTATCCCAAATGTAAAAACACCAAGCGTCTCGGCGGCGAGGAAGAAAAGCACGAGGAGCAGGAAAAGCCCCAGACAGAGGTGCTTGCCGACGAAAAATGTCCCAAGTGCGGAAGCGATATGCTTCTTCGCAAGGGTCCTCACGGCAACTTCTTTGCGTGCCGTAACTATCCCGAATGTAAAACCGCGGTGCCTTATCGCCGCGACAGCGGTATCGCTTGTCCCGATTGCGGAAAGCGCATTATGGTCAAGCAGACGAAGAGCCGCAAGGTTTATTACGCTTGTGAGGATTATCCCAAGTGCGGATTCTCCTCGTGGGATCTTCCCACCGAGCGTCGCTGTCCCAAATGCTCGGCAGTCGTTCTGAAGAAGAAAAACCGCGAATTCTATTACTGCAAAAACGATTGCGGCTGGAGCGAAGGCAAATAATTTTTATAAATGGAGCTAAGGTAAAATGAAAATAACCGTAGCAGTTGATATAATGGGCGGAGATAACTCCGCAAGCGAGCTTGCCAAGGGCGCGTTGAACGCCGCAAGCGAGTTCGCAAACGAAGGCTTAAGCCTTATACTCGTCGGTACCGAGGAAGCGATCAACGAGCTTCCCCCGTTGCCCGAAAACGTAACCACTCAGGTTGCCGGAAGCGTTGTTTATATGACCGACGACCCCGGTAAGGTGATGAAGGAAAAGAGCGATTCCTCGCTCGTTATCGCGTGTAAGCTTTGCAAGGACGGCGTTGCGGACGCAGTCGTCAGCGCGGGCAACACCGGTGCGCTTTTCACCGCTGCATCGCTCATAATCCGCCGTATCAAGGGCGTACGCCGTGCCGCACTCGGCTCGGTGCTCCCTCTTGAAACTCCGTTTGTTCTTCTCGACTGCGGCGCGAATCTCGATGCAACACCCGAGGTTTTGGATCTTTATGCCCGTATGGGCTCGATATACGCCGAAAACGTGCTTGGAGTGGAGCGCCCTCGCGTAGGTCTGCTCAACAACGGCACCGAGCCGCACAAGGGCACCCAGCTTTACGTCGATGCGCACGCGCTTTTGTCGAGCGATGAAACGATCAATTTCGTCGGCAACTGCGAGGGCAAGGTCATCCCCTTTGGATGCTGCGACGTTTTGGTATGCGACGGCTTTACCGGCAATATCACACTCAAGCTTATCGAGGGTATGGCGAAATTTATGTCGAAAACCCTTAGAGATCTTTTCCACGCGTCCGCGGTGGCAACCGTTGCCGGCGCAATGACGTTGAAGCACACGAAGCGCCTTAAAAAGCGTCTTGATCCGTCCGAATACGGCGGAGCGCCCTTTTTGGGACTCGCAAAGCCTGTCGTCAAGGCACACGGCAGCTCGGATGCATATTCCTTCCGCTCCGCAATAAAGCAGGTATTGCTCTATTGCAAGAACGGCACTATCGAAAAGATCGCCGAAAACATAGCAAAAAAGACCGAAGATTCCTCGGAGGCTGCTTCCAATGAGTGAAGAAAAGGATTTTTTCATTCTTGAAAAAGAAATAAATTACACCTTTAAGGATAAATCTCTCCTTACCGTTGCGCTTACCCATTCCTCCTATTGCAACGAAAACCGCAAAAGAGGATTTTCGGTTAGCAACGAGCGAAGCGAATTTCTCGGTGACTCGATACTTTCGATCATCACCGCAGAATTCCTTTACAACCGCTTTCCCGAAGCAGACGAGGGCTTTCTTACGCGCACGCGCGCGGCGCTCGTGTGCGAGGACACGCTTGCGGTATTTGCAAACAGTTTGAATCTTGGCGATTATATGCTTTTCGGCAAGGGAGAATCGCTTGCAAGCGGAGGCCGCCACAGAAAGAGCACCGTTTCGGATGCCTTCGAGGCGCTTATTGCGGCGATATATCTTGACGGCGGTATGGAGAATGCAAAGGCGTTCGTGCTTCCGTTCATTACGAAAATGCTGGAAACCGTTATCAAGACGGGCACAGAGGATTATAAATCGCGTTTGCAAAGAATCGCTCAGCAAACTCCCGAGGAGGTTTTGTCCTACTCGCTCGTGCTGGAGGAGGGTCCTCCCCACGACAGAGTTTTCCATTACGAGGTATTTTTGAATTCCAACCTGCTCGGAAAGGGAAGCGGACGCTCGAAGCGTGAGGCGGAGCAAGCCGCCGCGCACGAAGCGCTCATACTTCTCGGTGAATTGGATGAAGACCCATCGTAACTTTTCCTTCTTCGTTCCCCACGCCGGATGTCCGAATTGCTGTGTCTTTTGCTCACAGACGAAGATCACCGGAGTTGACAGTGACAAAAGACCGGACGAGGAAATAAAAGAGCTTCGTGCGATGCTCGAAAACGGCTTCGGTGATTTTGCCGAAAGCCAGATCGCGTTTTTTGGCGGAAGCTTTACCGCGATCGACAGAAACCGTATGGAAGCGCTTCTTGAGGTCGCAAACGAATATATCGACAAGGGCGTTGCCGAAAGCATAAGAATATCAACGCGTCCCGATTGCATCAACGAAGAAATTCTGAAGCTTCTTGCTAAATACCGCGTAAGAAATATCGAGCTCGGCGTTCAAAGCACGTCCGATAGAGTGCTTGCCGCATCGAGCCGCGGACATACGGCGAAAAGCTCGTTTGAATCGGCAAAAATGATAACCGAAAACGGCTTTGTTTTCGGCGGACAGATGATGATCGGGCTTCCCGGCTCGACGCTTGAAGACGAATTGCAGACCGCAAGGGATATCGTAAAAATGGGTGCGGGCGAGGCAAGAATATATCCGACTGTCGTATTCGAGGATACAAGACTTTGCGATATGACGGAAAACGGTGAATATAAGCCGCTTGCGCTTGACGAGGCCGTTGAGCGTACCGCGAAATGCTATAAAATATTTCTCGATTCGGGCGTAAAGGTCTTGCGTGTCGGACTTCACGCCTCGGAAAATCTTAAAAATGCGCGCTACGGAGCAAACCACCCGTCGATCGGCGAGTTGGTCAAAAGCTGCGTGTATACCGAGATCATTGCCGAAAAGGCGGGCGACTGCCGCGGCAAGACGCTTCAAGTAGGCATCAGGAAAAACGATATTTCGATGCTTAACGGACACAGCGGATGCGCGATCGAGCGCATCAAAAATCAAACGGGTGCCGTCGAGGTAGATATCTACGCAACCGAAACGACTCGGTTTGAACCGAAATTGACAAAAAGGAGTGTGTAAGAAATGCGCCTTAAAGCAATAGAAATGCAGGGGTTTAAATCCTTCCCCGATAAAACGCGAATAAGCTTTGACAGCGGTGTTACGGCGATAATCGGCCCTAACGGAAGCGGTAAATCGAACATTTCCGACGCGATTCGTTGGGTTTTGGGCGAAATGAGCGCAAAATCTCTTCGCGGTAGCCGTATGGAGGACGTTATCTTTAACGGTACCGCATCCCGTGCGGCGGCAAACTGCTCGTCGGTAACGCTTTTTATCGACACCGAGGAGGAATATAACCGCGCAAATCATATCACCATCGAAAGCGAAGAAGAACAGGGTGAGGATACCGCAAAAAGCGAAAGCGGAGCATACCGCCTTTCGGATAATACCGAGGTTTCGGTAACGAGAAAGCTTTACCGAAGCGGCGAAAGCGAATATTACATAAACAAAAAGCAGGTTCGTCTTAAGGATATCTACGAGCTCTTTTACGATACCGGTATCGGCAGAGAGGGATATTCCGTAATCGGTCAGGGTAAGATAGCCGAGGTGCTTTCGCAAAAGGACGATGAGCGCCGCAGTATTTTTGAAGAGGCGGCGGGTATTTCGAAGATCCGTTACAAGAAGCTCGAGGCAGAGCGTAAATTGCGTGATACCGAAAACAATCTCGTTCGTGTTAACGACATCCTTTCGGAAATTTCCTCGCGCATCGGCCCGCTTGCAAAGGAAGCCGAAAACGCAAAGCAATATCTTGTTTTGAGCGAGGAAAAGAAGGGCATCGAGATCACTCTGTGGCTCGACAGACTGGATCATCTCCGTAAGCGCCGCGTTGAATGCGAAACCGACCTTGCGGCGGCTAAAATAGCGCTTGATACCGCTGAAAGAGAAGCGGCATCCTGCGACGAGGCAACCGACAGAATACTTAACGAAACCTATGAATTTTCGCGCATAATGAGCGAATGCGAGCGCGAAAAGACCGAGGCAGTTCATAAAAAGGGCGAGGCAGAGGGCAAAAAGGCAGTCTGCACCAACGATATCGCCCACGCCGAGGATTCCGCAAGCGAGGCAAAGGCTACCGTTGCTTCGGCGAATGCCGAATTGGCGGAGGTCGAAAAAAATACCGCTGTTTGCGTAAGCGCAAAGGAATTGCTCGAGGAAAAATCGCGCGCGCTTGAAGCCGATGCCGCAAAGGCAGAATCGGATTACGAAAACGCGCGTGCCGCATCTCTTAACGCCGATAAGGAAAGCGAATCGGCGACCGCAAGACTTGCTATTCTTACCGCCGAGCAAAGCAAATTGACGGCACTTGAAGCGGCAAGAAACGCGTCTCTCGAGGCAGAGCGCCGCAATGCCGACGAAACCGCAGTGCTTCTTGCTTCCGCGATGGAAAGAAGAAACGCGCTCAAAGCAGAGCTCGAACAGGCTGAAAAGGCGCTTGCGGAAATCAACAAGACTATCAACGATACCGAAAATAAGATCATCTCTCTCGATTACGAGCGTGCAAGCAAGCTTCAGGCGCTTCGTGCCGCAGGCGACGAGATAACCGCCGAAAAGATTGCCGTTTCGGGCGAGGAGCAGAGAAGAGATCAGCTTATCCGCCTTGAAAATCTTTTGGAGGGCTATTCAGAAAGCGTAAAGCGCGTTATCAACGATTGCACCTCCGGCGAGATCAAAAACAACGGTCAGAAAATCGGTCTTTACGGTACCGTTTCGAATATCATATCCTCTGAAAACGAGCATATAATCGCTCTTGAAACCGCGCTTGCCGCATCGGTCCAGTTCATCGTTGTCGAAAAGGAATCGGATGCAAAGGCTTGTATCCGCTATCTTAAGGAAAACAAGCTCGGCCGCGCGACCTTCCTTCCTCTCGAAAGCGTAAACGGCAAAAAATGCGACGTTTCGGCTATCAAGGATATGAAGGGCTATATCGGCATCGCATCCGAATTGGCTAAGTACGACAAAAAGTTCGAGGGTGTCGTTAACGACCTGCTCGGAAGAACCGTCGTTGCCGATAATATCGATTCCGCATCTGCGATCGCACGTCAGAGCGGCTTTAAGATCAAGACTGTTACTCTTGACGGTCAGATAATCAACGCGGGCGGTAGCTATACCGGCGGTTCATCCGCCGTTAAGGTCGGCGTGTTCACCCGTGCTATGGATATCGAGCGTTTGGGCGAAAGCATCAAAGCGCGCGAAGAAAAGATCAAAGCGCTTGAATTAAAGCGCGAAAAGATAAACGAGGAATGCTCGGAGGCAGACGGCGCACTCGAAGCGTTGCGCGTTTCGCTTTCTGCATCGAACAGCAGCAAGGCAAGCAAGGCGGCGATTTCCGATTCGTTGAAGCAAAGAATCGACGAAGAGGATGCACGAATCGCATCGCTTTCGTCGGGCGGCGAAATGCTTAAAAATCTCGAAGCGGAATTGCAAAGCATTATGGCTGAATCGGTTCAGCTTAACAATGCGATAAGCGCCGCAACAGAGGCGCGGGAAAGCGCACGCCTTACTGCGGAAGACCTTAAAAAGGCAGAGGAGACCGCGTTTGCCGCGGTGAGCGAGGCGAGAATGTCGCTCTTTACCGTTAAAAACGAGGTTGCAGTTGCAAACGAGCGACTTGAACTTACCAAACGCCGCGAAACCGAGCTGAAGGCAAGAATTACCGTTGCAAGCGCCGCTATCGAAAAATCCGAAGCGGTCATCAAGGAATGTGTTGCCGAGATCGGTCGTCTTAACGCAGAATGCGGTGAATGCGATGCGATCATAGCAAGCTGCGAAAAACGTCTGAACGATCTTATTTCGGGCAGAGAAGAAAAGGAAAAGCAGTTAAACGAGATGCGCGCGAAGCAAAAGACCGTTTCCGCCGCAAAGGAAGAAGCCTTCCGCAACGTAACCGAGGCAGAAATGAAATGCACCTCGGTCAATACCGAATTCGATACCGTTACAGGCAAGCTCTGGGACGAATACGAGCTTACCTATTCGGATGCCGAAAAATTCCGTCTTCCCAAGGAAAGCATGGATAAGGGCGCGACCCGTCTTGCTTCTCTCAAGGCGAAGATACGTGCAATGGGCACTATAAACGTAAACGCGGTTGAGGAATACCGCGTGACCAAGGAACGCTATGATTTCCTTACCACCCAGACCGAGGACCTTAACAAGACTCGCGCATCGCTTGACCGTACTATCGCAAAGCTTGCGTCGGGTATGAAGGAAACCTTCCTTGAATGCTTTGAAAAGATCAATACCGAATTCAATGCGGTCTTTACCGAGCTTTTCGGCGGCGGCAGTGCAAGGGCAGAATTGACCGACCCGATGCTTCCGTTGGAATGCGGTATCGATATCGTGCTTAAGGTACCCGGAAAGAGCGTACGTTCGATTTCGCTTCTTTCGGGCGGTGAGCAATCCTTTGCCGCAATTTCGCTTTATCTTGCGTTGCAAAGAGTTAACCCCTCGCCCTTCTGTGTATTCGACGAAATCGAAAGTGCGCTTGACGACGTTAATATCGTCAAGCTTGCGTCTTACGTTCGCCGCAACAGCGACAAGACACAGTATATCCTCATCACGCACCGCCGCGGCACAATGGAAAGAGCCGATACGATCTACGGCATAACCATGCGTCAGAAGGGTATTTCCGACTTTATGAAGCTTAATATGGCAAAGCTCGACGATATTATCAAGGAGTATGCCGAATAACATTTTCCGTTTTTAAATTAAGGAGCAAATACAGCAATGGGATTTTTTGATAAGCTTAAAAGCGGCCTTAAAAAGACAAAGGATGCGCTTTTAAAACCGGTAAACGATCTTTTTTCATCCTACGATAAGGTCGACGACGATTTTTACGACGAGCTTTTGGATCTGCTTATTATGGCGGACGTGGGCGTTGAGACCTCCGATTATCTCGTAGAGGAGCTTCGCACGCGCCTGAAGGAAAAGAAGATCAAGGAAACCTCGCTTGCACGTGAGGAATTCCGCGCTATTCTTACCGAATCGGTCGGAGAAAGCGGAAGCCTTGTTTTCGGAAGCGGACTTAACGTTATCCTCATCATCGGCGTAAACGGCGTCGGCAAGACCACGTCTATCGGCAAGATCACCCATTGTCTTACAGAAGAAGGCAAAAAGGTAATGCTTGCCGCCGCGGATACCTTCCGTGCGGCAGCAGCCGAGCAGTTGACCATCTGGGCGGACCGCAACGGTGTGCCGATAATCCGCCAGAACGAGGGCGCAGACCCTGCGGCTGTCGTTTTCGATGCGGTTTCGGCTGCCAAGAAGGCAAACGTCGACGTGCTTATCGTCGATACTGCAGGCAGATTGCATAACAAAAAGAACCTTATCGACGAGCTTGCAAAGATCAACCGCGTTATCGACCGCGAAGCGCCCGGAAGCACCCGTGAAACTCTTCTCGTGCTTGATGCGTCTACAGGTCAGAACGCGCTTATTCAGGCGAAGGAATTCGGCAAGGCGGCAGATATCACCGGTCTTGTTCTCACCAAGCTTGACGGTACCGCAAAGGGCGGTATAATCCTTGCCATCAAGCGTGAGCTCGGCATTCCCGTTAAATTTATCGGTGTCGGAGAGGGCATAGACGATCTCCGTCCCTTCGACCCGAATGAATTCATCAACGCGTTTTTCGAGGACGAAAGAGAATGATAAAAATAGTTCTTGCAACCAACAACTCGCATAAGGTCAGCGAATTCCGCGCGGCATTCGAGCAGATGGGTGTCGAGGTCGAGCTTCTTACCATCAAGGAGACCGGCTTTCAGGGCGAAATTATCGAGGATGCCGACAGCTTTGACGGTAATGCGCTTATAAAGGCAAGGGCGCTTTGCGAATACAGCGGACTTGTCGCCATTGCCGATGACAGCGGACTTGCCGTTGATGCGCTCGGCGGTGCTCCCGGTGTTTACTCCGCAAGATTTGCCGGTGACGGCGCGACCGACGAGCAAAATAACGAAAAGCTTCTGAATCTGCTTAAAGCTATGCCCGGAGCAAGCCGTGATGCAAAATTCGTTTGTTCGATCTGCGTTTGCCGTCCCGACGGCGAAACTCTTTACGCACACGGCGAAAGCAAGGGGATCATTATCGATGAATATCGCGGCGACGGCAGATTCGGCTATGACCCGATATTCTATTACGAGCCGATGAACAAAACCTTTGCGGAAATGACAAAGGAAGAAAAAAATCAGATCAGCCACAGAGGCAAGGCGATAAAGGAATTGTTAAAAAGCAAGGACTTCTTCGCAAAGCAATAATACGCACTATATAAAACCCGATAAATTAACCGACCGAAGGGGAAAACGAAATGAACGCATTTCTCGATTATCTTGAATACGTCAAAAACCAGCTTGCAGATATAGGCATTATAGATATCATCGATATCGCGCTTGTCGGTTTGCTTATGTTCTGGATCATAAAATTCGTACGCGGACGCCGTGCAGGTAAGCTCTTGCTTGGCGTAGGCGTTGTGTTGCTGTTGCTTTTGGTCAGCGACCTTCTCGAAATGCGTGCGCTCAATTTTATATTAAGCAGTGTCGTTTCGGTCGGTCTTATTGCAATCGTTATCGTTTTCCAGCCCGAGCTGCGCTCTGCGCTCGAAAAGGTCGGCGGTCTGAGCGATAACTTCAAGGGAAAGGTCGTCGGCGATGAAGCGGCTGCCATGCGTGAGGCTATCGGCGAGATAAGCGTTGCCGTTGAAGCCCTTTCGAAGAGCAAAACAGGTGCGCTTATCGTATTTGAACGCAACACCCGTCTCGGTGATATCATCCGTACCGGTACCATTATCGATGCACATACGACATCCTTCCTTTTGGGCAATATATTCTTTAACAAAGCGCCTCTTCACGACGGCGCGGTGATCATCCGCAACGGCAGAATATATGCGGCGGGCTGCTTCCTCCCTCTGTCGTTTAACAACGATATAGTCAAAGAGCTCGGCACGCGTCACCGTGCGGCTATCGGTATGAGCGAAAACAGCGATGCCTTGGTGCTCGTTGTTTCGGAAGAGACCGGCTCGGTTTCGATCGCGCTCGACGGTGTGCTCGATCACAATATTTCACGCGTTAAGCTTGAATCTTATCTTACAACAAATCTCCTGGGCGAGGATAAAATGCATATCGCACAGGTGGTAAAAGGCAAATTCTTCGGAAGAAAGGGCAACAAAAATGAAAAATAAAACCGCGTCCGAAGAATTCAACTCTTCGAAAAAAGAAAAATTGCCCCGCATAAAAAAGGTCATCTTTTTGTTGGCGGCACTTATCGGTGCGGTTTTCGTCTGGATTTACGCCATCGGCTATGACAGCACGCTTTTTGAGCGTTCCTTCAACGGTATTCCGGTCGTTATCGAGGGCGAGGATGCACTTCGTGAGGAAAAGGGCTTTACCCTTGCGGAGGGACAGAAGTTCTCCACGATAACCGTTGTGGCAAAGGGAAAACGTAACGAGCTCAACGCCTTGTCTTCCGACGATTTCCGTGCAGTTGTTGACGTGTCTCAAGCCGAAAAGGCGGGAGACCAGACACTTAACATCACCGTATATTCTCCCAACGGCATTGAGGTCGTTGGTCAATCCTCTGAAACGGTCAGCGTTTTCGTTGACGAATTTACTCAGCGCAACGAGCTGATCTCGGTTTCGGTCGATATCGGAAACAAATACGTTATGAGTGAGGGTATTTCCTTTGTGACCGCCACGGCAAATCCGCTTTCTGTGCTTGTTTCGGGCCCCTCGTCGGTGCTTGATACGATCGAAAGCGCTCACGTCAATTTTAATCTCGACGGTTATGAGATCAAAGAAAATATTTACGGATACGGTGAAATAAAGCTCCGCGATAAATACGGAAAAGAAATCAACAACAAATACGTAACCGTTTCCGAAACCACGGCATACGTTTCCATTACAGTTACCAAGGAAAAGGTTTTGCCTGTCAGAGTTGCATTTACCGGCGGAGTGTTCGATCCAAAGGACGTAACGGTCAAGCAATCGGTACAGTACGTAACCGTTTACGGCTCGCCGAGTGCGCTTTTGCCGCTCGAGGAGCTGGTCATTGAAATAGACGAAACGACCATTGACGGCAGTAAGACCTTTGAATATTCGGTCGGCGGAATGCTTCCGCAGGGTGTTACTAACGAAAGCGGTGTTTCGAAAATCGCCGTCGAGGTAATTCTTCCCAAGCTTGCGGTACGAACCTATACGGTAAGCAGGGAAAACATCAACATAATCAACCTGCCCGAGGGCAGCACTTTCCAAATACTTAACGACGTAGATATCAGACTTATCGGTGAGCGTGAGGCGTTTTCGGCGATAGACCGAAAGCTCATTACCGCCGAGGTCGATTATAACCGTATTGCCGTCGCACCCAACGGTACCTATATTGCGATCGCAACGGTCTCGCTCGGTATGGATTATCCGGGCGTATATATCCACAATGCAGACTACAAGGTCAACTTCACGGTACAGGAGCCGGTAGTCGAAGAGTAGTCCCATTTTCTAAAACAAAGTAAAGAGGTGAGTATATGAACAACCGCGAATGGCTTGTTCGCCAGACCGATGAAGAGTTAAGCCGAAAAGTGGCATCCGAATGCCGTCTTTTTCCGCTTACCGCCAAAATACTCGTAAATCGCGGTCTTACCGAAAAAGAAGATATAGAAAGATTTCTCTCGCGCGACACGATGCCGCTTTACGATCCCTTCCTTTTGCCCGATATGGACAAAGCGGCGGCGAGAATCAACGAGGCAATAGAAAAGAAGCAACGCGTTTGCATTTACGGCGACTATGACGTTGACGGTGTTACAAGCACGGTGTTGCTCTATCTGTACCTCTGCTCACGCGGACTTGAATGTGAATATTTCATTCCCGAGCGTATTTCCGAGGGCTATGGACTCAGCTTGCCCGTTATCGAGAAGATGAAGGGAAGAGTAGATCTTATTATTACCGTCGATACCGGTGTTACCGCAGTTGCCGAGGCGCAATATGCAAAAAGCGTGGGTATCGATATGGTCATCACCGACCACCATTCCTGCCGCGAGATATTGCCCGAGGCGGTTGCAGTCGTCAACCCCCACAGAGAGGACAGCAAATACCCCTTCCTCAACCTTGCCGGCGTAGGAGTAGTGTTCAAGCTGCTTTGTGCGCTTGAGGGCAATACCGAAAGAATACTTGAGCTTTATTCCGATATAATAGCAGTCGGCACGGTTGCCGACGTTATGCCGATCATCGACGAAAACCGCCGTATTACGGGTGTCGGACTCAAAAAGCTTGCCGAAACCGAAAATCTCGGACTTCTTGCGCTTATGCGCCGCGCAGGTATCGTTAAATACGGCAAACGTGTAAAGAAGATAACCTCCGCAACCGTCGGCTACGTTCTGGCGCCGAGAATCAACGCTGCGGGCAGAATTGCCTGCGCTTCGCGTGCGGTCGAGCTTTTGCTTACCAAGGACGAAAACGAAGCGGACGCGATAGCCGAGGAGCTTTGCGAGATCAATAAGCTCCGCCAAACCACCGAGCAGAAGATCTATGAGCAAGCGGTTGAGATGATCGAAAACTCCAACAAGGACGACCGTTTCCTTGTGCTTGCATACGACGGATGGCATCAGGGCGTTATCGGTGTAGTTGCATCGAAAATTGCCGAAAAATATTCTCGCCCCTGCATTTTGTTCTCGCTTGACGGAGATGCCGCAAAGGGCTCGGGACGAAGCATCAAGGGCTTTTCGCTTATGGATGCGCTTTCCTCGTGCGGGGACTGCCTGCTTGAATACGGCGGACACGAGCTCGCCGCAGGTCTTTCTATCGAAAGATCGAAGATCGATGAATTCCGCAGAAGGATCAACGAATACGCCAATCCGATATTCGGCGAGTATGAGCACACCTCTCCGCTCGAGATCGAATGTGCGGTCAACTTCCGTGATCTCAGCGACGATGCAATAGACGAGATCTTGCGTCTTGAGCCGTTCGGCCTTTCCAATCCCCAACCGGTTTTGGTGATCCGCAACGTAACCTTGAACGATATCGTGCCCCTTTCTCAGGGCAAGCACGTACGTTTCCGTATTACGGGCGTCGAAAACGGCAAGACCTATTCGCTCAATGCGGTGAATTTCGGTATGCCGTTCGACAGCTTCTCCTATTACGACGGAGACGTTTGTGATATCGCGTTTACTATCGATATGAATGAATATATGGGAACCCGTACGCCGCAGGTCTTCGTTAAGGAAATCAAGCTTGCGATGGGCGATGAGGATGAGATCGGAGTGACCGAGCGCAATTTCAAGATACTTTCCTCGGGTGGCAGCTATAACGGTGCCGAAGAGGACGTTCCCGATCTTGCCGACTTCCGTAACATATTCCGTTTCATACGCCGTGAGGCAGGCCATGACGGCACTGTGCTTTCGCTTACCTCAGCAAGAAGAACGCTTGAATTTGATTACGATATCCCGGTAACGCTTACAAAGTTAAAGATAATTCTTGAAGTTTTAAATGAACAGAAGCTTATTTCGCTTAAATACCGTGACAGAAACGCGGCGGTCGTAGCTATGACGCCGTCTGCAGGGAAGATCAATATCGATGAATCTCCTCTGCTTCGCACGGTTCGCGCAGGAATAACACAAAAGGTAGAAAAATAATGCTTAAACAAGCCGAAGATTTGTTTGCCCGTATCAAAGAGGCGGGCATATACGATTACGACAAAATATATAAAGCGTATGAATATGCGGAAAAGCTTCACGAGGGTCAAAAACGCATATCGGGCGAGGAATATATCGTCCATCCGCTGTCGGTGGCAGAGGAGGTTCTGAACCTCCAGCTGGATACCGATTCTATCTGCGCGGCATTTTTGCACGATACCGTTGAGGATTGCGGCGAAAAGGTCGACCTTTCGGTAATCAAAAAGGAATTCGGCTCGGACGTTGCCGAAATCGTTGACGGCGTTACCAAGCTTGTCCATATTCCCTTTGAAACCAAGCAGGATGAAAGCATTGAAAATCTGCGTAAGATGTTCCTTGCAATGAGCAAGGACCTTCGCGTTATTTTCGTAAAGCTTTGCGACCGCTTGCACAATATGCGCACGCTCGACGTACGCTCTCCCGAAAAGCAAAGATCGATCGCACTTGAAACGATGCACGTTTATGCGCCGCTTGCTCACAGACTTGGTATCCAGAAGATCAAAAACGAGCTTGAAACGCTTGCGCTTTACTATCTCGACCCGATAGGCTATACCGAGGTATCCGAGGATATCGGAAAACGCTACGGCGAAAGCAAGGACTTTCTTGACCGTGCGACCGAAAAGGTTGCCGAAAGTCTTAAGTCCTATAACGTAAAGTTTACGCTTTCGGGCAGAGTGAAAACCATTTACAGCATCTATAAGAAGATGTATAACCAAAGCAAGCAGTTCGATGAAATATACGATTTTTATGCGTTGCGCATTATCGTCGATACCGAGCTTGATTGCTATACCGCGCTCGGTATTATACACGAGCAGTTCAATTCCATCCCCGGCAGATTCAAGGACTATATCTCGACACCCAAGCCCAATATGTACCGTTCGCTCCATACCACCGTTATCGGCAAGGAGGGCATTCCCTTTGAGGTTCAGATAAGAACCTGGGAAATGCATCAGGTTGCCGAATTCGGTATTGCGGCGCACTGGAAATATAAAACAGGCGAGCAGGTCAAGGCGGATATCGATGCAAAGCTTCAATGGATCCGTACACTTGTCGAAACCGAAAAGGACGTCGATGATCCCGATGAATTTTTCCGTCCTCTTAAGATAGACCTTTTCGAAGATGAAATTTTCGTATTTACCCCCAAGGGTGACGTTGTAAATCTTCCCAACAACAGCACACCGATCGACTTTGCCTATGCCATTCACTCGGCAGTCGGCAACAAGATGGTCGGCGCAAAGGTAAACGGCAATATCGTGCCGATAGATTCTATACTCGAAACAGGACAGATCGTCGAGGTATTGACGAGCGCATCGTCAAAGGGCCCCTCGCGAGATTGGCTGAAGATCGTCCGCTCGGGCGAAGCGAGAAACAAGATAAGGCAGTATTTCAAAAAAGAAATGCGTCCCGAGAATATCAACGTCGGCAGGACCGAGCTCGAACGCGAAATAAAGCGTTACGGCAGACAGTACACCGAAGCACAGAAGAACGAGATCATGAAAAATCTCGCAAACAGACTGTCGCTTCCCGACGTCGACGACCTATACAACAACATTGGCTACGGCGGACTTTCGGTGTCGAAAATTGCCGTAAAGCTCCGCGAGGAGTTTATGCGCGTCGTTGCGCCCCAAGCCGAGGTTGTTGCTCCGGTCATACCGATAGAAACAACCTCCTCGCGTTACGAAAAGAGTGCACGCGGCAACGCCGACAGCGTTATCGTCGACAGCGTAGAGGGATGTACCGTCAAGTTTGCGAAATGCTGTAATCCGCTTCCCGGCGACAGCATTATCGGTTATATTACGCGCGGATACGGCGTTTCTATCCATAAATACGATTGCCCCAACGCGCAAAGCGGACTTTCCAATCCCAACGATAAGGACCGTTGGGTGGTCGCTTCGTGGTCGGAAAAGCTCAATCGCCATACTACGGGCAGCTTCGAGGCGGTTTTAAGCATTATCGCAGAATATACACCGCATCTTATTGCCGATATCACGCTTGCGCTTACCGATATGAAGGTGGCGATAGTTTCGCTTGCAACCCGTGAAAACGAGGGTGAAACGCTCACGCTTGTCGGTATCAAGTGCAGCGGCGTTGACCATTTGAAGAATATTATTTCCAACCTCCATCGCATCAAGGGCGTCCGTGAGGTTTCCAGAGGAAGCTTATGAGAGCAGTAGTACAGCGTGTCCACAGTGCCCAATGTGTTGTGGACGGCGAAGTGGTTTCAAAAATCGAAAAGGGCTTGGTCGCGTATATCGGCGTGTTTGACGACGATACCGAAGAAGACCTTTTGAAAATGGCGAATAAAATTTCGGGCTTGCGCGTTTTTATAGATGAGCAGGGTAAGCTATCGCTTAACGCGTCCGCGGTCGGCGGCAGCATTATGCTTATCTCCAATTTTGTGCTTGCCGGAAGAGTAACGCGCGGCTTCCGTCCCGATTGTACACACGCCGCAAAATATGACGACGGAAAAAGGATGTTCGATGCGCTTGCCTCGGAGATAGGCAAGGTGTTGCCTACCTGTACAGGAGTTTTCGGCGCACATATGGACATTTCGGTGCATAATGACGGCCCTATCAATGTAATAATAGATACACGGGAGCTTCGTAAATGAAACTTGTCATAGATAACCGCACCCCGTATCTTAACGATTATTATTTTCAAACGCTCTGCCTTCTTTATTTCCCCGGCGAAAAGTTCAAGGAAGGCTTTGAAAGCGAAAATTACGCGCGCTTTTATCTTGAGGAAACTCAAAAAAATTGCTTTACCGCCCGTGTGACTCTGGGCAGCGGAAGCCTTTCCGCCGAGGGCAGCTTCTCGGGCGCGTATACACCCTCGATTCCGATGAACGATGACTTTTATGCCATGAACGCGCTCGGAAAGGCGTTTCTCGAAGCAGGCGAAAAGCTTTTCGGCTTCGGCTTGCCTTGGGGATATATTACGGGCTTACGCCCTGTAAAGCGCGCAAAATATTATCTCGACCGAGGATACACCGCCGAGCAGGTGATAACCCTTTTCAACCGTGATTACGAGGTGTCGACCGAAAAATCCACTCTCTCGGTTGAAACGGCGCTCATTCAGCAAAAAATGCTCGCCGATATCAAGCCCAACGATTGCGGGCTTTACGTTTCTATTCCGTTTTGCCCCACAAGGTGCGATTATTGCTCGTTCGTTTCCTACAGTAACGCGCGCCTTTTCTCTCTGATACCCGATTATCTTGAAAAGCTTATGCGCGATATACGCGAAACCGGCGAGATGATCAAAAAGTTGGGTATGCGAGTACGTTCGGTTTATATCGGAGGCGGCACACCCTCGATCCTTGATGAATTCCAGATAGGAAGATTGCTTTCCACGATCAACCAAAGCGTGGATATTAACGAAAGCACTGAATATACTTTTGAAGCGGGCAGACCCGATACCGTAACCTATGAAAAGCTTAAAGCCGTAAAGGATAACGGCGTTAAAAGAATAAGCATCAATCCTCAAACGACAAGCGATTTCGTGCTTGAGCAGATAGGAAGAAAGCATTCGAGCAAGCAATTCTTCTCTGCCGCCGAAATTGCAATGAAAATCGGATTTGATACTGTAAACGCAGACCTTATCGCAGGACTTCCCGGCGATACCGAACAGAGCTTTAAAAAGAGCGTTGACGACGTTATTGATATGGGATTCCAAAACATAACCGTACATACTCTTTCCATCAAAAACGCGGCGACGATAAGATTTGTCGGAGACGGCTTTTACGATCCGCAGGGCGATTTTGCGAGAAGCTCTGTCGAATATGCACGCGCAAAATTAAAATCGTTCGGCTATTCGCCATATTATCTTTACAGACAGAAAAATACCGTCGGCAACGCCGAAAATACGGGATATACTCTGCCGGGTAAGGAAAACCTTTACAACGTGCTGATGATGGAGGAGCATTCAACGGTATTCGCTTGCGGTGCAGGGTCGATAACCAAGCTTGTAAGCGAGGACCGCAACGATATTCTTCGCCACGCTTTCCCGAAATATCCTTATGAATATCTCAGTATGGAAAAAAGCTTGGGATATGAGGAAGCAAAGGCGTTCTTTGCTCAACACCGAAAGGATGAAATTTAATTGAACCAAGATCTTATCAAAAGGATCCGTGAGGACGAACACAATTACGAAACGACTCTGATCAATACCGCAAAACGCATCGTCGATGACGAGAGGATAAAGCTCGTGCTTATCACGGGCGGCTCGTGTGCGGGTAAGACGACGACAACGCGCAAGCTTTCCGAACTTATCAATGCTTCGGGCAGAAGGGCGTATACCGTTTCGCTTGACGATTATTACCGCAATCTTGACGAAAGCGTTTATCTTCCCGACGGCACGCGGGATATCGAATCGATAAACAGCCTACGCGCCGATCTGATACGCCAAACCTTTAAGGATCTGCTTGAAGGCAACGAGGCTTCGATTCCGCTATTCGACTTCAAAACCAAAAAAAGAACCGACGATCACCGCAAGATCACACTGAAAAAGGGTGATCTGGTAATAATCGAGGGCTTGCATGCTTTGAATCTGGAGCTTTTCGAAAAAGCGCCTCAAAGCCACGAGATCTTCCGTATTTATCTCTATGCCGATGCGAAGGACGGAAGCGATTGCCGCTTTGTCCGCAGAATGGTGCGTGATTCGCGTCACCGCGCCGCAAGTGCCGAGCATACCTATACGCTTTGGGACAACGTGAAGGCGAACGAGGTAACCGCTATCGAGCCCTTCCGTAAATACGCCGACGTCGAGATAAATACCTTTTTCCCTTACGAAAGAAGCATTCTCAACGATGACGGCATTGCGCTGCTCAGCACGGTCAAGAGCGACAGCGCATATTATGAAAACGCACAGGCGCTTATTAAGGTGCTTGCCCCCTTTGAACAGATTTCGGATGAGTATATCCCCGAAAATTCGCTTTTGAGAGAGTTTATCTGAAAAAATGAACGAAGAAGTTAAAAATCCTACCGCCCAGAAGGGCAGAAGCTTCCTGCGCGAGGCGATCATCCTTACGGTTGCAAGCTTTGCGGTAAAAATAATCGGAGTGGTTTATAAAATACCGCTCACCAACATATTGGGCGAAAGCATCGGCGTTTTCAATGCCGCATATTCGATCTATGCAATGCTTTTTATGCTCTCGACAAGCGGACTTCCCGTTGCGGTAAGTAAATTGGTTGCCGCAAGCAACGAAAAGGGAAGAGGCTTGGAGGCAAAGCGTATTGCCAAGCTTGCGATAATAGTTTTTGGCGTTATAGGCTTTGTCTTTGCGGCGGCGCTTGTGATTTTTGCACCAAACATCGCAGAATGGACGGGACATTCCCACAGCGCGTTGGCGATGCAGATGATCGCTCCCGCTTTGTTCTTTATTTGTGTATGTGCGGCTGTACGCGGATATTTTCAGGGCTTGCGCAATATGTATCCGACCGCGATATCGCAATTTATCGAGGCGTTCTTTAAGCTCACCGCAGGTCTCGGTGCGGTTATTTACGCAAACCAAAGCGGTGCAAGCATACCCGTTCAGGCGGCGTGTGCGATATGCGGCGTAACGGTCGGCACCTTCTTTGCAATGGTGTTTATACTCGTTTACCGCGCATTTACCAAAAAATCAAAGCCGAATATGAGCGATCCGACCGTCGACAGCGATAAAAAGCTTATGAAGCTTATCGTACTCGTTGCACTGCCCGTAACGCTCACCGCGGCGGCATTATATTTTTCGCAGTTTCTTGATACCGTTATTATCGTCAATTGTCTTGTTGATTCGGGCGAAAGCGAAGCGGTTGCAAAAACGCTTTATTCGGCTTATACCGGACTTTCGGTTCCGATTTACGACCTTCTTCCCGCAACGCTTGTTTTCCCGATCGCAACAAGCATTCTGCCTGCTATCTCGGGCGCGCTTGCGGTTAAAAAAACAGCCAACGCCGCACGTCTTACCGAACAGGCGATACGCGTTTCGGGCATAATCGCAGTGCCCTGCGGCGTGTTTTTGCTCGTTACGGGCAGACACTGCATTTCGCTCCTTTACGGTGCAAGCAAGTGGTCATCGCCCCTTGCGATGTCAAACGGAAGCGTTATCACCGCGCTTGATGCGGCTTCGGTATCGCTTTGCGTGCTCGCGTTTGCAGTGTTCTTTATTTCGATAGTTTCTACCACGAATTCGCTTCTCAACGCATACGGCAAGCCCCATCTTCCGTTCTTTGCCGTGCTTATCGGCATCGCCGTGCTTACAGGCGTTGAATACGGCTTGCTTTACAGCCCGCTCGGTATTTATGCCGCACCGGTATCGTCGCTCGTTTGCTATTGCATCGTAATGCTTATCGATATCTTCTTCCTCCGCAGAAGATGCGGCGTCAAGTTAAAGCTTGGCGGAATGTTTGCTCGTCCCGTTATCTGCGGTGCGCTCTCTGCCGCCGCTACATACGGCGCGTATATCGGCGCAAAGGCGCTTTGGGGCGCGATTTCCGATACAAGCAACGAAACGAGGATAGCATCGCTCTTTATCCTTGCTATCTCGGGCATAGCACTTGTCGTTTCCTACGTTATGTCGGTGCTCTTGCTGCGCGCTATCAAGGAAGACGAGGTCAGATTGCTTCCCTTCGGCAACAGGATCGCAGGAAAGCTTATCTCGCTCGGTTGGCTTAAAAAACAAAACGCGATCGTTGAGGAATAATAATGTCAAAAGAAACTTTGCTTCAAAAACAAAAATACGATTTCGACGATCTCGTCGAAATTATGCAAATACTCCGCGCACCGGGCGGTTGTCCTTGGGATGCCGAGCAGACCCATTCGAGCATTCGCCGTGACCTTTTGGAGGAAACCTATGAATTGATCGAGGGCATCGATAAGAACGATCCCGAGATTATGCGCGAGGAGCTTGGCGACGTGCTTCTTCAGGTCGTTTTCCATTCGGATATCGCGAATGCGAACGGCAATTTTTCGATCGACGACGTTTGCACCGATATCTGCAAAAAGCTTATCGTGCGCCATCCGCACGTATTTGGCGACGTGGTTGTAAGCGGAAGCGAAAACGTGCTGGCAAACTGGGATAAGATCAAGCGAGAAACCAAGGAGCAAAAAAGCGATACCGAGGTATTACGCTCGATAACACCCTCGCTTCCTGCGCTTATGCGTGCCGAAAAGCTTGGCAAAAAGGCAAGAAAAATGGGCTTTGATTTCGACGATGCCGAGGAAGCGATGCAAAAGGTTTACGAGGAAGTAAACGAGGTTAGCGAGGCATTGAAAACAAAGGATCAGGCGCAGATCGAAGAGGAGTTTGGCGATCTTTTGCTTTCGGTTGTAAATGCGGCAAGGCTTGCGGGCGTTGATTCCGAGCAGGCGCTTTACAATGCGAACGAAAAATTCCTTAACCGCTTCGAGAAGGTAGAGGCGCTTTGCATTGCCTCGGGAAAGACGGTAACCGATACTCCGCGAGAGGAAAAAGAGGAGTTTTGGCAAAAAGCCAAGAAAATATAACAAAAAATCGTCATAAAAGAGCGTAATTTGGCGAAAAAAGTGCAAAAAACCCTTGCGAATAGGGAAAAATGATGATATAATAGGTGCATAAAATATATTTTTGAAAGGAAACTATTTATTATGAACAAGTCCACTCTCGTAGAATTTGTAGCAACTAACGCTAACCTTAAGAAGAAAGATGCTGAAGCAGCTGTTAACGCAATGTTCAAGGCAATCGAATCCGAACTCGCTACCGGCGGCAAGGTTCAGATCGCAGGCTTCGGTTCCTTCAAGGTAAAGGAAAGAGCTGAAAGAGTTGGCCGTAACCCCAAGACCAAGGAAAAGATCACCATCCCCGCATCCAAGGCTCCCGCTTTCGTTGCAGGTAAGGATCTTAAGGACGCTGTAAATAAATAAGTTATAAATCGACCAAGGCAGGGTAACCCCCTGCCTTATTGGTCGTTTTAGGTTCGTGATATGAGATTAGATAAATATCTTAAGGTTTCGCGTATAATCAAGCGCCGTACCGTTGCGAACGAAGCGTGCGGAGAAAACCTCGTTTCGGTCAACGGCAAGGTCGTAAAGCCTTCGTACGACGTTAAGATAGGCGACGTTATTGAGGTTAAATACGGCAGCCGCGTTACAAAATTCCGCGTTGTTGCCATTAACGAAACAACAAAAAAGTCCGAAGCTTCGGAAATGTACGAGGTTTTGGAATAAATTCTTTCCTTCCGTCATACTCTTTAATCGGAGGGACGGAAGATGACTCAAAAAAAGCATACCCTTACACTCGATTCGAGAAACGTTTTAAATATCACCGCGGTCGACGACGTGATAAGCTTTGACGAAACGCTTGTCAGCCTGTCGGTCGGGGAAAATCTGCTTAATATAAGCGGCGATGGGTTGACCATCAAAAACCTTTCACTCGAAAACGGAGAGGTTTCTGTTAACGGAAATATTCAGGCGATCGTTTATTTTGACGATTCGCCGAAGAAAAAACGCTTTTCGTTCGGGAAAAACAGGTGAATAACGAATATCTTCTTCATATGGCGCTTGCCGTATGGTCGGTGATGCTCGGTGCATTTCTATGTGCCGTGTACGATGTTTTTCGTCTGTTTCGACTCGTTCGCAAGCAAAATGCTGTAATCGTTTTTATCAGCGATTTTATATTCTGTATTTTTTCGGCGGTCTGCCTTTTGATTCTCTTTTTTAATCTGTCCTACGGCAAAGTTCGATTTTATGCACTTGCTCTTGTGATCGTTGGCTTTATGTGTTGGCGGTTTACGGTAAGCCGCTTGGTAATGATGCTTTTGTTAAAGCTGATAAGGCGGATTAAAAAGCTGTTAGCTTCGATAAAAATGCGCATAGACGTAAGATTCAAGCGTCTTTTGCGCCGGATATATACAAAAAGATACTGCGTTCATGCGGTAAGGAACGTTCATCCGAAAGGACTGTTAAAATGACAAAAAAGAAGCCTGTACGCGCAAATTTGATCATTCGCGCCGCGTTTGTGTTAATATTCATATTCCTTTTCGTCTCGGTCATCAATCTTCAAGTGACGATGAACGAGCTCCGCGCCGAGCGTGATGCTCTGGTCGAAAAAATGGAGCAAAAGCAGGACGAGATCGACGAGCTCGAGCTTCGTATTGCCACTCCGGTCGACGAGGAATTTATCGAACGTATTGCAAGAGAACGCGGATTTAGAAAACCCAACGAAATTATCTTCAAATACGATATTGGTGAATAAGGAGCAATGAATATGGAATATAAGGTCGGTCAATCTGTTTTTGGAACCGTCAGCGGCATTACCGACTATGGTGTTTTCGTTCAATTGGAGGATGGGGGCACCGGTATGATCCATATTTCCAAGCTCTCAAATTCGTTCGTGAGTGATATACGCGCCTTCATCAAAAGGGGCGAATCGGTTACGGCGACCGTTATCTCAAACGATAACGGCAAGATCGCGCTTTCGCTTATCGAAGATGCCCGTTTGAACAAAAAGCAGGATTTTGAATCGATGCTTTCATCCTTCAAATCGGCAAGCGACGAAAAGCTGTCAACGCTTAACCGCGACAGAAAAAGACGAAAATAATCAAAGACCGACAAAGCTCGGTCTTTTTCTTTTTGTGTATTTTGTTAAATCGTTTGTTAATAATTAACAAAATTAATCTGCTATAATGAAAGTTGCTTGACATTTACGTTTATTAGTGCTAATATTTAGATAGACAGTAGTACTGTCTTAGATATATATTGAATAGGAGATGGCGTTATGAAAACCAGAATCATCACAAAGAAGTTTACCCTTACCGATGACGTACGCGATTGGATCGAGAAGAAGCTAAGCAAGCTCGATAAATTCTTCTCGCCGGAAACCGAGGCAACTGTCGCCTTGAGCAGTACAAAGATCGGCGAAAGGATCGAACTGACCATCTACCGTAACGGCTCGATATTCCGTTCCGAAATTTCGGACAAGGACTATAAATGCGCCCTTGATACCGCAATGGAAAATATCGAGCGTCAGATCAGAAAAAACCGTACCAGATTGGAAAAGAAGATTCACGTCAAGAAGGAGTATTTTGCAGAGGCTGATCTTGTTGAAGCCGAAGAGGAAATTGCAGTAGCTAAGGTAAAACGCTTTGAAATGCACGCTATGACGGTTGAAGAAGCGATCTTGCAAATGAACCTTTTGCAGCATAATTTCTATATGTTCCTTAATTCCGAAACGGGACGGTACAACGTCGTTTATAAGCGTGACGATAATCAATACGGTGTTATCGAACCGATCGAATAACTCAAACAAACAAAAAACCGCAGACTTTCTCAGTCTGCGGTTTTTATATTACTCGTTAGGGTTACCCGTTTCGTAAATATATTCCTTATAGGAATCGGGGAAATCGGCTTTTTTCATAGCCTCGGGAAGGTGAAGGGTAAGCTCTATATCCGATTTGCCGACGTCGTTGATGACCTTGCAGATCATTTCTTCGTCGTCATAAACAACCTCGATGCCGTTGATATAGTTTTCGATAAGCAAAACGGGGATAAGATAATTGCCGTTTTCATAAAGAATGGGCGTCGAAATACGTACGGGGTTGTCGTTGATAATGATGAGCGAGGAATTCTTCGTGCACTGTATGCGGTTGTCGCTTCCGATAAGGAAGATAGTAACGTCGTCACCATCGCCCGCAAGACCGATATTTGCGATATCGGAAAGCGAATCGAAGGGGACGTAAAGACCGTATTCGTTGTTGACAGTGCTTGCGCTTGCTTTATAAACGACGGTTTCGTCATAAATCACGTTAAGCGAATAAATTTCGGTGTTTTTTGCGGTAGTAGTAAAGGAATAATAAATAGAACCTGCAATAAAAAGAGTAATCGCAAGATAAAATGCCAAGAATACAATAAAGACCGCGAGAAGCTTTGTAAAATCGAATCTGCTTCTCCGCTTCTTGACGGCTTTTTTTACGATCTTTCTGTTTCCGCTTTGTGCATTTGCCGATTGTTGGATCGGTTGGTTTTCGTGTGTCTGATCGCCGTTCATGCAATTACCCCCTTCCTTGAATTTATTATAACATAAGCTAAGGAAAAATGGAAGAGGGAAGCATAACCTTTTTATATTTTTTTACATATTCTATATCAGTTACAACGTTTGGAGGATATGTTTTCAGTGGGTGAACTTACAAAACGTTTTTCCGAGGAGGTCAAGCGCGTGATAACAGCCGCATTGCTCGCCGCAAAGGAGCTCGGACATTCCTACGTCGGAAGCGAGCATATGCTTTTGGGATTACTGCGCGAAACCGAAACTATGCCATGCAGAATGCTTAATGCGCGGGGCGTTGAATATGACGAAACCAAAAAACGGATAATAGGCATTGTCGGAATGGGATGCAAGACCGTGCTTTCGAGCGACGATATGACGCCCGTGTGCCGCAGAATAATACTGCGAGCCTCGCTTGCCGCAAACGCAAGCGCTGTTACGAGCGTGTGTATAGAGCATCTTTTTATTGCGTTGCTTCGTGAGGAATGTGTTGCAACACGCTTGCTTCGTGAGAATCGGGTGGACGTTAACGAGCTGCTCGGGCTTATGGAGGACTTTTACGCGGATAATATTTATACGCCGAACGAGGAAGACGTTTCGGTTGCGGAATCGTTTAAGGTGAAAAAGAAAAAGCCCACTCCGCTTTTGGATGTAAACTCAACCGATCTTACCGAGAAAGCGAAAAGGGGAAACGTCGATCCGGTTATCGCCAGAAAAGCCGAGGAGGAACGGATCATTTCGATCTTGTTAAGGCGCTCTAAAAACAATCCCTGCCTCGTGGGTGAAGCAGGGGTAGGAAAAACCGCAGTAGTTGAATCGGTCGCCGCGCGCATTGCAAAAGGTGAGGTTCCCGACGGATTGAAGGATAAGCGGATAATGAGCATCGAGATATCATCGATAGTGGCAGGGACGAAATACCGTGGCGAGTTTGAGGAGAAGATAAAAAACATTCTCGAGGAGGTAAAGAATGCGGGCGACGTAATATTGTTTATCGACGAGCTTCATACGATCGTCGGGGCGGGCGGTGCCGAGGGCGCTATTGACGCTTCAAACATTCTGAAGCCCGCGCTTGCACGCGGAGAGATCCGTATTATCGGCGCAACGACCTTTAAGGAATACCGTGAAACGATCGAGCACGACCGTGCGCTCGAACGGAGATTTCAATCGATCAGGATCGACGAGCCGAGCAATGCCGATTGCGAAAAAATGCTGCTCGGCGTAAAGGATAAATACGAAAGATTTCATAACGTGGTAATAAGCGACGGAGCGATAAAAAGCGCGATCGAGCTTTCGGCAAGGTATATTCCCGACAGAATGATGCCCGACAAGGCGATAGATCTTATCGACGAGGCATCTGCAAACAAACGAATGCAAAGCAAGAGCGGTAAAAGGCAAAAGGTGCTCTCTGAGGATATAGAAGCGGTCGTGGAAAGAAAGACGGGTATACCCGTTACAAACCCGAATATGTCCGAAAGGAACAGACTTATCAATCTCGAATCGAGCCTTAAAAGCCGTATCGTCGGTCAGGATACCGCGATAAATTCGCTTTGCAACGCCGTGCGCCGCGCGAGGTCGGGGTTCCGCAACGGCGGCAGACCGAACGCATCCTTTCTTTTTGTCGGAGGCTCGGGAGTCGGAAAGACCGAATGTGCAAAGGCGCTTGCCGATGCGGTCTTTTTCGGGAAAAATTCGTTCGTCCGCTTTGATATGTCGGAGTTTTCGGAGCCGCACAGCGTTTCGAAGCTTATCGGCTCGCCTCCCGGGTATGCAGGATGTGATTCGGGCGGACTCCTGACCGAAAGGGTAAGGAGAAACCCCTATTCACTTTTGCTGTTTGACGAGATAGAAAAAGCGGATGTATCGGTGCGTGCGCTTTTGCTACAGCTTCTTGATGATGGGATCCTTACCGATTCAAACGGTCAGACGGTTCGGTTTGACAATACGATAGTCATTATGACGGCAAACACAAAAGGCTCTGCTTTGGGTATCGGGTTTGGCGATTCGTCGGTATCCTCGGAAGCGGCAAAGAGCTTTTCGCCTGAATTTGCGGATAGAGTGGACGAAATAATATTCTTCTCTCCGCTTGGGAAAAGCGAGCTTGTCGAGGTTGCAAAACGCTGGCTCGACTCCTTTACCGAAAGGCTTTCCGAAATGGGCGTGGAGGTGGAATTTTCTGCAGATTTTGCAGACATGGCGGTCGAGATTTCGAAAAGCAAAAGCGCCCGTTCGGTTGCAAGAACGGCAAATCGACTTGCCGAGGAGGCTGTTTCCGAGCTGCTGCTCGACGAAAAGTGCAAAAAGCTCAAAAATGTGACATTTTGCATAGAAAATAACCGCGGAACTGTGAAAATAAAGCAAAATATGTATTGACAAAGCCATATTTCACGTGTATAATACGGTCTGTAAAGAAAAATGCTTTACAGACCTTTGGCTTTTTGGAGGTGTTTCTACCGTGAATCAGGACCGCACGTATATCTGCCGTCTTATAGATATCTACGGCAAGGTGCTTTCCGAAAGGCAGAGGGACGTTGTAGACCTTTATTACAACGAGGATCTTTCGCTTGCCGAAATAAGCGAAAATTGCGGCATAACCCGTCAGGGTGTGCGTGATGCTATCAAGCATGCGATCGAAACGCTCAATTCGCTTGAATCCTCGCTTGGCTTTTGCGCCAAGTCGGAATGCATTTCGCAACTCGCAACTAAAATAAGCACAAGCGATGACGTGGATGAAATTCACCGTCTTGCCGAATCTATAATAGGAGAGCTGTAATGTTTCAAAGTCTTGTAGATAAGATGCAAAACGCCTTTTCGAAGTTCCGCAACAAAGGCAAGCTTACCGAAGCCGACGTTAAGGCGGGTATGCGCGAAATAAAGCTCGCCTTGCTCGAAGCTGACGTTAACTTCAAGGTCGTTAAGGAATTCGTTGCCCGCGTTTCCGAACGTGCTGTCGGTAACGACGTGCTGGAAAGTCTTCTTCCCGCACAGCAGATCGTTAAAATCGTAAACGAGGAATTGGTCACCCTTATGGGCGGCACCAATCAAAAAATAAACGTTTCTCCCAAGCCTCCCACGGTAATTCTTATGTGCGGTCTTCAGGGCTCGGGTAAAACCACTCACTGCGGCAAGTTGGCAAAGATGCTCAAAAAGCAGGGCAAGAACCCCTTGCTCGTTGCTTGCGATATCTACCGCCCCGCCGCTATAACCCAGCTTCAGGTAGTTGGTCAGCAGGTCGGAGCAACCGTTTTCGAACGCGGCACGAACGATCCTGCGGATACCACCAAGGAAGCTATCAAGCATGCGATCAAATACGGCTTTGATACGGTCATCATCGATACCGCGGGCCGTCTTCACGTTGATGAAGAGCTTATGCAGGAGCTCAAGCGTGTTAAAGAGGTTGCCCAACCTACCGAAATCTTGCTCGTTGTCGATGCAATGACAGGTCAGGATGCGGTCAACGTTGCAAAGAGCTTCAACGATCTTTTGGATATTACCGGCGTCATCCTCACCAAGATGGACGGCGACACGCGCGGCGGTGCGGCGCTTTCGGTCAAGTACATCACAGGCAAGCCGATAAAGCTTATCGGTACGGGCGAAAAGCTCGATTGTATCGAACCCTTCCACCCCGACAGAATGGCATCGCGTATACTTGGTATGGGTGACGTGCTTACCCTTATCGAAAAGGCTGAACAGCAGCTCGATGAAAAGAAGGCTGCCGAAATGGAGCGTAAGTTCCGCGAGCAGAGCTTCACGCTTACCGACTTTCTCGATCAGCTCGCGAGCATCAAGAATATGGGCTCGATGGAATCGCTGCTCGGCATGATGCCGGGTGTTAAGCCTTCGGCGCTCAGCAATGCAAAGATCGATGAAAAGGCATTGGCACACACCGAAGCGATAATTCTTTCGATGACCCCGTACGAGCGCAACCATCCCGACGTTTTAAACTCCTCGCGCAAGCGCAGAATTGCGGCAGGAAGCGGACGCTCGGTAGAGGAGGTCAACCGTTTGCTCAAGCAATATGAGCAAACAAAGCAGATGATGAAGCAATTCATGGGCAAAAAAGGTAAAAAGGGAAGATTTAAATTCCCATTTTAATAAATAAGTATTAATTTTTTTGGAGGAAATTCAAAATGGCAGTTAAGATGAGACTCAGAAGAATGGGCGCAAAGAAGGCTCCCCACTACAGAATCGTTGTTGCGGATTCCCGTTATCCCCGCGATGGCAGATTCATCGAGGAAGTAGGCTACTACAACCCCATGACCAACCCTGCAGAAGTTAAGATCGACGCAGAAAAGGCAAAGAAGTGGATCAGCAACGGCGCACAGCCCACCGATACCGTAAGAGACCTTCTTAAGAAGAGCGGAGTATTAGATTAATGAAACAGATTCTTCTCGATATCACAAAAGCTATCGTCGAGGATCCCGATTCGGTTTTGGTAACCGAAAAGGTTAGCGGTGACACCGTAGTTCTCGAGCTTTCGGTGGCGAAGCACGATATGGGCAGAGTCATCGGAAAAGAAGGCAAGATCGCAAAGAGCATTCGTACAGTAATGCGTGCGGCAGCCGCAAAAGAGAACAAACGCGTTATCGTTGATATTATCTGATGAAGCGTTTTCTTGAAGCAGGAAGGCTGAACTCTCCGCGCGGACTCAAGGGCGAGCTTCGATTTGAATGTTGGTGCGACAGCATCGAATTCTTGTCGGACGTCAAGCACTTGTACCTCGATCCCGAGGGAAAGCGTCCGTTGGAGGTAAAAGCCTTCCGCGAAACGGTTTCTACCGTAATTTTTGTCGGATATGAGGATCGGAATTCCGCAGCCGCTCTTACCGGCAGAACGGTATATTTCGACCGAGAAGATATCACTCTTCCCGAAGGTGTGTTTTATAACGACGACCTTATCGGTGTTGACGTCATTGACGAAAGCAACGGCAACGTTATCGGCAAGCTGAAGCGCATCGAAGAGGGAATGGCGTCGGATATCTATTTTGTCGAAGGTGAAAAGAAATATATAATTCCCGCGGTTTCGGAATTCATTGTGAGTGCCGATCCGCAATCGGGAATAGTTATCCGTCTTATCGACGGACTTGAAGCGTAGGCGAAGGAGAGCAAAAATGAACTTCGAAGTACTTACGCTTTTTCCCCATTCTCTTGAACCGATATTCGGAGCAAGTATTTTAGGCAGAGCATCCGCAAAGGGTGTTATTTCTGTCAACTGCACCGATATCCGCGATTACACCAAGGACAAGCATCGCAAGGTTGACGATGCACCTTACGGCGGCGGATACGGTATGGTTATGATGTGTCAGCCCGTCGTGGATTGCATCCGCGCCGTAAAAAGCCGTCTTGAGGGTACGACGAGAGTTATCTATATGTCGCCCCAAGGCTCGCTTTTCGATCAAAAGAAGGCGGAAGAGCTTACAAAGTACGATAATCTCATTCTGCTTTGCGGACACTACGAGGGTATTGACGAGCGTATAATAGAGCTTGAGGTCGATGAAGAGCTTTCGGTCGGCGATTACGTGCTTACGGGCGGCGAACTGCCTGCGGCGATCGTTGTCGACTGTGTTTCGCGTCTTATCGACGGCGTTCTTCCTTCTTCGGAATGTTATTCCGAGGAAAGCCTGCAGAACGGACTTCTTGAGCATGCACAATACACGCGTCCGCGTGTTTTCGAGGGACTCGAGGTTCCCGAGGTGCTTATCAACGGCGATCATGCAAAGCAACGCCGCTGGAAGGAAGAGCAAAGCCGTGCGCGTACCGAATCGAAGCGCCCCGACCTTATTGCTAAATTAACGGAGAATAAAGATGAGTAAAGCGAGGAAAAAGACCTATAAACAGGGTACTGCAAAAAGGCTCGTGCAAGAGAGTCTTATTTTGTCGTGCACCCGTTTTCTTTCCTCGCGCTTTGTTCGTTTGTTCGAAAGCGGCTTTGCATCGCCGCTTATCAATTCCGCCGAAACGGTAGATGAGTTTGCACGCGAAAAGGTGACAGGCCCTTTGTATAAGAAAATAGGTATGAAAAAGAATTTTTCAATGCCTATGCGCAATATTGCGGCATCCTTTTTAAACAATAACCGCGTCACAAAGCTCTTTACTTCGCTCAGAAGCGCATTTCTCAACGCAACGTTCCGTTCGCTCGGCATCTTTTTCCTTACGTTTGGCATATATGCCGCCGCGGTTTTCTTGCTTAAGAGCTACGTTTCGCTTAACATCGGTACAAATGCAGACATTGCCGATATTTGTGTCGCGGCGATAACCGCGCTTTCGGGTATATTCTTTGCCTTGTTCGGCGATAAGGGTATTCTTACCGTAGTCGGAAAGAGCCGTATTATCGGCGGACTGATATCGCGCAATCTCGGCGTTAACGACTCGTCGCTCGGCCGCTATGCATCGTGTAACCCAAAAACGCATGCAGGCTTCGGTTTCCTTTTGGGTTCGCTTTTCGGTCTGGTCACGATATTCGTCCGACCGTCAACGGTGCTGCTCCTTCTTTTATCCGTTACCGTTGCGACGGTCATAATTCATATTCCCGAATTTGGGCTTTTGCTTGCCGTTTCGGTCTTCTCCTTTACTCCGGATTGGCTTGTTGCAACCATCGTTTGCATTACGTTTTTATCATATTTGTTTAAATGTATAAGACTTAAGCGCAATTTCCGTTTCGGCTCTGCCGATGCGGTGGTTTTGCTTATGTTCGTTGTGATGTATTTCACAAGCACCGTTTTCGAAGGCGCCTCCTCGGGCGAATATTACGTTTTGATGTTCACCGCGGTGTATTTCCTTGCTAAAAACCTTTTATGCTCGAAAATTCTCGTCGTTCAGGCGTTCAACGCGCTTTGCTCGGGCATCACGCTCGGCATCGTGCTCTATATATTGGGCGATTTCGCCTTCCTTATTTCTCATCACCATCTTCGCAACGCCGCGCTTGCTCTTACCGCCAACACTCTTCAAGCGGATATCCTTGCGATGCTGACTGTTTGCATTTTGCCGATCGCACTTTCGGCATCGTCCGCAACGCTCGGTAACAAGGCTCGCAACCGTTTCGTATTTTGCGCGTTGATGGGCGCGTTTGTTATCGACAGCAGTCTGTTTTACATTCTGCTCGCGGTATCGGTACTCGTTTATATCGCCTTTGCGCATAAAGCACCCTGCGGTGCACTGCTTTTCGGTGCTATAATCATTCCGCCCGTGCTCGTTTTTACGTCGGATTACACTCTTTCAGCGGCGGTTTCTGTCGGAAGAACGGTATTTGACGATTCTCTTGCGCTTGAAGCAAGCTCTGCGTTTTCAAACTTCTGGTCGGGACTGTATGATATAACCAACGGTGCGACCGTAGTGCTGGTTATTTCGGCTTTGATCCTTATTTTACAGCGTGCGCTTCACGCATCAGGCACAAGCAACGGCAGCGTCGGTGTTGCACTTGGCGGAACGATCACTTCTTCTGCCGTAATGTCGGTCGTTTGTATGTCTCTTTTTAATCCTTTTTCGGATCTGCGCTCGCTTGTCGCAATGTGGTTTATTTTAGGTCTTTGCGGTGCCGTATACGGTGTCTGCTCTAAGGAATCCAACGAATATACGGAGGTGTAAGCAATGGAAAAAAGAAAATTTAAAATAAATATTCTCGACATTGTCATTTTCGTTGTTATACTCTGCTCTGTTGCGGTTTTGGTTTTCCGTGATACCGTGAACGAGATCTTTGCAAAGCCCGTTATCACCACGGTTGAGATCACTGTTTTCGTTAACGGCGAGGAGGAATGCGCCGCCGTTTCGTCATTGCTCGATAACAACGTCGTATTCGTTCCCGACAACAAGAACGATTTTACTCTGAACGCTAAAGTGGTTGAGTTCAAAGCCATCTCCGACTTACATACCGAGGCTAAAAAAGGCGAGGTTAAAATTCAGCTTTCGGGATATAAGCGACTCGGCAGATTCTATACCGAGGACGGAACGAGAATTTATACCGACACTGAATGTGCATTCGTCGTCGGAGAAGAAAAGATAAACGGAAATCTGCTGAATATCGGTATAAGCGGCTGAATTTAGACAAAATCGATAAAAAGCCAGCCGTTCATTTTGGTATTTCGTATAATCATCCATTATTTTCCTATTGATTTGAATCAAGCGGTTTGGTATAATATCCATATATGGGGGTATTTTTGTATGACTACTAAGAATATAGAAATCCAAAATTCTGTCGGTCTTCACGCAAGACCTGCAACATATTTTATTCAAAAGGCCAACTCCTTCCGCAGCTCTATCTGGGTTGAAAACAGCGACCGCAGAGCGAACGCGAAAAGCTTGTTGGGCGTTCTTTCGCTTGGCATCTCCAAGGGCGACATTATCACAATTCTCGCTGACGGTTCGGATGAAGAAGCGGCTGTCGACGCTCTTGTTGCGCTTATTCTCGGCGGCTTTAACGAATAATTAACAAAACCAACGCCTTGAGCTATTGCTTCAGGGCATTTTTTGTAGGTAAATGTTATGACACGCGAAGAACTTTTTGAAAAAGCGCGGCTTCTTCCTGCCACTCCCGGTGTTTATATAATGAAGAACAAATCGGGCAGGATAATTTACGTCGGCAAATCGAAAGCGCTTAAAAACCGTGTTTCGAGCTATTTCTCCCCATATTCCGACCACCGCGGAAAGACCAAGCGCATGGTCGAATCGGTCAATGATTTCGAGGTTTATTATACCTTGACCGAGCTCGAAGCATTATTGCAGGAAAATCAGTTTATAAAGCAATTTCAGCCCCGATACAACATTAAATTGAAGGACGGCGGCGGGTATCCCTATATCAAGCTTACCAATGCGGCTTATCCGACCTTTTCGATAGTTTATAAGCGTACCGCAGGTAACGATAAATATTTCGGACCCTATTCCTCCTATCACGTAGCACGTGATATTTTGGAAACGGTCAAAAAGGCGTTTTCGCTACCCGATTGCAACAAGGAATTTCCCAAGGATATCGGAAAGGGAAGACCCTGTCTTAATTATCATATCGGCCGCTGTTGTGCCCCTTGCGTTAAGGGTAATTTAACGCCCGAGGATTACCGAGAGCTTATCAATCGCGCATCGGCTTTGCTCAAGGGCGACGGAAAAAGACTTATTTCTCAGCTTGAGGAGGGAATGGAAATTGCCTCCGAGGGACTTAATTTTGAGCTTGCGGCGAAATTGCGCGATTGCATTTATGCCGTTAAAAAGCTTAACGACCGTCAGCAGATAGTTTGCTCGCCCAATATCGAAGCGGACGTTATAGGTATTTATGCCGACGATCTGGGAAGCGCGCTTTCGCTTTTGTTCGTGCGCGGCGGCGCCATTGTCGACCGTGAAAACTTCTTTTTCTCTGCGGACGAAATTATAAACAGCGCGGCGCTCGTTTCGTTTTTCCAAAGATATTACGAATTAAGGGGATATATCCCCAAAAAGATATATATCGATTACGAGCTTGAATCTACCGATTCCGAGCTGATAACGGATTGGCTTTGCGAAAAGGCGGGATTTAAGGTTTCGCTCGTTTATCCCGAAAGGGGCGATATGCGCGCAATAACCACGCGCGCTTCGGAAAATGCAAAGCAGCTTATGCTTCACAAGCGCAAGAGCGAGGACAAGAAAAAGGATTTTCTTGCTTCCATCGCAAAGCTTTTGGGGCTTGAGGTGCTGCCCGACAGAATCGAATCCTATGACGTTTCGCATTCAAGCGGAGAATATACGAGCTGCGGTATGATAGTGCTCGAGCACGGCGTTTTCGCAAAACGTAAATACCGCGGTTTCAATATACGCACGGTTGACGACGGAAACGACCTTGCCGCGTTGGAGGAATGCATACGCCGCAGATTTTCGCACGATTCTGACGAAGCGGGATGGGAATATCCCGATTTAATGCTTATCGACGGCGGCGAAAATCAGGTGCGCCGCGTTAAGAGCGTTATAAACGAAATGGGAATATATATCCCCGTTTTCGGAATGATAAAGGATGAACACCACAAAACACGAACACTTACCGACGGCGAAAACGAAATATCGCTGATAACCCGTCAGGATGCCTTCGTGTTTATCTATAAAATTCAAGAGGAAGTGCACCGTTATTCGCTTTCGCTGATGGATGCAAAGCGCCGTAACGCCGTTAAAAAGAGCTCTTTGACCGAGATCAAGGGCGTAGGCGACAAAAAGGCAAACGATCTTATGCTTCATTTCGGTACTCTCTCGAGGCTCAAAACAGCTACGCTTGAAGAGCTGACCGAGGTAAAGGGAATTACCGAGCAGGTGGCGGAATCGATTATCGAGTATTTCAGAGAGGAACAAAATGAGAATAATAACAGGAATAGCGAGAGGAACCAAGCTTAAAACGCTTGAAGGATTAAATACCCGTCCCACTACCGAAATGTGCAAGGAAGGCGTTTTTTCGGCAATTCAGTTTGAATTGCACGACAGAAACGTGCTCGACCTCTTCGGCGGATGCGGTCAGATGGCGCTTGAAGCACTCTCACGCGGGGCAGAGCGTGCCGTTATCGTAGATTCTTCGCGTGCTGCATGCGAGGTTATAAAGGAAAACGCACAAAAAACCAAATTGATGAAGCAATGCCGTGTCGTTGCTTCCGATTGGAAGGAATATTTAAGAGGCGCATCGGGCAGGGAAGAGTTCGATCTCATTTTTCTTGATCCGCCTTATCAGGAGGGCGTTCTTGACGACGTTCTTCACCGTCTTCAGTATTCGGGCGTTGTCGCAAAGGGTGCGATAATCGTTTGCGAATCGGATAAGGACGGCATCCCCGAACCCGTGGAAGGCTGGCAAAGCAAGCTTTACCGATACGGCAAAACCTACGTTACTATCGTTCGTGTACCCGAAGAAGAGGCAGCTGACAAATCCGAGGAGGAATGAATTATGAGAACCGCAATAATTTCGGGCTCGTTTGACCCGATTACAGTCGGTCACTTGGATATCATCGTCCGAGCAAGCAGACTTTTCGATAAGGTGGTTATCGCCATTTCGCCCAACAGCGAAAAGAAAGGCTTTCTCCCCTTTGACGTTCAGGTTTCCTCGGTCGAGGCAAGCGTTAAGGATATCGAAAACGTTTCTGTGGTGAAATGCGTCGGTCTTCTTGCCGAATTTTGCAAAAATTACGAAAACCCCGTTATTGTACGCGGCGCGCGTACGGGAACCGATTTCGACTACGAGCGAAGCCTTTACGTGATAAATAAAGGTCTCGGCGAGATCGAAACAGTTGTCCTTCCCGCAGAAAGCGGTATGGACCATATAAGCTCAACTTACGTGCGCGAGCTTATAAAATACCAAAAGCCGATAGATGATGTTGTTCCCGAGGGAGCAAAAAATATAATCAAGGAATATCTTGAAAAATGAAAAATATCAGAATCAAAAAAGCCGATCTCCGCTTTGTGCGAGAAGAGCTTTTGGCGCCGTTCGGATTTAAGGGTAAATATTTGACCGAGCTTTGGCAGACGGTCGTTTATATCGAAAGCGATAATTTTAAAGCTGCCTGCCCCGGCACTATTTCGGTGCTTTGGTCGGATGCAAACGTTTTTTCAGACCATTCTCCCGAAAAATCGAGCGCGTTGATGCGCGACGTTACCGCACGTGCGCTTGAGATGATCAGCGGCGAAAGCTTTGTATCGCCTGCGACGCTTATCAATTCAATACTTCCCGAGCTTAAAAAATATGCGGATTCGATCTGTAACCGTAACGTTGCGGAAACCTTTGTGCTTAATTCGCTCGTCGGATTGGATTATGCGCTTTGGTCTGTTTTTGCTCTCGAAAACGGTATGACCGATTTTGATAACATCATTCCCGAGCACGCGCGTGAAGCGCTTTCCTACCGTCACGAAAAATTGGCGCATATTCCCTTGGTAAGCTATGCCGTTGACGAAAAGGGATTAAAAAATCTCCTTGATTCGGGCACGGGACTTTTGAAGATAAAGATAGGGAAATCGTGTGGGGAGGGCTTGGCTCATTCCGAGGATATGAAAACGATGCTCGAATGGGACAAGGAACGCCTTGCACAGATACATAATATCGCGAAGAATTATCAAACTCCGCTTTCCAAGAGCGGAAATATCCGTTACTATCTCGATGCAAACGGAAGATACGATAATCTCGAGCGTCTTGAAGAATTGCTTTGTCACGCCGATAAGATAGGTGCGCTCGACAGTATCGAGCTTATCGAGGAGCCCTTTGCACCCGAAAATGAAATTTTTGTCGGAAACCTTCCGGTTACCGTAAACGCGGATGAATCGGCACATTCGCTTGCAGACGTCGAAAAGCGCCTTTCGCTTGGCTACAAGGCTGTTGCGCTTAAGCCGATTGCAAAGACCATGTCCGTTTCGTTTGATATGGCGGCGACTATTCACAAGGCGGGCGGTCAATGTCTGTGCGCAGACCTCACGGTCGTGCCTCTGCTTGCCGAATGGAACAAGCAATTCGCATCGCGCATCGGCGCATTGAACGGAATGGCTTGCGGCTGTATCGAAATAAACGGCAACCAAAACTACGTTAATTGGCAAGCGCTTTGCAATATGCTTCCCGACGGACTTGCATATATCCCCGAAAAGAACGGTTGCTTTACTTTGAACGAGCAAAGCTACCGCGACGGTGCAAAGCTTTTCCAACAAAACAAATATATTGAATTATTCAAATAAAGAAAGGCAAATCGCTATGAAAATCGCTCTTCTTCTCGATCCCGGCACAAGAAATATGGTGTTCAACCAAAAATGTCTTAAAAGACTCGAAAACAGCGGCGAGGTAGTTATTAACGAGGGTAATACAGAATTCGATTCTGTTGCACCGCTTGTTAAGGATGCCGACGTTGTGGTTACCTCTTGGGGAAATAAGCCTATTGATGAACAGTATTTGGCGCTTTGCCCGAATTTGAAGCTTCTTATCCACGCCGCAGGCAGCGTTAAGCCCGTTGTTTCCGAAGCTCTTTGGAAGAAGGGCGTGCGCGTTACCGCAAGCGCAAACGTGCTTAGCATGGGCGTTTCCGAAACTGCGCTCGGCTTTACTATTGCCGCATCCAAGAACTTCTTTGCTCATAACGAAAACATTCACAACGGCGGATGGGCAGAGGGCAAGGAAAACATCCGCGAGCTTTACGATCTTACGATCGGCGTTATCGGCGGCGGTTGGGCAGGCAGACATTACATCGAGCTTATGCAGGCGTTTGACGTGGATATCGTTCTTTACGACCCCTTCATTTCCGATGAACGCGCAAAAGAGCTTGGCGTTCGCAAGGCTGATTTCGAAACCGTACTTAAGGAAAGCGATATAATCTCTATCCACGCACCCCAGATCCCCGAAACCTATCATATGTTTAACGAGGAAACTCTTAAGCTTATGAAAAAGGACGCAGTTCTTATCAACACCGCGCGCGGCACCATTATCGATGAAGCCGCACTTTACAATCATATGGCGGCAGGCAACCTTAAATACGCTTGTCTTGACGTTACCGATCCCGAACCTCCTGCGGTCGACAATCCTCTTCGCACTCTTAAAAATTGCATTATGACTCCTCACCTTGCGGGTCTTGCAAACAACGGTCTTAAGAAGATCGGTCAGCACGTTTGCGAAGAATTGGAGCTTTTCCTTGCAGAAGGCAAGCTCGAAACCGAGGTTACCGAGGAAATGCTCGCAAGAATGGCATAGTAGTTGACAAACGTGATAAAGTGTGCTAAACTTAGCACAAGTTATTAACGTGGAGGTTAATTATGAAAAAGATACTCGTTCTTGCATTCGCGCTCCTTTTGTGTATGTCCCTTTCAGTTACCGCTTTTGCAGGGGAATATACAGTAGGTGAAAACGGCATTGCCGTATATGATACCGCTATTGGCTATGTATTTGATATCAGGGCCATTGACGAAAAAATTACCGGCGAAGACGCTGTTATTATGACGAAAAACGAAAATACCGGCAAAACCGGCGTTTGGTCTACTTGGACTATCGCGGAAGAAATCGATGATACCGGTGTTTACCGCGCTATTAAATCGGTTGAAGCAATGAGCGGCGAGCTTCCCGACGTTACTCTTGATCCCGGTCAGATTTACATTGTTGTACACTCTTCTACCTCCAAGCCCGAAGAAGCGGCGAAAGAGGGATGGGATAACTGGGAAGATAAGGTTGCATTTATGGCTGTACAGGGCGGCGACTGCTTTGTGTTCAAGGGCATCGACTTTGAAAAGGGCACCTGCGTTGACGGCAAGATGATGTGCCTTACCGAGGAAGATGCTCTTGACGGCAACTACTCTTGGGGCGAAGAAACCGAGGAAAGCACCCCTGCTGAAAGCGAAACCGAAACCATCGCTCCCGCTGAAAGCGAAGACAATGCAGAAAGCACTGCTGAAACCGAAAGCACTGCAGAAACCGAAAGCAAGGATGCTTCTGCTGAAACCGAATCCAAGGTTGAAATTATCGACGATTCCGATGTCGTCACTTCCGATATCGAGCTCGACAACGGCGGACTTGGTGTATGGCTTTGGGTCATCATCGGCGCAGCTGTAGTTGTTGTGGTAATCGTTATCGTAATGATTGCTAAGAAAAAGTAATTAAATATACAAAAAATCCCGACGTTAAGTCGGGATTTTCTTTTTTAATGCAATTTTGCGCCTGCAGGGATGCGGTTGCTTACCATAATAAGGTTGAGCTTTTCTTCATCTTCTTCGGTATGGATCGCAGAAAGAAGCATACCGCAGGATTCGATACCCATCATTGCTCTGGGAGGAAGATTGGTGATTGCGATAAGCGTTTTGCCGACCAATTCCTCGGGCTCGTAGAACGCGTGGATGCCGCTTAAAATGGTTCTGTCGGTGCCTGTGCCGTCATCGAGGGTGAATTTTAAAAGTTTCTTCGACTTCGGTACCGCTTCGCAAGCCTTTACCTTAACTGCTCTGAAATCCGACTTAACGAAGGTTTCAAAGTCGACGTTTTCCTCGTACATCGGTTCGATAACTACCTTGGAGAAATCGATGACCTCTTCGGTAACCTCTTCAACAGCCTTTGCTTCCTTCTTGCTGCCCGAATTGAGCGATTTAAGAGTGGGGAAGAGCAATACGTCGCGGATAGCCTGCGAATCGGTAAGAAGCATACACATTCTGTCGATGCCGTAGCCGATACCGCCTGTGGGAGGCATACCGATCTCGAGTGCGTTAAGGAAGTCCTCGTCGGTGTGGTTAGCTTCCTCGTCGCCTTGTGCAAACTGTTCTTCCTGAGCGGCGAAGCGTGCGCGCTGGTCGATCGGGTCGTTAAGCTCGGAATAAGCGTTTGCCATTTCCCATCCGTTCATAAAGAACTCAAAGCGTTCAACGTAATCGGGATTTTCGGGCTTGCGCTTTGTAAGAGGCGAAATTTCAACGGGGTGGTCCATAACGAAGGTGGGCTGAACAAGGTGCTCTTCAACGAATTCCTCGAAGAAGAGGTTAAGAATATCGCCCTTCTTGTGTCTGGGCTCGTAATGAACGCCCTTTTCGTCTGCGATAGCGCGAGCTTCCTCGGTGGAGTTGATATTGTTAAAGTCAACGCCCGAATATTTCTTGACCGCGTCAACCATCGTGATTCTTTCAAAGGGCTTGCCGAGATCCATTTCTATGCCGTTATAAACGATCTTGGTCGAGCCGAGAACCTCGTTTGCAACGTGGCGGTACATATTTTCGGTAAGGTCCATCATACCGTAGTAATCGGTATACGCCTGATAAAGCTCCATAAGGGTGAATTCGGGGTTGTGACGGGTGTCAACGCCTTCGTTTCTGAAAACTCTGCCGATTTCGTAAACCTTTTCCAAGCCGCCTACGATAAGACGCTTCAAGTAAAGCTCGAGCGAGATGCGGAGCTTAAGATCCTCGTTAAGTGCGTTAAAGTGGGTTTCAAAGGGTCTTGCAGCCGCACCGCCCGCATTGGAAACGAGCATGGGGGTTTCGACCTCAAGGAAGCCCTGCGCATCGAGGAAGCGGCGGATAGAGCTGATGATCTTCGAACGCTTGATCATGGTATCCTTTGTTTCGGAATTCATGATAAGGTCAACGTATCTTTGGCGGTAACGAAGGTCGGTGTTGGTAAGACCGTGATATTTTTCGGGAAGTATCTGCAAGCTCTTGGAAAGAAGCGTCACCTCGGTCGCGTGGATAGAGATCTCGCCGGTTTTGGTGGTGAAGACCTTGCCCTTGATACCGACGATGTCGCCGATATCAAACTTCTTAAATCCCGCATATTCGTCGGCACCGATATCGTCGCGTGCGACGTAGCATTGGATGAGTCCCTGAAGATCCTGCACGTGGCAGAAGGAGGCTTTACCCATAACGCGCTTTGACATAAGACGGCCTGCAATGCTGACCTCCTTGTCCTCAAGCTCGGCGTAGTTATCCTTTACGTCCTGGCTATGATGTGTAACGTCATACTTGGTGATCGCAAAGGGGTCCTTGCCCTCTGATTGAAGATCAGCCAGCTTTTGACGGCGGATGGCGAGAAGACTGTTAATATTAACCTCTTCCGCATTCGCATTGTTCTTGATTTCTTCACTCATAATATTTTAACTGCCTTTTAATTACTTGGAAATATCTGTAATGGTGTACTTAACGATGCCCATAGGAGTTTCAACGTTGATGCTGTCACCCTTGCGCTGACCGATAAGCGCCTTGCCCAAAGGGCTGTCATCGCTGATAAGACCCATAATAGGATCTGCTTCTGCGGTGGAAACGATCTTGTATTCCGATTCCTCGTCTGCATCGATATTGTGAACGGTAACCTTGTTACCTACGTTTACCTTATCGGTGCCGAGCTCGGAGTCGTCGAGAACGATTGCGTTTTCAAGAGTAGCCTCGAGGTTGGCGATTTTGCCTTCGATCTCGGCCTGCTCGTTTTTAGCTTCGTCGTATTCGCTGTTTTCCGAAAGGTCGCCGTATGCTCTTGCCTTTTGGATCGCCTGAGCAACCTCCTTACGCTTTACTGTTTTGAGATGCTCCAATTCCTGCTGAAGCTTTTTAAGTCCCTCGTGGGAAACAATGATCTGCTTTGCCATTTGTTTTTTCTCCTGATTTATGAAAATTATTTATTTTGAATTAAGCAATTCGATTGCCTTTTGAAGCTGAGTATCTTCCTCTACCGGCATCTTGAAATAGCGATTTTCCCAATATTCGGTAAGGCTGACCTCATAATCGGGCTTGATACCCGTTTTGTCGTAGCTTACGTTGGAAGGGGGATTGTAGAATGCTACGGAAAGCTTAAGCGCACTTCCGTCGGACAGTAATCTTGTCGTTTGCATCGTGCCCTTGCCAAAGGTAGTATGACCGACGAGCTTTGCAAGATTATAATCGCGCAATGCCGCCGTGAAAAGCTCTGCGGCAGACGCGGTGTCACCGTTACAAAGCACGACCATTTCACCCTTGATGCAGTTAGCATCGGATTTATGGGTCTGGGTGGTGCCGTTTTTGTCAACGATGTTGATTATCGGTCCTTCGGGAAGGAGGATGTCCAGAACCGCGAGGATCTCATCGAGATAACCGCCGCCGTTGTTACGGACGTCGAAAATAAACTTATCGCATTTTTCGCTTTGTGCAAGCGCAATGATTTGAACAAATTCCTCCGAAACTCTCGTGTCGGCAAAGGAAAGGATGCGGATATATGCAACGTTGTTTTCAAGCTTTTGGTAAAGCACGTTTTCGCTTTGGACCGCTTGACGGTTGATGACGAAATCGATTTTTTCTTCACCGCGCAAAACCGTGATATTAACGTCTGTGCCCGCAACGCCGCGTACGGCATCGAGCATATCGTAATAGGTTTCCTCGCTTGCTTTTATTCCTTCGACATTGATAACTATATCACCCTTCAAAAGTCCTGCTTTTTCGGCAGGGGAGTCGGGGATAACACCGAAGATATATATGCCGTGTGTGTCGATATCATAGGAAGCGTGAACGCCGATTCCGACGAAATCACCGTCTGCCGAATCGACAAGCGAATTATATTCCTCTGCGGTGAGATATTGCGAATAATCGTCGCCGAGCGTTCTTGCCAACGTACGGTACATTTCCTGCCAGATCTCGTTTTCATCGTAGCCGTGTACGTAATAGCCTTCGATCATCGCGATCATTGTGGAAAGCTTTTCGTATCTGTCCTTATCGTTGCCGATAAGCGTTATAAGATCCTTATAGCTGCCCAATTCCGCCGATTCAAGACGGTTTTCGTTGACCTCCTGCTTGTCGCCGACCGAGCTTATCGAAAGAGTCGCAACGACCGTAGTGATGCAAACAAGAAACGAAACTACAACACACGCAAAGGGTGTTATTCTTTTTTTAAACATTAAGTGCCTTCTTAAAAATTATTTGCTTTCTTTTTTGGTGTAATATCCGTCGGGCAGATATTTGTTGGGGTTAACGTAGTTGCCGCCAAGGTTTGTATAAGTATTGGTATCGATAACGCCGAAGTGGAGGTGGTAGCCGGTTGAACGTCCGGTTGTTCCGACGTAGCCGATAACCTGTCCCGCTTTAACTGCGTCGCCGACCTTTACGTGGTAGGTGGGCTTGCCGTTGTCCCCTTTATAGGGAAGGTTGCCGTTTTTACCGCTGTCATCCATGTGGGCGTAAAGCGAGGATATGCCGTCGCCGTGATAGATAATAACGCATTCACCGTAACCGCCGTTCTCGGATGCGCGGGTTACGATACCGTCTTTAACTGCAAGGATGGGCGTTCCGCGGGAGCAAGCGATATCGATGCCCTTGTGGTATTCGGTTTTAGGCAATCCAAAGGGGTCGCCTCTCCAGCCGTATTGGCTGGTAACGCGATAGCTCGAGGTTTTGACCGGCCAGATGAATGCGGCGGTGGAGCTGTAATACTTTTTGCGCTCCTCTTCAAGCTTTTTGATCTTTTCCTTGATTTCAACAAGTCTTGCGTTCTTTTCCTTGTATTGCTCGGAAAGCTCGCCGGAGTTCAAATTGAGCTCTGCCGCAATTGTTTCGAATTCCTTCTTTTTCTTGTTCATTTCGAGCTTTGCGCGGTTCAATTCAACAAGATAATCGTTGTATTTTTCCTGCGTTTCGGCAAGCTCAATCTCGTTTGCTTCAAGGTCGGATATCGAAATCTCGATATCCTTGAGAAGCATATTTGCCGCGTTCATTATGTCGTTGTAATGGTCGCGTCTTGTAAGAAAGTCGGAGAAGTTGTCCGAGGAGAAGAGAAGCTCGAACGAATTGACCTCGCTGTTTTCATATATGAACTGCATGAGCTTTTTATACATCGACATGCGGTATTCATAATCCTCGCGGATAACGGCGATCTCGCTTATTACCTGCGCGCGCTTGAGGTCGTAGGATTCCATTGTGCCGTTGCGGAGAATGATTTCAGCCTCGAGAGCTTCAATTTCCGCCTGATATTGAACGAGCAGCTCGGCTGTCTGTCCCGATTTGCCTTCCAATTCGGCTATGTTCTTTGTAATAGCGGCAAGCTCGGCCTGAACGTTTGCAAGCTCGGCTTTGTATTGCTTAAGCTCGTTTTCGATATCGAATATCGTCTTTGCCGCTTGCACCTCGGCAGGCTCGCTGAAGGAGAGTGCGCCGAGCGTGATGACGAAGCAAAGAACTATTGCTACGGATCTGAATATGATTTTTGACATTAAAATTGCTCCTTAAAAAATTGGGGCTTTAAAGGGTGTTACGCTTTAAGATATTTCTTAAGCGAGATGCTGGAGGAAACGATACCTGCAAAAAGACCGATCGCGAGGAAGCCGATTCCTACCAAAATTGCGTAATCGCTCCAGAAATCGCCTGCGGTTATCGCCGCAACACCCGAGGTGCCGGTTGCCGACTGAACGATGCCCTTGAGCAGATATTCGTAAAGATAAAATTCGATGCCGAAGGATATCGCCGCGGATATGGTGCCGATAATAACACCTTCAACGATAAAGGGCATACGGATGAAGCTCTTCGTAGCGCCGCAAAGACGCATAAAGGTGATTTCGTTTCTTCTTGCGAAAACACCGAGCTTGATGGTGTTCATAATAACGAACAGCGAGATGATAAGGAATATTACCATAAGCCAGAGCCCTGCAACGTAAAGCGCGTTTTTAATGCTCATTACGTTTTCGTAAAGCTCGGCGTAGTCCTTGATATCCTCGGTTGCGATCGCGTCGTGCTCGGTTCCGTTTGCGTCGGTTACAGTGATCGAGTCGATACGGTTGCGGACCTTAACGACCTCGTCAAAGTTCGAAAGATTGATAAAGGTGATGCGGAAGCTGCCGCGGAGAGGGTTGTCCTGCATCGAGCTTGTAATGCCCGCGTGCGTGCCTTCGTCGTGGTCGCCCTCGTGCTCGTCGGTAAATGCATCCAGCCAGGGCTGGTTTTGATATTTATCCTTGAAGAGCTCAAAATGCTCGTCGGGAGAAACGTATTTAAAGTTTTCGTGCTTGGGAATGACGATGTCGTCGGTCCATTGGTCGCTCGACCAATCGATTATAGGCGAATCGTTACAGATGGAGGAAAGCTTTTCGCCGATCTCGATGATCTGGCTTTCGCTGTAATCCTTATCCATCATGACCTCGATGACGTTAAGGTCGTCGATAGCGTTGAAATTGCGGTCGATAGTGTCGATAACCACAAAAAAGGTACCGACAAGGATCATACAGGCGATAAGCACGAGGATAGACGCCGTGGACATAACGCTGTTACGTGCGACGCCCTTGAAGCCCTGACCTAAGTTATAGAAAAATACACTCGGCTTCATTCTGCGATTTCGCCTCCGATCTGATCGGAAACGATGCTGCCGCCTTCGATACGTATCACGCGCTTTTTATATTGCTCGATGATATTCATATCGTGGGTAACGACAAGAACCGTTTTTCCGAGTTTGTTTATCTTTACAAGAAGCTCCATAATGCCTTCGGTAAGGTCAACGTCAACGTTGCCGGTAGGCTCGTCGGCAATAATGGTGTCGGGATTGTTTACAAGAGCACGCGCAAATGCGACACGCTGCTTTTCACCGCCCGAAAGCTCGCTCGGGAAGGAATCGCTCTTGTGTCCCAATCCTACGATATCAAGGAAGAAGGGAACACGCTTTTTTATCAGCGAGGGCTTCGCACCGACGACGCGCATTGCAAACGCAACGTTTTCATAAACCGTCATCTTTTCAAAAAGCTTGAAATCCTGAAAGACAACGCCCATCGTTCTGCGGAGCTTCGAGATCTTCCACGAACGGATCTTGTCCAAACGGAAGCCGTTTACCTCCAATCTGCCCGAGGAAACGCGTTCCTCGCAAATGAGCAGCTTGGTAAGGGTGGTTTTGCCTGCGCCCGAGTGGCCGACGATGAAAACAAATTCACCGTCGTTTATCTGCAACGATACGTTGTTAAGCGCCGCGGTACCGTTGCTGTATTCCATTGAAACGTTTTCAAATTTGATCATAAATTACCCCAAATTAATAAATCGAGGGTTTGCTGATAAGATATTTCTTAACCATCAAAGCAACCTTAAAGGTGATAGCGTGCTCGAATTCGCGAAGGTCGAGACCGGTAAGCTTCTTGATCTTTTCAAGACGGTACACGAGAGTGTTACGGTGTACGAAAAGCTTTCTCGAGGTTTCGGAAACGTTTAAGTTGTTATCGAAGAACGCGTGGATAGTCGTAAGAGTTTCGCGGTCAAGGCTTTCCAAAGAGCCGCGCTTGAATACTTCCTGAAGGAACATTTCGCAAAGCGTGGTGGGAAGCTGATAGATAAGTCTGCCGATACCGAGGCTTTCGTAGTTGATGACGTTCTTTTCGGTGTCGAATACCTTGCCGACCTCAAGAGCGACCTGAGCGTCCTTGTAAGAGCGCGCGAGCTCCTTGATGTTGGAAACGGTCGAGCCGATACCGATATGCACCTTGAGATAGAATTCCGACTGAACGGTATCTACGATGCTCTTTGCAACGTTTTCGAGCGTTTTGGTGTCAAGCGCGGATTTAAGCTCCTTGACAAGCACGATATCCGATTCGCCGACGTTGATAACGTAATCGTGAACCTTGTCGGGGAACATATTCTGGATAACGTCGTAGGGAATGATATCGCCCGTATTGTTGAAGCGGATAAGGATAACGGCGCGGTTGACCTCGCTGTCGAAGCGAAGCTCCTTTGATTTGATATAAATATCGCCGGGGAGAATGTTGTCGAGGATGATATTTTTGATAAAGTTGGTTTTATCGTATTTCTCGTCGTAAAGAGTTTTGATATTCGAGAAGGAAACCGAGAGAAGTGCGGAGATGCTCTTCGCAATATCGTCGTCGCCTTCAACGAATACTATGTATTCGATTCTTGCGTGAGAGCCGATGGGACGGTAGGTGTAATCGCCGATAACCAAGGTTTCGTAATTGTAGGAAAGCTCGTCAAGAATGTCCTTGTGCGCGCTGCCGATTTTGGAAAGCTGGCTGCATGCAATAACGACACCCTTGTCGTCGATTATGCCGATCTCGCGGTCAACCGCCTCTCTCATTTGATAAATCAAACCCTGAAACAATTTGTTGCTCATTGTGCATTCTCCTTTTATGTTTAACTTCATTACTTATAAAATTAATATCATAAAGATATACATTGTAATTTTATATTAATTTTCATCCAAATGCAAGTGTTTTTGCAAAAATACAACAAAGAAAAACGCGGATTTTTGTATATTTTGCCGCTGATTTTGTTAAAATTGCCATGAAAAGGTAAAAATGTTAACGTTTTGTGAATAACGCCCGATTTATAAAGCAAATTGTAATCTTTTATTGACATAAAATGGTTTTTAATATATTATATAATTGTTACTTCAAACTGATCAAAAGGAGATATACTATGAACGGTCAACAACCCAACTATCAACAGCCCAATTATCAACAGCCCAATTATCAACAACCCAATTATCAGCAGCCCAACTATCAACAACCCAACTACCAGCAGCCCAATTACCAGCAGCCTAACTATCAGAAGCCCCAAAAGCAGGGTAGCTTCCTTGACAGCATAGTTAACCTTGTGGTAAAAATGCTTCCCATTCTCACCTTCGTATTCCTTTGCCTTGGCGCAACCTCGTTCCTTTACTATTTCATCTTCGGTATCGTTGATGCAATCGATTACGAAAGCTTCAGAAGCTTTATCGTTGATATCAGAAGCGGCATCTCATCTGTTGCTTCCTATTGCTTCTATGCTGCAATTACCGCGACTCTTTCCAAGCTTCTTAAGAAATAAAAGCATAATTCAAAAATCTGTCGCTTTATTGCGGCAGATTTTTTGTTTTACCCCCTTGACAAATGCGAAATGGTATGATAGAATACATTTAACAATTAAGCTAAATGTTAAATGAAAGTGAGGAGAGACTTATGGCGATTCAAAAAACGATGCGCGCACTTGCCGATCCGATAAGGCGCGAAATACTTAATATGTTAAAAGCGGGGCGTATGTCGGCGGGCGATATAACCGAAAAATTCGAGGTTACGGGTGCTTCGGTATCGCGCCATCTTTCGGTTTTGAAGGAGGCGGATCTTATCCGCGACACAAGGGAAGGAAAATTTATTTATTACGAATTGAACGCATCGGTTCTTGAGGAAATTATGCTTTGGATAAGCGGATTGAAGGGAGATAGCAACAATGCTGAAGAAAAATAAAATTCAAATAATCATCGCGTCGCTCATTACCTTTTTGCCGACTTTGCTCGGATCGATTTTCTGGGAGAAGCTGCCCGAAGCCTTTCCTGTCCATTGGGGTTTCGACGGAGATGCCGACAGCTTTGGCGGAAAGGTGTTTTTCGTCTTCTTGATGCCGTTGATAATGTATGCGCTTTTCTGGATCTGCCTCGTGCTTACCTCCAAGGATACGAGCAACAAAAATCAGCACGGCAAGGTCTTTGGCATGATAATATGGATAATGCCCGTTATGTCGCTTTTCGTGGCGGGAATATCCTATTTCGGTGCTATCGGCAAGGGACTTGAAATGTTCTCGTTTTTGCCCGCGTTACTCGGTATTCTGTTTGCATCAATGGGCAATTATATGCCTAAATGCAAGCAAAACCGCACTATCGGCTTTAAGATTAAATGGACCCTCGAAAACGAGGAAAACTGGAATGCGACCCACCGCTTTGCAGGTAAAGTAATGTTCTTCGGCGGACTTTTGATGATTCTTTGCTGCTTCCTGCCCGGTTATTGGGGTATAGGTGTCGCTATGGCGATAGTTTTGGTAAACGTTTTTGCGATGTTCGTTTATTCCTATGCATATTACAAAAAGCAAAAAAAGCTCGGAACCTATTGCGTCAATACCACCGTCAAGCCTTTGAACAAGCCCGCGAAGATCGTAGTTGCTATCCTCGTTGCCGCGATTCTTGTCGGTGTTGCCGTTCTTATGTTCACGGGTGATGTCGAGGTCGTGCTCGGGGACGAAACGCTGGTTATCGATTCGACCTACGAAAGCGAGACAACCGTTAATCTTAACGATATCCAAACCATTCAATACGTCGAAAGCTTCGATGGTGGAACGCGCAATATCGGATTTGCCAGTGCGAAGCTTGCGCTTGGTGATTATACCAACGGAAGCTACCGCTATATAAGCTATCGCTACGTCGGTACCGATTCCTGTGTGGTGCTTTTCACAAAGCACGGAATAATCGTATTCAATCAACCCACCGAGGAAGCAACAAAGGCGCTTTACGATGAATTGATGGAGAAAACAAGCAAATAAATTAAGAAAGCGTGGGGTGTAAAAACCTCACGCTTTTTTCATTAGTTTTCAAGTAAGACGCTGATTGCCGAAAGGACGTATCCGCTTGCCGTTTCGGTGCGGAGAATTCGCTTGCCGAGTCCCGCAAGGGCAATGCCGTGCGCGGTT
>JAFZDO010000040.1 GCA_017561145.1 Clostridia bacterium | reverse complement strand
CCCTCACAAGCATCACCATTCCCGACAGCGTCACTTCGATTGGTTTTTCTGCGTTCTACGCTTGCGACAATCTCACAAGCGTAACAATCGGTAATGGCGTCACTTCGATTGATTTTTCTGCGTTCTGGTATTGCACCTCTCTCACAAGCATTACCATTCCCGACAGCGTCACTTCGATTAGCGATGGTACGTTCAAAGATTGCTACAATCTCACAAGCATCACCATTCCAGACAGCGTCACTTCGATTGGTGATTATGCGTTCGACGGTTGCACCAATCTTAATGACGTATATTATGCGGGATCGCAAGAAGAATGGAAGTAAATCGAAATCGGTTCTGACAACTACTATTTAACCTCCGCGACGATTCACTACAACAGCAAATAAGACAAAGGCGTTTGGGAAACCACACCCCACAAAAGCAAAAGGAAAAGGACAGAGAACGAAAAATTCTCTGTCCTTGCTTTTACTCATTTTATTACGAATTGGTGATAAGGTCCTTATAGCTGAACTTCTTGCCGCGCATTACTGCAACAACGGCATCAAGCTCGCCGTATTTATCGTCGCGGAGCCAGGATTCGGTATATCTTTCGATCCAGTTTTCAACGCGCGCTTCGTCGATTTCGGTAACGCCGTCGATAAGACGTGCGGTGCGAAGGCTGATGATCGCCTCACCCTCTGCCATAATGCGAAGATCAACGGTCAGCTCGCTTTGAACGGGCAATCTGCGGAACTCCTCTGCAAGCGCGAAGCAATTCTTCGCGTTTTCAATAAAGGGAGCCGCGTCGGTGGGCATTGCGGTGTCGCCCCAGGTCGCAAAGCGGTTATCGAACATCGCGTTGACGAACTGACCCCAGCAAAGCACGCGCTCATAGGAATCGAGCTTACGGATGAGCTTGACGGTTTCGCCGCTTGCATCGCCATAGACCAATTCCGAAACGGCTTTGTCGAACTTTTCGCACATAACCTTGGTCTTGCGGTTCCAAGCAAGCGCCGCACCGAGCACTACGCCGTAAAGCGTGCAGGACATCGGACATACCGCGCCGTAGTCGCCCCAAGAGGTGTTGAGCATACCCATAACCTTGCATTCGCCGCCCTTTTGAACCATCTTGGAGATGTTCTGCTCTGCATAGCCGACGCATTCACAGAACTGATTCCAGCAGCTTGTACCGGGACAAACGACCTGACTGAACTTTTCAGCCGCAAAGCGGTCGATATTTTCGAGAATGGGATTGCAATCGTAGCACCAGTTGAGCATTACCATATCGTCGGGGAAGCGCGAAATGGTTTCGGGGTGGTTAAGAACAACGTCGCCCCACATCATAACAGTCTTACCGAGCGATTTGAGGTGTTCGATTATTTTAAGTGTAAATTCAAGATAAAGCTCGCCCTTGTCCTGACCCTTGTTCTTGCCGTTGCAGATATCAAAGGTCTCGTCGCAGCAGATGTTGAAATACTTACTGCGGAAGAGAGGAACGTATTGATCGATAAGCGAGGTGATAAGCTCGAAGCTTCTTTCGTCGTTTGCGTTTATGGTGTGGTGAAGCATAAAGTTGTGCCAGGGGTTCTTGGTCGCTTCAAATTCGTCAAGCTCGCAAAGATGGCCGTACTTTTTGCTTTCGAGAAGGCGGAAAAGGTGTCCGAAGGAGGAAAGCGAGGGAACGAAATCGATGAAGTTTTCATAGCAGTAATCGTCGATCTGCATGATTTCCTCGGCGGTCATATAGCCGAACGCCTTGTAAATGCCCTTATATTCGTCGAACGCAAAGGTATGCTCGATATAAAGCTGATAGGAATTGTGCTTGTAATAAGCAAGGAAATCGATCATCTTGAAAACGCCGTCGAGATTGGGAACGCGTCCGCGGGATGCATCGTGATAGAATCCGCGGTAGGACATATCGGGCTTGTCTTCAATTTCACAGCATTCGATATCCTCGCCGCAGGTTTCGAGCATCTGGCGAAGAGTCTGGATACCGTAGAAGGTGCCCGCAAGGGTGTCACCTACGATATGAATACCGTTTTCACGCGCGGAGATCTTATAGCCCTCTCCGCTTTTCTTGCCGAGGCATTCGATAACGATCTTGCCGTCGATATCGGGAGTGCCTAATACCTTTGTAATAACGGGATCGATGCCGGTCTCCTCATATATTTCGTTCGCGAGCTTCTGAGCCGCCTTGAAGATACGGCTGTCGCATTTTACGGTAAGAACGATGTCAAGTCCCGCAGTCGAAACGAAGCCGCCTGTTTTCTTAAGCTTTTTGGGTTGGGGAATTATTGTCATGGCAATTTTCTCCTTGTTACATTATTTATATCACCTATTATTTATCACACCGAAAATAAAAAGTCAATCTTATACCGTTGAATTTCGGCAAAAACGTCTTTTCTTCTTTGCCGTTTCTTAAACAAACTCGCAATTTCTTCACCGTTTCTTAATTTTGTCCAAAAAACATATCGAAAAACCGATATTTTTGGTCAAGCACACAAAAATAACTTTTTTGTAAATTCTTGCTTGACTCTATTGCATCATATTTATATAATATGTAGCGTGCGAAGTATGGGCATCGGCACGAAATGTGCAAATTACGATACCCCGACGCACGATCATAATCAATAAAACGGAGCATCCGTTAATAATTACGAAAGGGACAAGATTATGAACATCACTCTCGTCCTTGGCTTAGTAATCGTTGCAGCGCTCGGCGGTCTCGCATACGCAGCGTTCAACTTTTTCTCGGTCAAGAAACTCGAAGAAGGTACCGAAAGAATGCAGGAAATCGCTTCCGCAATTCGTGTCGGTGCTAACGCATTTATCACCTATGAGTACAAGATCGTTGCAATCGTTGCGGTTGTAGTTGCTCTTTTGCTCGCCCTCATCATCTCGTGGTCTGCAGCAGTTGCATTCATCATCGGCGCAGTCATGAGTGCATCCGCTGGTTGGGTCGGCATGAAGATCGCAACCTACGCAAACGTTCGTGTTACCAACACCGCACGTACTACCAAATCGCTCTCCAACACCCTTAAGGTTGCTTTCAAGGGCGGTTCCGTAATGGGCCTCTGTGTTTCCGGCTGTGCTCTTCTCGGTATTTTTATCGTGTTCATTATTTTCGGTGTTGCTCTCGGTCAGATCGATGCTGAAGTAGTACACGAGCAGGTTTCTTCTTGCAAGAGTATTCTTGGTATGATCAGCGAAAACCTCAACTTCGGTGCAGGCTTCACCATGACTCTTTCGGGTTACGCTCTCGGCTGCTCTATCATCGCTATCTTCGCTCGTATCGGCGGCGGTATCTACACCAAAGCTGCTGACATGGGTGCTGACCTCGTTGGTAAGACCGAAGCTCACATTCCCGAAGACGACCCCAGAAACCCCGCTACCATCGCTGATAACGTTGGTGACAACGTTGGTGACGTTGCAGGTCTCGGCTCCGACCTTCTCGAAAGCTATGTCGGTGCACTCCTCTCGGGTACTATCCTTGCTATCGAACTTTTTGCTAAGCACGTATTCGGTGGTACCGAATTGCTTACCTCGATG
>JAFZDO010000039.1 GCA_017561145.1 Clostridia bacterium | reverse complement strand
GGAGGATAGCCGCGATCTTTTCGTCGGAAATAACGCCCGTGCCGAACGTGTTTACGTTTTCGCAAAGGGGACGCGCAACGCCGATAGCGTAAGCGATCTGAACCTCACATCTGTCAGCCGCGCCTGCCGCTACGATGTTCTTTGCAACGTAACGAGCCATATAAGCCGCACTTCTGTCAACCTTTGTCGGGTCCTTACCGGAGAATGCGCCGCCGCCGTGGGAAGCATATCCGCCGTAGGTGTCAACGATGATCTTACGACCGGTAAGACCGCTGTCACCGTGAGGGCCGCCGACAACGAATCTGCCGGTGGGGTTAACGTAGATCTTGGTGTTATCGTCCATATATTCTGCAGGAACGGAGGGGATAATAACCTCGCGGATGATGTCTTCGCGGATCTGTTCGAGGCTGATCTCCTCTGCGTGCTGAGAGGAAACTACGATAGCGTCAACGCGAACGGGCTTGTTGTCTTCGTATTCAACGGTAACCTGAGTCTTACCGTCAGCGCGGAGGTAGGGAAGAGTGCCGTTCTTGCGAACCTCGGAAAGACGCTTGGACATGTGCTGTGCAAGCGAGATAGGCATAGGCATAAGCTCGGGCGTTTCGTTACAAGCAAAGCCGAAAACCATACCCTGGTCGCCTGCGCCGGTGTCCTTGTCGTCCTTCATTTCGCCGTTCTTTGCTTCAAGCGCCTTGTCAACGCCCATTGCAATGTCGGGGGACTGACCGTGGATAGCGGTGATAACGCCGCAGGTATCGCAGTCGAAGCCCTTGTCGGAATGGTCATAGCCGATACCGCGAACGGTTTCACGTGCGATAGCCATAAAATCGGGCTTTGCGGTGGTGGTGATCTCGCCCATTACAAGAATAAGACCGGTGGTGCAAGCGGTTTCGCAAGCAACGCGAGCTTTCGGGTCAACAGCAAGTATCGAGTCAAGTACGGCATCCGAGATCTGGTCGCAGATCTTATCGGGATGTCCTTCGGTTACGGATTCGGAAGTGAAGAATTTTCTCATTTTTGTACTCCTTTATGTAGTAAATTTTTTTGCAAAATAAAATACCCTTTGACAAGACGTTCAAAGGGCATAGTTATAAACTATAAACTCTTAAAACATCTCATCTTCGTTTAAAAAACTACTGAATTGACACCTTGCATAGATTGTAGGTTGTCGTGGCTTCGTCGGGCAGTTCCCTCCGCCACTCTGGATAAGAATGCATGTATATAATATCACGCGTTATTCTATATGTCAATATCCGCACGAAAAATATTTTTACAAAAAACACAAAAAAATCTTAAAATACCTATTGACAAATCGATTATCATCTGCTATACTAACCAAGCTGTCGCGGAAAATGCGCGAAAACATGGCGGAATAGCTCAGTTGGCTAGAGCAATCGGTTCATACCCGATAGGTCGTGGGTTCAAGTCCAACTTCCGCTACCATCAATGGCCCGTTGGTCAAGCGGTTAAGACACCGCCCTTTCACGGCGGTAACAGGAGTTCGATTCTCCTACGGGTCACCAAAAAAGATAACATCCGAACTGTTTAGTTCGGATGTTATCTTTTTATCCAAGCCGACGAAGGAGGCTTGGTATGGAATCCGTCGCTTGCGACGGTATGGAATCACGTCGAAGACGTGAATGGCATCACGCGTCAGCGTGTATTTCCGTCGGCTTGATTCCATGCGCGACTTCGTCGCAATTCCATGCCGCAATAAGTTGCGGATCAAATACACGCTTCGGGCGTGATTTGGATGCAAAGGGGAACGATATGGCAAAGAATTTATTGCTCGAATATTCAGAACAGTTAGCTTCCGAGATCACTATACTTTGTAATGAGAACAAAATAGATTCCAATACTGTATATCAAATCAAAAAATCCTCATCAAGCGTTTTCGCCAACATTTCCGAGGCGCAATATCCTCAAAGTCTTGCCGATATGCTTTCTAAGTTTGAAATTTCTCGAAAAGAGTGTATGGAAACAGAAAGCTGGCTGAAGTTGATGTTTTCATCCGGTAGCATTGACGAAGAATCCTTTAAGAAATATCGAAATCTTTGCGGAAGGATACGCAGAATGTTGACAGCCTCTTGTATTACAATTGAAAACAAAATCAAGCAAGGTTGAAATCCTTGCTTTTTTTACACCAAAAACCTTTATCTATTGCACACTTATTTATTTTTTGGTACTATTAGTTATGAAGGTACCTTTTAAGCTTACTGAAAGGAGGCAATATATGAAAAAACGGGACAAGCTGCCGCTTGACGACGAAAGCATTGTCGAGCTTTATTGGCAAAGAAACGAAAAAGCGATCGAGGAGACAGATTTCAAATACAAAAAATACCTTTTATCGATTGCATATAACGTATTGCACGAGCCGCTTGATTGCGAGGAATGCTTAAACGACACCTATCTTGGTGCCTGGAACGCCATTCCGCCGACAAGACCGAACGTGCTAAAGGCGTTTTTGACGGTCGTCGTTCGCAGAATCGCGATAAAAAGATATCATCGCAACCTTAAAAAGAGCTCCGTTCCGTCGGAATTGACCGTGTCGCTTTCCGAGCTTGAGGATTTTATAATCGGCGACGAGGATATCAGTACGGATTTTGATGCAGCCCGCTTGGGCAGGGTGATAAGCGATTTTGTGCGTTCTCTTTCCGAAAGACGTCAATTTATCTTTGTTTCCAGATATTATGCCTCCGAACCGATCGATTCCATCGCAAGCGATCTGAATTTGAGCCGTTCGATGATCAACAAGGAACTTGCCGCGATCAAAATCGCCTTGAGGGAAAAGCTTGAAAGCGAGGGCTATAATGTATGAATAAAAACGAATGGAACGAGGGGTTGAACCAACTCGATCCCGAAATAGTCGAAAAATACGTAGAAACAAAGGAAAACCTTACGAAAAATAATGCGAAGAGAAGAAAATGGACCCGTATTGCGGCGATCGCCGCCTGCATTGCCGTTGTCTTTGGTGCGGTCGATTTTGTTTTCAAGCCGTTTGTTAGTATCGATAAGGTCAATTTCAACATCGAATCGTTGGGGCAGGCGAACCACTTCGATCTTTCCGACGTCGAGTTTACCGGCTTGAACTTTTCCGATATGACGTTGCCCGATGAAGTCGAGCTTTACAGAGTCTCGCCGCGTAATTATGCTTGCGACGGAAACGAAGTCAAGGCGATGGCGGATTATTTCAGGCTTCCTTTCGAGGATTTTAAGTTTGATTTCGTGGAAAACAGCGCCGATTATTACGGAACGAAGCGCTTCGATATGTCCTTTCTCCGAGGATATCGTCTAATCTACAGAAGAAGCGGTACGTCTTATTCTCAATATCCTCCCGTTACCGATACAGACGAAGAGCTTGTAAGCAAATCGTTAAAGATAATCGACGAGATTCCCTTTGTTGAAAATGAGCATATCGAACGCTACGTGCAGACGGGTAAGGGCGGGCAGTCTATTCAACAGGGTGACGAGGAACCCTGTTGGTATATAAAGAACTGTATTTTTTCTCCCGTCATAAACGGGTATACCGTCGTCGGCAACGGCGGAATATCGGTCGGATTTGCGAGAACCGGGCTTGCCGAGGTTTCGGTCAATTATTACGATTACGAGCCGATCGGTAAATACGAAATAATCTCGCCCGAGGAAGCGTATGAGCAGATAACCAATCCTCAATACGTTGTGGGTCATAACCGAGATTTCCCCGTTAATAGTGTAACGAGCATGGATATCAAAAGCTGTGAATTGGTGTACGTAAATGCTTGCCAAAACGGGTACGACGTAATTCAGCCCTATTACTACGTAAGGGGTACGGTTTATTCGCATTATTCCGACCGCGATTGGGAGGATACCTTTACAATGTATATCCCCGCGCTAAAGGATAAATATTTTTCTCTGCTTGATAATATCTTCGGCTGATATTTATAAAAAAGACGTCTCGACAAAGGGCGTCTTTTTTACGTGCTTTTTATGAAGCATATTTTACGCGTCAAAAGGGAAGACGGGAGCAGGCTTTACCGACGGAAAGCCCGACAGAAGATGAAAATTAAAATTTAATTCTTGTATTGTTCATTATTATATGGTAGAATAATGTAATAAAATATAAGGAAAGGCGGCAGAATTTATGTTCAAGAGTATTTTCTCAAAATATCTTGCGACTTTTACGGTAATACTCATTGCGTGTATCACCGCGATACTTTTTGCCGTTTCCTCGCGTATTGCCGCCGACAGCTATAATATTCAAAACAAAATGATGTCCAATTCCGCAGGCACGACCGCGCTTCTTATCGATATTTATCTCGAGGAAGCGGGATACGGAAGAATATACGATTCCTTCGGTGAGGAAAGCGATCTTCAGCAGATAATCGACTATTCCGCATCAAACGTCGCAGCCGACCTTTACGTTTTCGATCTCGGCGGCAGACTTGTCGGAACGTCGGATGAAAATTATACAACGGGCAGATTTTATCTTTCCGAAACGTCGCTCGGTCAAATGCTTTCTACTACCGACAGCTATCTGATAAGCAATATCGACAGCTTCTTTAAAAGCAACCGAATGAATAATTATCAGGTCGGATACGTCGACAATCAGCCGTTTATCGTGCTTGTCAGCATGAGCAACTATTCCTCGGTCATCTTTTCAAAGGATATCGTCATCGTTGCGATAACCGTTTCGCTCTGGATGTTCCTTGCGGCGATGGTTTCGCTCTACGTTATCTCGAAGCGCACCACCGACCCGTTGAGCGAGGTCATCTCTGCGGCTAAAAACTATTCAAAGGGCAGATTCGACACAAAAATAGAATACGACGGTCAGGACGAGGTTGCCGAATTGGCAATAGCTATCAACGATATGGCGGCATCGCTCAAGCAGATCGACGAGGCGAGAAATTCCTTCCTCGGCAACGTAAGCCACGACCTCCGCACGCCTATGACGACGATTTCGGGCTTTGTCGACGGTATTATCGACGGAACGATACCGCCCGAGCAGCACGAAAAGTACCTTAATATCATATCGCAGGAGGTAAAACGCCTCTCACGCCTTGTAAACACCCTGCTCGAGGTTTCGCGTCTTGAAAGCGGCAAGGACCTCAAGAGAAGCGATTTTAACCTTTCCGAAACGGCAAGAACGGTTCTTATCTCGCTTGAATCGAAGATAAGCAAAAAGAATATCGAAATAGAATTCGACACGGGCGACGACGATATCTTCGTCAATGCCGACCCCGATTCCATCCACCGCGTAATATTCAACCTTATGGACAACGCCGTCAAGTTCACCCCCGAAAAGGGCAATATTTCGATAAAGATAGGCTTTATTGCCGACGGCAAAAAGAACCGCAAGGCGCATTTTGTTATAAGAAACAGCGGTCAGGGTATCCCGAAGGAAGAGCTTCCGCACGTTTTCGAGCGCTTTTACAAAACCGACCGCTCGCGCGGATTGGATAAAAGCGGCACGGGGCTTGGACTTTATATAGCCAAGACCTCCATCGAAAATCACGGTGAATTTATCGTTGTCGATTCCATAGAAAACGAATATACCGAATTTTCATTCACGCTCGAGCTTGCAACCGCCGAAATCGCACCGCGCAGATTCGGTTGACAAATTCGTGACGCTGTTATATATTAATATTGAAGCTAACTCAAAGGAGACAAGCTATGTCACAAAACAACTTTGATTTCAACAATCAGAACCAAGGCGGATTTCATCCCAACTATTCTTATAGCTGGAACGGCTCCGATAACGGAAATAAAAACGGCGGCTGGAAAAAGGTCTTGGCAATAATCGGCATCGTTCTCGGCGGTGTTCTGATCGTTGCGGGCGTTGTCTGTGCGGCGCTGTTCGGCGATTTTTCGTTCGAGCTTCCCAATATTGCCGAGAATTCCTCGGAAATTAGCGTAGAATCGCAGGGAAGCATAAGCGACGCTCCCGAATACTCGCGTGAGGATTACAGCGCACCCAATTTTGATTTTGCGCCCGAAACGGATATCGACCTTTCTACAAATCTTACCGGAATCTACGAAGAATGCTCTGTCGCGTGCTGTACCGTAAGCGTAAGCTACGACGGCGCAGGCTATGCTATCGGAAGCGGCTTTGTGTTCGATTCCAAAAACGGATATATCGCGACCAACCACCACGTTATCGAGGACGGCGACAAGATCACCGTAAGATTCTATAACGGTCAGGAATTTGAAGCGACGGTTGTCGGAAGCGACCCTACGACCGACCTTGCGGTGCTTCACGTTAATGCCAAAAATCTTCCTCAGCTTTCTATCGGCGACTCTAATAAGCTCAAAATAGGTCAGCAGGTCATCGCGATAGGCACCCCCTATGACGAAGCTCTTGCAGGCACCATGACAACCGGTATCGTCAGCGGTATCGCGCGTGATATCGAAATCACCAACGATGCAGGCAAGGTCGTCAAAACAATGACTCTCATCCAGACCGACTGTGCCATCAACCCCGGCAACAGCGGCGGTCCGCTTATCGATATGGCAGGTAACGTCATCGGCATAAACAGCCTTAAGATCGCAAGCGAGGAATATGAAAATATCGGCTTTGCGATCCCCATCACAAGCGCTGTCGAGGTATTTAAAAAGCTCATCGCAGGCGAGATAGTCGACGGAAGCGATATTGCCGTCGCATCTCCCCAGATAGGCATCACCGTTTACGACGTTCAGGACGGACTCGATTATTTCGGTATGAGACCCAAGTGCGAATATCCCGAGGGTGTGCTCGTTGCAGATATCGATATCAACAGCGCGGCTTACCGTGCAGGTCTTTCCACCTATGATATCATCACCGAATTTGCGGGCGAAACCGTCACCGACCGCGAAAGCCTTTCGAATGCGCTTTCAAAGCACCGCGCGGGCGAAACCGTTACCATAAAGGTGTTCAGCTTCAACAGAACGCTTACCGACGGTGAATACACCACCATCACCTTCAAGCTCGACGCCGCAAAGTAAATAAAAGATAAGAGAGGAGCTTTTTTAAGCTCCTCTTTCTTTTTTTAATTCAGCTTGATATAGCGCCCGTAGCTGTAGCCCTCGATGCCGTTATAGGTCACAAGATACCATTCACCGCTTTGTCCCTTGATCTGCACCCTTGCGTTGTTCGGTATCTGCCCGATTATAGTCGCATTAAGGTCGGGCGCAACACGGATATTCAAACGGCTCCCCTCGGTTTTGACTGTGCCTGTCTGGGTGGGGTTCGGGTCAACAAGCGTAATGCCGAAGTAATCCGCAACCGATTGCGCAAGATTTTCGGCAATAAGCATAAGGTTGTTCTTTATCCATTCGGCATCCTGCTCGTTGTCGTGGTAAGCAAGCTCGACAAGCACCGACGGCGCGCGAGTGTTGTTAAGCTCGTAAAGGCTCGTCGTCGCAAGAGCACGCACGCGTGACGGGTCGGGGTAGATCTTTTTAAGGTTCGCAACGATAATGTCGGAAGCGCGCTTGCCGTTGACGCTCGTAGGGTAGTAGTAAATATCGCTTCCGTACTGTCTGCCGTAGTTGGCACTGCCAGAGGCGTTTGAATGCAGCGCGAGATGAAGCGCGTAGTCGCCCTCGTTTGAAAGCCGTACCGAATCGCCTACCGAGCCCTGCGGATTGTTGCGCGTAAAGGTGATTCCGCTTGCCGTAAGATAAGGCTCCATATAGTCGGCGATAAGGTTCATGTAATATTCTTCACTTCCGCTTCCGTCGTAATAAAGGTTATATTCCTGTGTGGACGGACTTAAAAACAGCATTGGCATAAAAATAACTCTCCCTTCAACATAGAGTATATGAATTTCCGCGTCGCTTGGACAAAAAATTCCTAAAAAGGTATTGACAAGATAGATATTTTGTGGTAATATACTTTGGCACAAAGAAGAAGAGCTATGCTCTCACCCTGCGGCAATAAGCCATGCTCGGTCAATATTCAAACGTTGGTATAACTATGCCAATGTTGTTTTTGGCTGTGCAAAGCGGGTTGTCTGCTTTGCCTTTCTTTTTGCAAAAATTAAGTAAATTTTATTTGGAGGTGTCCTCTCATCGCCACTAAAGCATCTTCCTCAATCAATGAAGAAATCAGAGCAAGCGAAGTCCGCGTCATCGGCGCAGACGGTAAGCAGCTCGGTGTTATGAAAATTCAAGAAGCTTTGAATCTCGCAAACGAAGCAGAGCTTGATCTTGTAGAGATCGCGCCCGATTCGGTACCGCCCGTATGCAAAATTATGGACTACGGCAAATTCCGTTTCGAAAAGGAAAAGCGCGAAAAGGAACAGCGTAAAAAACGTCAGATTATCGAGCTTAAGGAAATCCAGCTTAAGTGCCGTATCGACACTCACGATTTCAACACCAAGCTTAATCACACGCTCAAATTTCTCGCACAGGGCAATAAGGTAAAGGTGATAGTTAAGTTCTTCGGCCGTGAAATGGCTCATACCGAACTTGGCGCACAGCTTCTCGACCGTTTCGCAGAGGGCTGCGAAGAAGCAGCGGTCATCGAAAAGAAGCCCTTGCTCGACGGAAGAAATATGACGATGATCCTCGCACCGAAAAAGACAAAATAACCGAAAGGAATTATAACAATGGGAAAAATCAAAACACACAAGGCTTCCGCAAAGCGTTTCTCTTTTACCGCAACCGGTAAGATCAAGATGAACCACCCCGGCAAGCGTCACAAGACCGGTCTTAAGCCCAGCAAGACCAAGAGAGCTCTTCGTAAGGCTTCTTACGTAAGCGACGCTCGCTACGACGATCTTAAGAGAATGATCCCCTATAAATAATTGACGGAGGTTTGTAAAGATGGCAAGAATTAAAGGCGCACTCGCGACCAGAAAAAGAAGAAATAAAATGCTCAAGCTCGCCAAGGGTTACTGGGGCGCAAAGAGCAAACACTTTAAGATGGCTAAGCAGGCTGTTCTCAAGAGCGGCAACTATGCTTTCGCCGGCAGAAAACAGAAGAAGAGAGATTTCCGTTCTCTCTGGATCACCCGTATCTCCGCTCAGTGCAAGGTAGAGGGTATCAACTACTCCCGTTTCATGTACGGTCTCAAGAAGAGCGGCATCGAGCTCAACCGTAAGATGCTTTCCGAACTCGCTATCAACGACAAGGCGGCTTTCGCATCTCTCGTTGAAACCGCAAAAAAGGCTCTTTAATCGAACGGAAACGTTTTAAAAGTTTTTTAAAAGATTATTAATTTTCTTGAAATCTTTTGTTGACATGTGTCGAATTGTTTGATATAATGTCTCCATTAGAATGCTTGTTTCCTCGGAAACCTATGTAAGGGAGGGTTTAAAATGGCAGAGGTAAGAGTTAAGGAGAACGAAACCATCGATAGCGCTCTCCGTAGATTTAAGAGATCTTATCTCAGAAGCGGCGTACCTGCTGAAATTCGTAAGAGAGAACATTACGAAAAGCCCAGCGTAAAGCGCAAGAAGAAGTCCGAAGCGGCTCGTAAGCGCAAGTTCAGATAAGCTTCTGAAGTTTTGTTAACTTAAAACAAAATACAAACAATACAACGGTGAAGAGCCGTTGTATTTTTGTTTTCTTATTGATTTTTTGGGCGAAATAGGGTATAATTAACCGATACGTATATTTTTCGGAGGTAACAATGAAAAAGGCTTTGATTTTATTTCTGCTTGTCTGTCTGGCGTTGCCCTTGTTTGCCGCATGTGAGGATGCGGGTGTGACCGATGAATCGGGCGCAAATTCTGAAAACGCTGACGGATCGGCTGAAAATTCCGATTCCGCAACCTCGGAGGAGATCTCTATGGAACCTGATACCGATGCAGTCACCGTCTGGAAGGATGAATATTCCGACGGTACGATAAAATCCGCTAACGAGGTATATAACCTCAAGGCATATAAGGACGGCTTCATCACCGAGGATTATAATTCTCTCCCGTCCGGCGATACCCGCTTTATCTTTGAAGGCAAGGATTCATCCCGCGCGGTCGTTTTGCCCGAGGGCTATGCCTTAACGCTCCCCGGCAACGGCATCACACCCGATTTCTCGCTCGGTGCGCTCAGAAGCCAATATAAGGGCGAAAACTACGTTCTCACCGTTTCTTATGAAAACAAAAACCCCTATGGCGCAAACCCCAACGGCTGGAAGACCTATTATGACGAATGGATCGCCCGCTACCTTGTGGACAATAACTTCCTTATGGAAAACAGTATCCGCCGTACACGTCAGTACGGCGAAACGACCGAGCTTTTAAACGGCTTTGTCGTTAATTACTTCGATTTCCGTATCAACGTCGCTTCGAAGATGGAATACGATTGCTATAGCATCGCAATAGTGCGCCCTGCAAACAGCTATAATTATTTCTGGTTCTTCGTGCTCAAGTCCGACGATATAATGTTCAAGGAAATGGACGCTATCGTTGCCTCCTTCAAGGAGATCGAAAAGCAGGGAAATGCAATCAACAACGTCGGCGCCTATGAGCTTAAGATCCCCGAATTCTGGAACGATGAAACCAAAGCATACTACAACAAGCTTCTCACCCAAACCACCGTCGATTTGGGCGCCTTCTTCCAGGGCAGAGATCAAACCTATATGGATTGGTTCGTTTCCGAGGAGGGCATCAACAGCAACCTCGATATCTATATGGACTACCTCCATATCGGATGGTACGGCTCGAGCTATTCGCAAAGCAACCTCGACGTTGATTTTATGCTTGAGCACGCAGGCGGTAACGGCTTCAACGGCAAACCCGTGCTCGAGCTTACCTATCAGTTCACAACGACCAATAACGGTCTCGGCGGCTATACCCCGATGTTCGATATCTGCCGCGGTAAGATCGATTCGCAATTCCGCAGACTCGCAAAGGATATCAAAAAATACGGCAAGCCCGTTCTTTTCCGTCTTAACAACGAAATGAACACCGACTGGACCTCCTATTGCGGTATGCAGACCTTCAACGATCCCGATATTTTCATCGAAACCTGGCGCAGACTTTATAACATATTCAAGGAAGAGGGCGTCGATAACTGCATCTGGATCTGGAATCCCATTTCCACAGGCATCGGTATCGAAGCGACCGGCTGTCCCTATAGCAACTGGGGCGACCAGCTCTGCTACTGGCCCGGCTCGGATTACGTTCAGATGCTCGGTCTTACCTTCTACCAGATGAACAACGATACTCAAATCGAATCCTTTAAGGATATGTATACCAAGCTTTATAAGTCCAATACCCCCTATTTCGATAATTTCCCCGCGATCATCGGTGAATTCGCTTGCGGCGCAGGCGGCGAGGTCATCTATGACTGGGGCAAGGGCGATTACGTTCCCGTAATGGATCTCGAAATCAAAAAGCAATGGCAGGCAAACTGGATAAACGGTATGTTCGATTGCTTTATGAAAAACCAACAGCCCGGCTATGAATTCGCAAAGAATATCAAAGCCGCAACCTGGTTCTCCTGCAACGACTATGCAACCGTCAACGGCGAGGATAAGGTTATCAACTACCTCCGACTCGATTCGGGCGTCCCCTTGGCAATAAAAGCATTCCGCGAGGGATATGCGAAATTAAAAGAGGCACGAAAGTAAGATGTTTTGCGAGAGAAAAACTTTTAAAAAAGTCTTTCTCTCGCGCTCTTTTTTCAAAAGCTTTCAAAACAAAAAGGCACTTTTTTAAGTGCCTTTTTAATATATGAAATTTTTGAAGATCGTTAAGAAACTTTTTATAAAAAGTTTCTTGACAAATCCCTTTAAACCCCGAAAACGCGCTTTGCGTTGCCCGAATAGATAGCGTCCTTTTCGGATTCAGAAAGACCGATTTGTTCTATCTGGTCAAAGGCAAAACGAGTGTTCCAAAGCGGATAATCCGATCCGAAGAGCACCTTTTCGACGCCGTGCTTTTCGATAAGACTGTAAAGCTTTTTGCCGTCCATACCTATAAGCGCCTCGCTCGTGTCGGTGTAAACGGGCGTGCCGATAAGATATTCCTCTGCCTCGTCCCAAACGCTATAGCCGCACATATGCGCCGCGATAACGGTCAATTCGGGAAGCTTTTCGAGTATGTTCAGCACCTTCTTGGGCGTCGAAAATTCGGTATTCTTGTCGCCGACGTGGAAAAGGATGGGCAATTTAAGCCGCGCGCATTCCGCATATATCGCCATAGCGCGTTCGTCGTCGATATTAAAGCGCTGAAAGTCTGAATGTATCTTGATACCCTTCGCACCGAGCGCCTTGCAACGCTCAAGCTCACCGACCGCCTCGTCAAAGCCCATAAAGGGGTGGAAGGACGCAAGCGGAATAAAGCGCTTGTCCTCGTTGGCGGTGTTGATAAGAAAATCGTTGCCTACCTGTGCGTGCGCAAGATCGGGCTTTAATGTTGCAGAGGAGATGACAAAGCGAACGTTATCAAGCCCGTCGGCGCCGCGGAAGATACCCTCGACCGAGCCGTCGCCCTGACGGGGGAGGGAATAGTAGTTAACGATATTGTCAGCCGCGCGCAAAGCGATCTTGTCGGGCCAGATGTGTGTATGTACGTCAATGATTTCACGGGATATGCTCATAATTCACCTAAAATTAACGCGGTAGGCGAGCCTACCGCGTTCTTTTTGAAAACAGTTTGCTTATTCAGCGTCTTCGCAGCAGCCGCATTCGCATTCGCAATCGTCATCAGCATCGGTTTCAACGATGGTGAGAACCTTGCCGCAGGAAGGGCATTCAAGCTCGTCGATCTCTTCGATATCGCATTCGTCGATATAAACGGGTTCGCCGCAAGCGGGGCATTCAAGCTCCAAGCATTCGCAGCAGTCGCAGCAATCGCAATCGTCGTCGCAATCGTCGCAATCGCAATAATCATCGTCATCGCAATCGCAGCAATCGCAGTCGCAATCGCAATCGTCGTCATCGCAGCAATAGAAATCTTCTTCTACTGCGCCGAGATCCTCGTCAAGCTCTTCGATATATTCGCGAAGGGTAGCGTTTTCATCTTCAAGATCCTGAACGGAAAGTGCGAGATCTTCAAGCAAGTCAGCCATAACAGCCAAAAGCTTGCCTTCACCCTTGGAGGTGTCGATTTCCATACCTTCCATAAGACCCTTGATGTATGCAGCCTTTTCGGATACGTTCATAATATTATCTCCTTTTTAGTTTTTTGCAGTTCATAAAAGTAAATCTGCCGAACTGTATGCAAGGTTGTTTACAAATTAGTATTAACCAAATATACAATAAAAATCCATATTTTTCGGCGACATGTGCGTCGAAAAATATACCTTGGATGTTCGCGAGTGTCGAGTGTGAAGCACGAGGCGCGAGGCGCGAGCGCACGAACATCACAAAGCTCCGCCGCGCGGATATGGGGTCCCTAAAAATCCTTGGATTTTTGGGGAGAGCGGAGCGATTAATTTACTCTTTCGAGATATTCGCAGGTTCTGGTATCGATCTTGATAACGTCGCCTTCGTTGATGAAAATGGGAACCTTAACCTCTGCACCGGTTTCAACGGTAGCGGGCTTGGTAACGTTGGTAGCGGTGTTGCCACGAACGCCGGGTTCGGTAGCGGTAACTTCAAGCTCAACGAAAATGGGAGGTTCAACAGAGAATACCTTGCCCTTGTAAGCCATAAGTCTGCAAGTCATACCTTCCTTAACGAACTTAAAGCTGTCGGGAAGCTGATCAGCGTTAAGGGGTTCCTGATCGTAGGTAACGGGATCCATAAAGTAGTAAAGATCGCCGTCGGAATAGCTGTATTCCATATCTCTTCTCTCAACGAGAGCGGAGGGGAATTTTGCGGTGGGGTTAAAAGAAGTTTCGATAACTGCGCCGGAGATGATGTTTCTCATCTTGGTTCTAACGAAAGCCGCGCCTTTACCGGGTTTTACGTGCTGGAATTCGATAACCTGCATAAGCTGGCCATCCATTTCAAAGGTCAGACCGTTTTTGAAATCGCCTGCCGAAATCATAATGTATCCTCCTGATTTATGTCCTGTTTTAAAGACAAAATATTATATCTAATTTATTTTATATTATAGAACGCTTTTTGTCAAGACTTATTTTAAAGTTCGATCAACTGTCTTTCGCTGTTCGTAAGGTTAATACAGCCGTCCTCGGTTACAAGCACCATGTTTTCGATTCTCACACCGTATTTTCCGGGGATGTAAATGCCCGGCTCGACGGTAACCACGTTGCCCGCAACCAAAATCGCTTCGCTCTTGGGCGAAACCGAGGGAAGCTCGTGAATTTCAAGACCGAGCGAATGTCCCAACGAATGACCGAAATAAGCTCCATATCCGGCATCGGTAATAACGTCGCGCGCGACCTTGTCGGCATCTCTGCCCGAAACGCCTGCACGGATATATTTCATCGCCTCTGCTTGCGCGGTAAGAACGGTGTTGTAAATGCGCTTCATTTCGTCATCCGCCTTGCCCAAAACAACGGTTCTCGTCATATCCGAGCAATATCCGGCGTATTTTGCGCCGTAGTCCATTGTGAAGAAGGAATTTTGCGTCAATTTAGCGTCGGTCGGCACACCGTGGGGGAGCGAGGAATTCTTGCCCGAAACCGCAATGGTGTCGAACGCCAATCCGTTCGCGCCGTTCGAGCGCATAAAATATTCAAGCTCTGCGGCAACCTCAAGCTCGGTTCTGTCGCCGTTGATAAAGGACAAAATATGCGAAAAAGCCTTGTCGGTGATGCTCTGCGCCTTGCGAATCTTTTCTATCTCGGCTTCGGTCTTTACCTGTCTGTGCTTAAGGCAAACGTCCAAGACGTAACCGAACTCAACGTCGGGCGAATTCTTTTTAAGCGTTTCAAGCTGCTTGACCGTGATAAGTGCAGGGTCGATAGCAACCTTTTTTGCGTTGATATTGCAAAGATAATCGGCAATATCAGAGTAAAGCCCCTTCTTGAAAAGATAAGGGTTAACGTCGTCCGACAGCTTGCCTGCCGCCTTGTCGTTTTCCGCCGCCTCGATATAGCGCGAATCGGTCAATAACGCAGTTTCGTCCTTCGAAACGATAACCGCGCCGTCGGTCGTGAAATAATCGCAAAGGTAATATTGGCTGTCCTCGTCAAGAAACAAAGCACAGTCAAAGCCAGCCTTTATTATATCGTCAAAAATCTTTCTTCCGTTCATAAAATTACTCCTGTGTTTTCTTGCCATAAGAGTACCACAAAGGTTAAATTCTGTCAAGGTTTTAAACGCTTGTTAACCGTTTGAAGGTTTTTTTACCCACCCCCTTGACAAATCAAATAAAAGGTTTATAACGAAAGTAGGATAATAAGAAAGAAGGTGTGATTCCGATGGGCCATATTGTCGAATCCGTAGCACTCGTTACTATGGCTTTGAAGGTCTGCCGTTAACGCGCTTTCTGTATAACTAATACGCATATAGCGCCCTTTCGAACTCCTTCATCGCCTTTTCGGCATTGAAGGAGTTTTTTGTCATTGTGTTCGATCCCGGCAAAAGCGATCCCGCAGACGGCAATTATGTAACTATAAGAAGGTCGAACAGATCAATTTCTGAAATAGTATCGTTATACTTTATAACAGCAAATTAAAAAAATTTATTAAAAAAATTTATTAAATATTAAAAAATTTTAAAATTTAATGTGACAAAAATCAAATTTTTTCGTCTTATATTATGAAAGGCAAATGAAACTGCAAATCAAGCCGCAAATCAAACCACAAATCAAATCGAAAGGAGCTAATGCTATGAAAAAGGTACTTTGTTTATTGCTTATTACAGTTATGTTGATCATGTGCGCGTGTGATGCCGAGGACCCGATTGCCGAAAATTCTCAAGGCGTTACCGATAACTCTGCTAACGTTGATCAAAATGCAAGTCAAACGGAAAGTGAACCAACGGCGGAAAATTCAAATCCCACACTAAATAAAGACGACGTAACAGACACGAATAAAGAAACCGAATATGTGCCCGATGCGAAATCTGCCGAAGAAATAACCGAGGCAGAATGCGAGGCACTTGCGTATTATATGTATGCAGACGTGCTTTCCATTGCCAAGGAGTTTTACGGCTTTCCGAGCTATCTTTTCGGTACTCCGGGTACAAAACACGAAACCTACGTCGGTATCGATCAGTTCAACAGCAGCTACCGCGAAGTGAGAGTTCAAAAACGCGAAAACGTTGGCTCGACTATTGAATTTGAAGCCGATGCCGAGAAGCTCCGCGAGCTTTTGAACACATATTTCAGCGAAGAGCTTATAGAGCTTGCATTCAATCTCAAGCATCCCTGTCCGATAATCGAGGATGACGGTGTTTTGTACAGAATGACACATGAACCCGTTACTGCGACTACCGCCTGCGATATAGCCGCCGGCAGAATCATTTCGCGCGAAAACGGCGTTGTGCGCTACGGGTTCCCGATTTATTTTATCGATACCGATAGCGATAATACTGATGATAAATTATGGATCTTCGGATATATGGATTTCGTTTACGAGAATAACAAATGGAAGGTAAATGATTTCAGACTTTCTCGCGAGGCATACGACGAAACCTATTTTCCTGCATCAAAGGCAGATGTAAGAATGGATGATTTCTTTGCAATTGATGATTCGATGTCGAAAGACGGAATCGAAGTGCTTTTGGATGGCGAAAAGAAGGTTACCGTTAAAGTAGATGGCAAGGTTATCGAAACAGAGCTCGCAAAGAAATCAAGTAAGATAAGAAGCATCGAAAAGGCCGGAGGAAGTATTTTTGTAAGCTTTTTGGGAACGTTCGGCGAATCCGAAACACTCGTTATTCGTGAATCCGATCATCAAATTGCCGCAAGCTTTATTTCCGACGCGTACTGCATAACCGAAAACGGCGATTGGTATTATCTTACTCTGAACCGTGAAAATAGGACCTGCGATATTTTCGACAAAGACGGTAAATCGGTATACGGTATCGGGGCAATCATCCAAAACAATACAGACGAATTCGGCTTGCACGAAATTGCGCCTGTTGAAGAATTGAAATATGAGGACGGCAAGTTTTCCGTGGTTTACGACCTGAAAGGATATCCGCAAGTTAAATAAAGTCCCACACAAAAAGGAGGAACGCTTTGTTCCTCCTTTTGATTTTATATCCTTAAATCAGCTTACGCTGTTTCGATAGAAGCCGCCTTTTTAAGGTTAAGCTCCTCGACCGACATTTCGCGCATCTTGTATTTGAGTATCTTGCCCGCCGCGTTCATCGGGAATTCGCTTACGAACTTAACGTATTTCGGCGTCTTGTGCTTCGCCATGTGCTCCTTGACGTAGGTCTTAATTTCGTCCTCGGTAATGGTTTCACCCTCCTTGGGTACTATCCAAGCCATAATTTCCTCGCCGTACTGAACGTCGGGAACGCCGATGACCTGAACGTCCTTTACCTTTTCGTGGGTGTAAATAAAGTCCTCGATCTCCTTGGGGTAAATGTTTTCGCCGCCGCGGATGATCATATCCTTTATTCTGCCGGTGATCTTGAAATAACCCTCGTCGGTCTTTCTTGCAAGGTCGCCCGTGTGGAGCCAGCCGTTTTCGTCGATAGCAAGCGCGGTCGCTTGGGGCATCTTGTAATAGCCCTTCATAATGTTGTAACCGCGTGCGACGAATTCGCCGTCAACGTTGTTGGGAAGCTCTTCACCCGTTTCGGGGTCGACTATCTTACATTCAACGCCGAACATCGCGCCGCCGACGGTGTTAACACGTGCCTCGAGGCTGTCGGTGGTAAGGCTCATCGTGCATCCGGGCGAAGCCTCGGTCTGACCGTAAACGATGGTGATCTCTTTCATGTTCATCTTATCGACAACGTCCTGCATTACCTTAACGGGGCAGGGCGAGCCTGCCATAATGCCGGTACGCATATACGAAAAATCGGTGTCCTTGAACTTTTCGTTTTCAAGCAATGCGATAAACATCGTCGGAACACCGTGGAAGCAGGTGATCTTTTCCTTGTTGATGCAATCGAGCGCACGCTTCGGCGAAAAATAGGAAAGCGGCGACATCGTCACGCCGTGGGTGACCGATGCGGTCATCGCAAGCACCATACCGAAGCAGTGGAACATCGGCACTTGTATCATCATACGGTCTGCGGACGAAAGGTCCATACCGTCACCGATGTTCTTGCCGTTGTTGACTACGTTGTAGTGGGTGAGCATAACGCCCTTGGGGAAGCCCGTCGTGCCCGAGGTGTATTGCATATTGCAAACGTCGTGCTTGCTGATAAGCGATGCGCGGCGGTAAACCTCTTCGATCGGGGTGTTTTCGGCATATTCAAGCGCCGATTCCCAGGTAAGACAGCCCTTTTGCTCGCTTTGCAACGTGATTACGTTACGAAGGAAGGGAAGACGCCTTGTGTAAAGCGGCTTGCCTGCAATGTGCTCGTTCAATTCGGGACAAAGCTCATGAATTATCGCATTGTAATCGCTGTCCTTATATCCGTCGCACATAATAAGCGTGTGCGTGTCGGACTGACGGAGCAGATATTCGATCTCGTAAATTTTATAAGCGGTGTTTGCGGTAACCAAAACCGCGCCTATCTTTGTGGTCGCCCAGAAGGCAATATACCATTGCGGCAGGTTCGTCGACCAAACGGCAACGTGGTCGCCCCTCTTAACGCCGAGCGAGATCAACGCGCGTGCGAATCTGTCGACGTCATCGCGGAATTGGGGATAGGTACGGGTGTAATCACATTCGGTAAAGCGGAATGCATATTGATCGGGGAACGCCTCGCAAACGCGGTCAAGCACTTGGGGGAAGGTAAGGTCGATAAGCATATTCTTTTGCCAGATATACTTGCCTTTTCCGCGAAGGTCGTCGATAAGCGTATCGCTTCCGCTTATTCTGCCCGTGTAGGCGCTCATATAGTTGATATAGTTGGGGAAGATGATACCGGCATCCTGCAAATAAGGAGCCCAGCGCTTTACCCATTCAAGCGAGAGATAACCCTCGAAGTTGATAGAGCGCAAAGCGTTTATCATTTCCTCAATGGGCATATCGCCCTCGCCCATAAGCTTGTAAAGTATCTCGCCGTTTTCTTCAATGCTGTCCTTAATATGAACGTGCGCGATATACATGCCCAAATTCTGAACCGTCGTTTCGGGCGATTCGTGCATAAAGCGGTAAGGATGGTGAATATCCCAAAGCACGGCTACGTTGTCGCTGTGGATGTTGTCGAGCAGCGACTTAAGACGCGCGGTATCGCTGTAAACGCCGTTGGTTTCGATAAGCACGGTAACGCCCGCTTCCTCCGCAATGGGGGCAATAGCAAGAAGCTGACGGATAACCTCCTCATCGTTGCCGCCGTCGGTAGGCGCGGGGCCGTCGTCACCGAGCACGCGCACGTATTTCGTGCCCAAGGCCTTCGCCGCCTGAATATATTCCGAAACGATCTTTATGTTTTCATCAAAAAGCTCGCTGTAACGAAGACAGCAGTCGGAGGAGAGGATAGAAACCTCCAATCCGATCGATTTGAGCATCCTTGCCGTTTCGCGTATGTTTTCGCTCGCAAACGGCATATTGTGCCTGTTATCAAATATATCGTTGCCAAGGCCGCGCACCTCAATGCCGTCAAAGCCAAGGTCCTTCGCCATAGCATACATATCCGAAAAGCTGTATTCGGGGCAGGCGAGTGTCGAGAAGGATAATTTCATTTTTGTTGCTCCTTACAAGATAATAGAGAATAAAAAACAACTCGGTCAACGCAAAAAGCATAGACCGAGCATGGGTAAATCAATATTATCATCGCAACGCCAAACAGCGTGCTCTCCTGATAACGGTGAGAAACCCGACCGAACCTAACGAAAAAATCCTCGGAACGGCAGCTCCGGGGTGAGTTCACAATCCGTAACACCTGCCGCCTCGCACCAACCGACGGCTCTCTGAAAAGTGCAAAATCGGACGCTTTGTCCCCTTCATAGCTTTTGTTACTTTAGTATAATCGTAAAGTGCGACCGTGTCAAGTGTTTTTTTGAGTTTTGTTGGAAAAATCTATTGAAAAAAGGAATTGTTTATGGTAATATAAGTGTAACTGTTTGGTGTAAACCAATATCCTTTAAAACATAAATTTCGGAGGAAAGAATTATGTCCAAAATGAAGATCGCAATTATCGGTTGCGGTACCATCGCAAACAGCGCTCACATCCCCGCTTACATGGCAAACGAAGAAGTAGAAATTAAATATTTCTGCGATATTATCAAGTCCAAAGCGGAAGCTGCTGTTGAAAAGTACGGCTGCGGTACTGCTGTTGAGGATTATCACGATATCCTTAACGATCCCGAAATCGAAGCAGTTTCGGTTTGTACCCCCAACAAGATGCACAGCACCATCACCATCGATTTCCTCAAGGCAGGCAAGAACGTTCTTTGCGAAAAGCCTTCTGCAAGAACTCTTTCCGAAGCTCTTGAAATGCAAAAAGCACAGCACGAAACCGGCAAGGTTCTCAACATCGGCGTTGTAAACCGTTTCAATGCTGCAGTTAATAAGGTTCGCGAGCTTATTCAGGCAGGCGAGCTTGGCGAAGTTTACCACGTATACGTAAGCTTCCGCGCTCACCGTTCCATCCCCGGCCTCGGCGGCGCATTTACCGATAAATCCATCGCAGGCGGCGGCGTTCTTATCGACTGGGGCGTTCACTATCTCGACATCGTTATGTACTGTACCGATGACCCCAAGCCTCTCACCGTTTCCGCAAAGGCATTCTCCAAGCTCGGCGTAGATATGCCCAACTACGTTTACAACGGCATGTGGTCTGAAGACACCAAGGATCTCGACGGCGTTTATGACGTTGACGACTTCGTTACCGGCTTCGTTCGTACCGAAGGCCCCACCATCACCTTCAACGGCGCATGGGCACAGAACATCGGCATTCAGGAAACCTTTATCGATTTCATCGGTACCAAGGCAGGTATCCGTCTTACCTACGGCGGCGACTTCACCATGTACACCACCTCCTGCGATACTCTCATCGATTTCAAGCCCAAGTTCAAGGCTAACGCAATGTTCCAGAACGAAATCGACTCCTTCATCCGTTGCATCAAGACCGGCGAAAAGCTTCCTTCTCACATCGACAAGGCAATCATCACCGCAACTATGATGCAGGCTATGTATGACTCCTCCGAACAGGGCAAGGAGATCGTGCTTGCATAATTTTTGAAAGCTAAGCATAATAGCGCATAACATAAAGAGGACGGTTTTCCGTCCTCTTTATTTTGCAAAAATTCCGCCTTGCTTTAGGTTGCTAAAGCTGCGCCGTTATTTTCGCAATCTGCATCTATTCTGCTACGCTTTGGGGAGGGTGTAGATAATCCTCGCAGTAGGTTTTTATGGGGTCCCCGAAAACGCTTGTCGTTTTTGGGGCAAAATGCAGCTTCGCTTGTATTTTTGCAATCTGCATCGATTATTCTTCGGTTGATTGCATCGTGCTTGCATAACGGCGCAGAACACATAAATTAAAATTTATGCTATAAAAAATCGGCATCCTCGCAGTAGGTTACTACAGCGTCGGTGCCGTTTTTTTATTCTGCATCCGTTCTGCTTCGCACTCACTTCTGCTGCAATCTGCATCTATTCTGCTACGCTTTTTCGAGCGTAATGGTATAAACAGCAACAAAAAAGAGGACGAATCGATCGTCCTCTTTGTTTTGCATTAAATTAGTTAGAGCTGTTTTTGAACTGTTCAACGGTTGCTTCGATCTCAAGGATGGTCTGCTCGTCGATAGCATCGTATGCGGAAACGAAGGTGCCCAACGCGCCGGTACGGAGGTTTGCGATGGTCTGCATCATCTTACCCCAACGGTACATCTCCGAAAGGTCGGGAGCACGGTATTTGTTGATGATGTCAAGCATTCTCATAGATTCGGCATCGCGGGAGATCTGATACTGGAGAGTCTGTTCGAAGTAGGTGGTGGTGAGCTTGCTACGCGAAACTGCTGCGAGAGCTTCAAGCAAGTGAACGGTAAGCTCAAGGTCTTCATCGCGAACAAAGGTGGGGATAGCGATACAGTTGGAGGTCCAAGCGCCAACGTTGTTGGTGTAGTTGTCCTGAGTGTCATCGAACATCGGGCAGGGAAGAACACCGAAGTCGTCTTCCATTACACGAACGGAATCCAACGCGCTGAGTGCGGTGAAGTGGAACAAGCATCTGCCGTCGATAAAGGTCTGAACTGCGGGGCTGCTGCCTTCGGTCTTCCAGTCGTCTGCGATGATCATACCGCCTGCGGGATCCTGAGCAAATTCCTGAGCCTTGTTGATAAGCGAGATAGCGCGTTCGTTCTTAACGGTAAGCGAGGGATATCCTTCTTCGTTAAGGGTACAAACGTTTACACCGCCGGAACGGAGGAGCCAGTAAATAACGTTGTGCTGTGCGGAGATACCGCAGGTATCCTCGGGGTCAATCATAAAGTTTTCGTTGGTATCTGCATAGATCTTCCTGGACATTTCAAAGAAAACGTCCTGAGTCCAAGCCTTTTTGTCAACCATTTCATAAAGAGATTCGTAGCCGTAGCCCTTTGCGAGCTCGTATTTCTTTTCGATTTCCTTATTGAAAATAACGCACATGGTGGAAG
>JAFZDO010000038.1 GCA_017561145.1 Clostridia bacterium | reverse complement strand
TGCAACGATAGCGAACTGTACTTCGGTTTCGAGCTTGGTTCTGCCGGAGCCGATGATATCAAAGCCGCTGGTGTTGCGGTACTGATTGATATATTCGTCGTCGAAAATGATATAGTCGTCTTCCAAAAGACCGGAGGGGCCACCCTTGAAGCCGTAAAGAACGTTGTTCTTATCGGTTGCCTTCAAAGCGTCGTACAAGCCGCAGATAACGTTGTGTCCGCCGGGAGCCTGACCGCCCGAAAGGATAACGCCAACCTTCTGAGTCTTAGCTTCAGCGGTGTTGGCACCCTTCTGGAAGGTGATTTCGTTTTTACCGTAGGTGTTGGGGAACAACGCCTTGATCTTTTCCTGATCAGCTACGCTTTCGGTAGGTGCGCCGTTCTTAACGCAAATTTCGGAAATGCCGTTTCTGAGCATACCGGGCAATTTGGGTGCATATTGGTATCTTGCAGTTTGAAGAGGTGAAAGTTTCATTAAAATGACACTCCTTATTCTTGATATATATTCAAAATCAATCCATTATAACTTATTTATAGACAAAAGTAAATAGGATTTTACATTTTTACCGCAAATTTAAAGGTTTTGAGGCTTATAAACGGGCATCAATTGCAATTTAAAAAGGTTGCGGTTATGCATCGCGTCGATTTTTTCTTTCGTTTTTGCATCGTCGATAATGCCCGTGCGGATGTATTTATCGAGCGTATCATAGCTAAAGCCCAAATTTTCCTCGTCGGTCTTGCCGCAAAGCCCATCGATAGGCACCTTGTTCACAAGCTCGTCGGGCAATCCCAATTCCCTGCCGATCGCCTTGACCTCGGTAACCGTCAGATAGGACATCGGGCTGAAATCGCCGACCGAATCGCCGTATCTTGTTGAATAACCCACCCAATCCTCCGAAAGGTTGCAGGTGTTGCAAACGCGTCCGTTGCAGCTTTGCGAAACGGCGTAAAGCGTCGACATACGAATTCTTGGGGGGAGATTCATTTTTGCCTGAGCGGTAAGCGCCACCTCCAAAGGCAGATTGCTTATAACGCCCTCGACGGCATCCTTTATATTAACGACGTAATGCTTTATTCCAAGATGATTCACGAGCAGGAACGCCTTGTCGATATCATGCTGATCTCCTTGCGGCATAAGCACGCCGATAACACGCTCCTTGCCGAGCGCCGCAACGCAAAGCGCCGCCGCAACCGAGCTGTCCTTGCCGCCCGAAATGCCTATTACCGCGTTACAGTCCTTGCCGTTTTCCTCGAAAAACGCTCTTATCCACGAAACGCATTCGTCCTTGATTTTCCTTGCATCGAACATATCAAAAGTCCTTCAATCAGATTATTTTGCCTGCTTTTTGCGTTTGATGATCACTACTGCTACAACGGTTGCCAAAGCAACTACAACCGCCGAAGCAATGCAGATTATCAAAACGTAGGAGGTTTCGCTCTCGGTTGCCACGGGCTCGCCTGCGGTAACCGTTAAGGTATATCCGCTGAATATCACGTCACCGTCTCTGTAAACGTCAAGGTCGGTATAGGTTCCCTCGGTCATTGCAACGGGATTTCCGTTTTTATCCTTGAGCATCGAAGCGGTAACGTCCGCAATCTCGACCTTATAGTTCGAAACGAGATAGATCTTGCCGAGAACCGCGCTTTGTGCGGATTCTCCTGCCTCGACCGTGCCGAAGCTTTCAAAGCAGTACGCCGAAACGCCCTTTCCCACGGAAAACTTTTTGGTTTGAACAAGCTCGATCGCGCCGAGCTTATCGGTTTCAAACACCAATCTGCCGTTTTCGAGGGTTGCAACGGTATATTCCGCGGCATCGCCCACCTTGATAAACACGGGAAGCTTTGCATTGAATCCCTCGGGAAGAGCCATTTTTATCAACACCTCTTCGCCTGCGGTATAGCCCTCGCCTTCAAGGCCGAGCATTGCATAAGCGGTGTAGACGTCGGAATTTTTATTTTCGGAGCTTATAGTTGCCTTAAGCTTTTTGAGCTTTTTGGAGATAACCTCAATACCGTTATCGCTCGCGCCCAAGCCAACGTAATCGCTTCCCTTGTATTCGGTAAGAAGATAGGAATCATCGGTGCCGTAAAATTCCGCGGTTTCGTCGTAATCCTTTGCCCATTCGCCCTTTGTTTTAAGTGCGATCTGTTTTGTATCGCTAAAGCGCTTAATAACCACCTCGTTATCGGTTATTTCGAAAACCGTCATCGAGATCTCGTTGTTAAGGCAGTAGGGCGAGCTTACGTAGCCTGCGTTAAGATAGGTGAAGTTAAGAGTATACTTTTCGGGCGTTGCAGTCTGCTCGCCAAGCTTGCTGATGAATATCTCATCGCCCTTTGTAAGATATACGGTCGTGCCGCCAACGTAATTATCGTAAGTGTTGTTGTGATTATGTCCGTACATAAAGATAATGTTCAGACTTTCGCCGTACTTGTTGAGCACGTCAAAGATATGCTTTGCAAATTTTCCGTCGCCGTCTCTATAGGTACGCTTCGAATATGCAAGCGAAAGGTGCGATGCAACGAAAATCGGCTTATCATAGCCGTTTTCGCTCTTTTCCTTAAGATAGCTATCCAATTTTTTCGCAATGTTTTTAATAATTATCTCCGACTTGTTATACCACATATAATCGGATTCGTTGATAACGAAAACGCCGTAATGCTCGCTGTCGTTAGCGCCGCTTTTTGCCAAACCTGACGAGGTGTTCGGATCGTGGTTACCCTTTAAAAATACCATATTCTCGTCGGTTTCTTTGCCAAATTCGGTCATAACGGTATTTTTGAGCGCGGCTATCTCGGCATCCATCTTGCTGTATTCTCTGCTATAGTCACCGCAGAACAAAAAGCCGTCGAGATGATCGTATCCGCCACGTTTGATGCTCGTGATGATCTTCTTTACGTTACCGAGTCCCTCTTCACGGGTTTCCGCCTGAAAGTCACTGCCGGCAACAACGATTATCGGCTCGCTTCCGTCCTTTTCTTCCGCAAATGCAAAAGCCGAAAACGCCTGTGCACACAAAAGTGCGATCAATACAAATATAAGGAGCTTGGAAACAATTCGCTTTTTCATAAAGTTCCTCCGTTTTTTTAATCTTTTATCTTATTTTCAGTCTCAAACGCTTAGCAGGTAAGACTTTCGGTGTTATCCTCGGAATATTCGATCTCCTCCGAAATAATACTCGCCAAGGTCGCCATTCCGTTTAAATCGCAAACACCCTGCGACACGGCAAGCGACGAAAGCAAGCGCTCGCAGAACAGACAAAACGCCAGTCTTGCGCGAAAGTCCTCGGAATCAAGCGCTTCGGTGCAATGGCGATAAACGAAATAGGCAAGCGCTCTTTCGAGATACGCTTCCGTTCCAACGGCGCGCTTGTCCGCCGAATAATTCATAAAAAGCTCGCGGTGCGCTTCATCCAAATATTCAAGCTCGCTCAGTAAATCGATATAAAATGCATCGTCAAGAAGCTCGATTTCATACTCGGAATGAATTTTTTGTAATTTGTCGCAATAATCGATCCCATCGCTTTGCAATATCGAATAAACCCTTGCGCGCTCGATACGTCCGTTGAAGGTCAGCTCGGCCTTCTTGCCGTCGACGTTGCCGATCTCCTCGGTTTTGGCGTAATCGGTTGAAGAAAGCACCAATCTTGCCGCCTCTCGGCAGGACATACCCAACCCAACCTCGGCAACGTCGGTGTAATTGTAAAACCGCGGATGCTCACGGCAAATGCCGCAAAGATGATCCTCGCCAACGTTAAGAATTATCCTGCATAAGCCCTTCTCGTCAAGATGCGGACATCTGTCGCCCTCGCAAAGCTTAAAATGCGGTGTGCCGTCAAACGAAATACTGTCGTTTATGATCTTGCCGTAACCGCATTCAAGCGCTTTGTATCCTTCAAGGGCACCGTCGTCAATGTCGATCTCCCAGCCGATGCAACAGCTATGCTCGCACTTATCGGCGATGCACTTAAATTGATTATAATATTTCGGTGCGTATAATTTCATATTATTTTTTTCTTTTCAAAACCAAAATAATTGCCAAAACAACTACTGCTGCGCCAAGCGATACGAACACCGCCCACCACGCAAAGCCGCCTTTTTCATCGGAGCTCCCGACCGATTCGCCTTCGGACGTGGCTTCATCAGTGGTTTCATCCGCGTCGCCTTCGCCTTTATTGACGCCTTCGTATGCTGATTTATATTCTTCCCTCGAAAATCGCTCGATTCTTAAAGCAAGATCAATATCTTGATAAAGCTTTTCATCATATGGATATTTCGCAATCAAGCTGTCCTTCAATGCGGAAATGTCACTTGTATCGTTAAACGCTTCGGTTTCGCCGACAAAGGTTGCAAATCTTTCCTCTGCACGTTTAACAAGAAGCTTTATCGCTTCGCTTTCGTTCGCGGTAAAGGATATTGCTTTGTTTTTATAAATGCTTTCCGCAAACGCTTCGCCATATTGATGGTCGACGTAAGCCCCCCATTCGAAGAAGGCAATACCGTCCGCGCCGTAAAGAGCAGAATCGCGAGCTTGCAAATACATTTCATCGAGCGTGTACGACAAATAAGCGCCGTTGCCCATAACAAGATAGGTCGAATCGGTTATATATCCCTTGAATTTCTCGGTCGCACTCGCCATAATGCCTTGGGCATAGGACATCGGATAAACGCCGTCCACCCAGTTATTTTCGAGCCAAGTGGTGCTGTCTTGGAAATACATATCTCGCGTGGTATCGTTTGCAATGCAAGCGGTAACGTACAGGTCGGGACGCTTTTCGCGGACAAGCGCACTTAATTCCTCGACCATGCTGTCGATAAGCCCTATTTTGAACTCTGTCCAAGCCGTCCAATTAGGATGAGCTTGAAGCTGTGCGCCTATTTGATCAACGACCGATTCGGACAATCCCGTCGTTTCTGCAAAAAGCTTTTTCGATGCTTCGTCGTACCCGAAATCAACGCCCTCGTAACAGCCCTCGTATCTTATATAGTCCCATTGAATACCGTCGATATCGTAATTTTCGATTATAAATTCAACGTATTTTTTGAAATATTCGCGAAACTCATTATTTGCGGGGGAATAGAATTTAATATCGCTTTCGCCCTTGCCGTTCGAAACCGTTAACCATTCCGGCTTTGTGTTATCATCGACATTAGCGCCGAACACCGACACCGAAAGCACAAGCTCGATTCCGTATTTCTTGCAGTTATCGATATATTCCTGCAAAAGATCGATTCTTCGAACCATAGCGTCCTGTTTAAAAGGCATATCCTCGGGAAGAGGAAGAAACGTTTTATATCCGTTGCTTACGCCAAGACAAAGCTGATTAATACCAAGCTCCGCCATCCTTTTAACGGTTTTTTCGATTTGCGATGCATTTCTTTCAAGAGGAACGTACCAAACGGCTCTCGTTTCGACGTCGCGAGTCTCGATAAGCGAACGGCGAACCTCTTTTATCATATTGATCGTCCCATCGCGTTCGGCAAGCGTTGTTATTTTTCTTTCGGCAAGCTTATCAAGCTCGGCTTTTGCAGTGTCAAAATCGACAAGTCGGTATTCGAGTTTTGCGGCTTCGAGCTCTGCATATGCATCTTCAAGCTCGCCCTTGACCGTTGCGCCGAGCATTTCCTCGTTATATTCGACGGTCAACGTCATATTGGAAACGGTACATTTCGCGCCAACGATAAAAAACGCTTTCAAGAACGCTCTGTCCTCAGGCTCGATTGCAGAAACGACAAAGCCGCCCTCGGGAACGATGCTGTCGTTGCCGCCCGATGAAATAATCACACCGTTTTTATCTACGCAAGCCTCGTATCCGTATCCGTTGGTGCCGGTACGCTCGCCCGATTTGTTATATACGATAAGGGTTTTTGAATATCTGATTTGATTATAGCCCGTGAAATTTATGGTTTCCTTGTAAAAGGGATTGATCACACCCTTCGAAAACAGCACGCGCATTCCGTATTCGTCGAAATATGCGTTATCGCCAACCTCGACGCTCGCATACATTTCCTTTCCGATATCGCCTGTGCCCGAAACCACCATACCGCCCACGGGAATGGCAAGATCCTTTCCGCGTTGATCACCACCGGGAATCTTTTCGACAACCTTGCCATCGGCATCGACTATCACGTTTTCGCCCCATTCGTTTTGGGCGGTAGTTGCTCTGTCCTTATACACGCACAAATAGTCTGCCCAACGGGTGCCGTTAACCGAATCTATTTGATAAACCCTCGTGTTGTCCTCCGCCATAGCGTGAAATCCGCCCGATGCTCCAAGCACCATTATAAGCGACATAAGCAACGCAGAAATTCTTCTTTTCATATTTCCCTCCATAGATTTTAACACAACAGCAACGAATAAACCGTTTCGCCGCCGTTGACAAAAATTTCCAATATATATTCGTCGCGCAGGATCTTTAAATCGCTCACTTTACCCTTGTGAACAAGATTCGGGCGCATTTTCCTTTCTACAACAAAGCCGTCGGCGGTAATTTTAACGGCATCATCCTCGCTTTTAAGCAGATGCGCGACCGCCCTTGCAGGTCTGCCGCAAATATGGCCGTTCTCGATCGCTATCTCGCGCGGAATAGATAAACACCCCACGTCCTTCCCTTTTACAAAGCCCGAATAGCTCCATCCGGGTATCCAGGTCATCAAAAGCGGTTCGCCGTCTGCCGAAGCAAACGCCTGACCTGCATATTGATCGGGGCCCTTGTCAAAGCGGTCGGATGCTTTGCAATCGAATTTCCCGTTTTCAAGCGTTCCGATCATTATTTGAAAGAAGTGCGTTTCATCGAGATTGCAGACCGAGGTCGCAAGCAGGCATTTTTTGCCGCCAAGCGGCACGATCGAGGGACATTCGGCATATTTAGCCGCCTCCCACTCGCCCAAAACCGATTGAAACTCCCAATTAAGCAGGTCCTCACTGCGGTACAAAAGCAAACGCGCGGTTTTGGTTTGCGGATGCCCCGAAGCTACCGCGCAATAATATATTCCGTCGATACAGCACACCGCAGGGTCGCGAAAATCGGGCCCACCCTCGGGCGGGAAGGTCGATATCACGGGGTTTCCGCCGTATTTTTCGAAATTAACGCCGTCCTCAGACACCGCAACGGCGATGACAGATTCTGCGGTAATTCCCGCATAAAACAGATAAAGCTTGTCATCCTTCACTATCGCCGTACCCGACCAGCATCCGCTTTTGTCATAGGGCGTATCGGGCGTCAACGCTATCGGCAATTCCTCCCATTCAAGGAAATCCTTCGTCCGCGCGTGCCCCCAATGCATCGGCTCCTGCCAAGGGATCTCGTGATTCGGCGCGTGCTGATAAAACGCGTGATAATACCCTTTGAAATAAACAAGCCCGTTCGGGTCGTTCATCCAACCCTTTTTCGGTCTGTAATGAAATTCAAGCGTCTTTGTGTAGTCCATGGCGGTTCTCCTTGGGGAGTCTTTGGGGATATGATAGCACAAAAAGGTGCGTTTTGCAATGGAGTAGGTGAAAATAGCGTTTTCCCCGTTTGGTTGAGAGGTGCGCCAAACGGTAGAAATCGTGGTGATTGATTCTTGCTCATTTTGTGCTATACTGTGTTTGTGGCCACAGAAAATACGAAAGGATGAAATAAAAATGAATCTTGCAGAACATTTGAAGAACTTGCGAAAAGCCAAGGGAGTCTCCCAAGAGAAGCTTGCGGAGTATCTGAACGTTTCGTATCAGGCTGTGAGCAAGTGGGAAAACGGGGTGACTTCCCCGGATATTTCGCTTTTGCCGGAGATTTCCCGTTATTTCGGGATCACGGTGGATGCGCTTTTGCAAGCGGAGCAAATCGATGAAAATGAATATTTTGAGGAATGCTCCCACCGCGCAGAGGAGTTGTTCCGCGACGGCAAGCGGGAGGAGATCATCCCGATTTGGCAAGAGGCGTACAAAAAGATGCCCAACAACCCCGCCGTGAAGGAAATGCTGATGTCTACTTATTTTGATACAGACAAAATGAAGTATCAAAAGGAAATTATTGAGTTGGGGACGGATCTTTATGCCCTGCAAAAAGATCCCATAACCGACAGTTACTACAAGGGGCAGGCTATCGAGCAGATCGCCCGTACCTACTACGAAAACGGCAACGTGGAAAAAGCCAAGGAATGGGTGCAGAAAGCCTATTCTATTATGCACAGCCAAGAAATGATGTTTATGCAGATCGAGGACAACGAGAAATGGCTGATGGGCGATTTTCGGTTCGTCAATTTCTGGTACTTCGACAAGCTGTTCTACATGGCGGTGCGGCTGAACGATGTGGGCGTAAAGCAATACGGCACGGAGTACGTTCAAGACGTCCTCAAGACGGTTGCGCAGCTTTATGAAACGATTTACCCGGGAGATGACATGGGGTACGAAACCCTGCGAAATCTTTACAACCTGCATATGTTGATTGCAGAGGACGAGACTTCCTTGGGGAAGGATGAAGAGGTTGTCAAAAGACATCTCACCCGTGCCGTGGAGTGTGCGGAAAAGTCCACTTCTATCAAGGCACACGAGTTGACCCACCCCTTGGTGCGTGGGTGGCAAGTAGCGGACTCCCCTGCCGATAACACACAGATGGTGCGGTTCCTCCAAGGGGAGCTGATGCAGGAATACTACAAGCCGTATCGTGAAAAAGCGTGGTTCACGGAATTGGTAAAGAAATTGGAAAAACTGATTGGATAAAACATACCGCAGAGGAGTCAAACGCTCTTCTGCGGTATTTATTTTAGCAACAAATTGATTTATCTGCAAAGCTTTCTCGTCTTCAGTTCTTCGAAGTATTCCTTCGAGGTTCCGGCACTAAGAACGGGAATGTAGTGGCAGGATTTTTTCAGCTCTTCCTCCGAGGGGTAGGAGCCGTAATAGCCGCCGCAAAGTCCGCTGTGGTCACTTCCGCCGCCAATGAAAAGTCCTTTTTCCAAAGCGATCTCTAAGGCGCGCTTTTTTTCGTCCTCCGTAAGATCGGGGTGGCACACTTCAAGCCCTACAATGCCAAGAGCCATCAGATCATCTATATCGTCAAGGCAACCGTGGGGATGTGCAACAATGGCAAAGCCTCCGGCAGCTCTTATCAGCTCTACAAGCTCGGGAAGCGGCTTAAAATCGTAGCTGGGAGGAAAATAGCCCCTCTGAACTTCAAAATTCTCTATGAACCAAGCCATATAGTTTTCTTGTTTTACAAGCCCTTTTGCGAGCATCGCGTTAAAGACGTGATTATTACAAAGCCAAGCAATTCCGCGATTAAACGCAAGAACCTCGTCCCATGTGATTCCCGCAATACCGCCGTTTTTTACCGCCAGATCAAAGCAACCTTTGGTATTATCCGTTTGGCGCGCCGCCATCTCGGCAAGGTATTTTTTCATTGCGGGATATTCGGGATCGAAATCAAAGCCCAAAATGTGATAAGGCTTCGGCTCGCGTACCGAAAACTCCACGCCGAAAATACATTCCATCCCTTCTTCTTCGCAGGCCCTTTTCAGCTCGGGATAAGCCGTCGCCGTATCGTGATCGGTAATGGCGAGCGCCCCGTATCCCTCGGCTTTGGCAACCTTTACCAGCTCCGCGGGCGAGTACGGGCCGTCGGAATGGGTTGAGTGAGTATGTAAATTTGCGTAAATTTTCATATGCTGCACCACTTTGTGTTTTATACGAAAATAATAGCATTAGTATGCAAAAATGTCAATAGCACCGATGATATAATCCCGCGAACAGGCAAACTAAATACCGCCGAGGGGAAATTTCCCCTCGGCGGTTGAATTATAGCCGAACACACCCATCCGGCGAAATATTCCCAATACAGTTGAAATTGTTTCAAAATATAAGTTATTGAATTAATCGTTCTACGTATGATACAATAATGATGCAGACGGTACCTCTGACTTTATATTTATGGAGAAGCGTATGAAACTTAAAATAGCAGAGAATATACGAAAACTTCGTCACGATTTAAACCTATCTCAAGAACAATTAGCGGAACGGCTCGGTGTTCGTTTTCAAGCGGTAAGTAAATGGGAGCGTGGCGAAACATATCCGGATATTGAATTATTACCGTCAATAGCAAGCTTTTTTGGTATTTCCGTTGATGATCTTCTTGGGACAAATGAAATTGAAGAGAACATTGCAGTAGAAAAAATCGTTGAAACTTTACGAATGTATGATTTTCAGAAAGATTATTTGAAACTGATTGAAGTCGCCGAAAAAGGATTAACACAATTCCCAAACAACCATTTGTTAATGGCATGGATTGTATACAGCTCGTCAAAAATCAACCCAAAAAGAAGTATTGAGTTAGGAGAATATGTTATTTCAAACTGTAAAAAGCCCAATATACTCAATTGGGTCAACACGGAACTGTGTTATGCATATTTTTACAACGGAGAAAAAGAAAAAGCCATTACAATGGCAAAAAGTCTCCCCTTAAAAGCGCAATCGAGAAATGATGTTTTGAGAGATCTGCTGGAAGGCAGCGAACAAGCAAAATATATCTTATCGTCAATAATTGCGAAACAAGTAAATGATTTTCAGTGTAGTATTCAAAAGCTGTTACCGCACTACACTTATCAAGAACAGCTTGTCTTAATGGAAAAATGTATTGAGTTAATCGACGTTTTGTTTGAAAGCGATGATGATTTAGCTTCGATGAAGCAAAAGGCTGATATTTATATAGAAACGGCAAAGCTCAACGTGAAAAACAATGAAAACGACAAGGCAATGGAGTGCTTGCAAAAAGCCATTGAATGTACAGAAAAACACGATAAATACCCATACGGAACACACTCAACTTCTATTCTCCGCAGTTGCAAGAAATATTATTATGAAGTTGTCAATTCGTCGCCCACAGTTCATCCATATCAAAAACTAAAGGAAACGTTGTTGGAGAGAATAAAATCGGATGACGATTTTGCTGTGCTGATATGCAGTCCCGCATTTCATGAATTATAAATCGGAAACGTCTGATTAGATGTCAATAGTTGTTCCGCTATAAACAAAGAAATACCGCCGAGGAATCCTCGGCGGTTTTCCTTCATTAAGTTGTTCTAATTTTCTTTAGTATAATTGCGATCTCTTTCAAAAACGTAATAACACGGTTCCATACCGCCATAGATATAATCGCCGCTTTTCCATTCAATGAAAAGATATTCTCTATCATCGATGGTGCATATCTTATAGGCACAAGCGGTTCTGTTCCATTTTCGCAGAATATACCCTTTTGTCCACGTCTGCATATGCTCGCCGCATATAGTTTTATCGCCGTATATGCTGATTACCTCTCCTTGTTCTTTGAAAGTTACTCGTTTGAAGAAAAGATTTTGTCTTGGTGTAGCAGACGGATCAAAAGCTTCGATGCTTCTGCAAAAATCCTTAACTTTCCATGTTCCGAGGATTTTTTCATCATTTTCAAACGGTAACTCTATGTTGTCTTTATGTGCGACATCTTCAATAGTATATTCGTTATTGTCAAGCTGACGCAAAACCAACACCGTAGGCATACCACCGTGACGGTATTCATAAGACTTGAATTCTACGAACATATATCTGTTGCCATCATAATTTTCAACATGGAAATTATTAACGAAGGAATAATCCCCAAATCGGCAAATTAGTTTACCTTTGCTCCAACTATAACACCAATAATTCTCGCCATTGGGCAAGAAATAGATATCTCGCATTTCTTTATTCGCTGAACAAACATCGCCGTAGAAGTCTTCTTTTACAGCATATTCTCCAACAATTTGCCATTTGCCGACAATGGTTGAATCATTTTCAAAAGCAATATCAGTGTTCTCGTTGTTTTTAACAACGGTATCAGCAAGCTTTATCACATCACAGGCAACATAAACTTGATTCGTCCCTTTCTCTCCGTAAGTTCTGTAACCCGATATACGTTGATACCCTTGCTCCTTGATTGCTCTTTCAACCTCCTCTATAATTTCGTTTTGATAATTTGCATCGCAAAGTTTGCTCTTTGCGCAGGTTATATCTCCTCGCTTAATAAAAGTTACGCTCATGATTGCATTCTCCCTTAACAGCATTTCTCGGGCTTCTGCTAAATTATCTAAAGTCTGTGTAAGCTCTGCCCGTTTTGTTTCAAACAGAGACAAAAGTTGCTCACTGCTTTGATGTTCCAAAAGAATTTGTTTGATTTCCGAAAGAGAAAACCCTGCCTTTTTGAGTGCGGCAATGCGCACAAAAACCGGAATCTGTTCTTTGGAGTAATATCTGTAGCCGGTAAAACGGTCAACCTCATCGGGAATCAACAATCCCTCTTTATCATAATGACGTAAAACGGATATTTTCGTATTACAAATTCTCGCAAATTCACCGATTTGCATACTGTTTGCCTCCTTGCTTATGATTTTAAGGTACCTTACGAGCGTATTATAAACCTAATGTTAGGTTGAGAGTCAATGGCTTTTGTGAAAATTTCTTATATATTGATGCTTTTTTGATGATACAACAGACGGAAACGTTGCGAACAGAACGGAACAGACGGGAAAATGATGCCCGATTTGAGCATCAAAGTGTGATTTCGTGGACCGTTGCTCGCGAAAAACGAAAAAGCAAAAACCCGCAAGAATCAAGGATTCATGCGGGTTTTATGCATGCGATACTATTTCAAAATCGATCCATACCGCATGTTTTTCTGGGCTTTCGCGCCATGCTTACAAAAAAGCTATGTACAATATTTTTATGACTTTTTATCGGTAAGTTTTACAGGGATTCTTACCAAACGATTCAGTTCAATTTTTTCAATAATGTCCTCATTGGATGCATAGAAAACAAATCCGCTATCCTCACAAAATGTTTTCTGTGAAATGGGATTTTGTCCTTTTACCCATGTTTTTTTCGCTAAATACTCATCGTAGGTTTCATAATAGCCGTTTGCATATGGCATAAATACAAATTCGGGCGTTTCATCTTTCGAAAAACCATATACACAATATGTAGCCCAAAGATAGATATACTGCGGCAACTCAAGTTGCTCGCTTGAAAATGTCTCACAATATTTGTGAACTGTCTTGGCTTTTATGTCTTTGAATTCAGAGGTTCTCGCTTTCCAAGCATTCTGAGCAGCTTCTTTAGAATCAAATACTCCTAAAATGATTGGAGCTTCAAATACGTTTTCGATTTTTGCTTCCGGAACGGATACCATAACGTAAAGTGCTTGTAACATAGCCTTTCCTCCTTGCGGCCTATATATCGCATTATACCACAAATCTGCGGATGTTTCAAGTGATTGGGAGAACAAGACGCTAATGAAATCGTGCCACGCACGATGAAATCCGAGCGGGGCTCGGATGAAATCTTCAGCCTTCGGCTTCAGATGAAATTAAATCCGTCCTATTCTCCCCGCGAAGCGGGATTTCATCGCGAAGTGATTTCATCCACCGAAGGTGGATTTATCCCGTCCTCAAGGACGGATTTAACTGAAAAAAGCCAAGTCTTATGACTTGGCTTTTTTCTTGGCAGGGGCAGTAAGACTCGAACTCACGACCAACGGTTTTGGAGACCGCGACTCTACCAACTGAGCTATACCCCTATATACAAAAACATTGAATAGATATTCAATGTTTTCGATTTGGTGCACCTTCGGGGACTCGAACCCAGGACCCACTGATTAAGAGTCAGTTGCTCTACCAACTGAGCTAAAGGTGCATATTCATTTGTTATGTTTGGTGGGCCTTCGGGGACTCGAACCCAGGACCGACCGGTTATGAGCCGGTTGCTCTAACCAACTGAGCTAAAGGCCCATATTTGGCCCTAACGAAGTATACCCCTTAAATGGGGTAACTTCGTTAGGTGTGTGTCAGCATCGACCTATCTTCCCGGGCCGTCTCCAGCC
>JAFZDO010000037.1 GCA_017561145.1 Clostridia bacterium | reverse complement strand
TCCTCTGGAAGAGGGTCAGAAGCTCCTGGACCAGTGCGAAAGCTACGCCATGTGGGTCGATGCCGAAGGAAATATGTACTATTCCGAAGGCTTCCAAGATTTGATCCGAACCTCCCCCAACCTACTGATTACAAATCAGTTGCTCTGCCATTGAGCTACACCAGCATCTCGCTCACGCCAGCGAGGTGTAGTATAACACAGCAAAACGAGAATGTCAACACCTTTTTCGAAAAAAATAATCTTTTTTGACAATTAATTTTAAAATGCAAATCATTGCCAAAACGGTTACGTTGTGATATAATATATACAATCCCAAAAAACGCAAAGAAATGACCGAGCTTGTTTCGGAAAAGTAGGAAAGAAAATGCTAAAATACCGCAACAACGGCATCAAGCCGCTTTTGATATCGCTATATTCCTGTATTTCACTTCTTATCATACTGGGTGCAGTGCTCTTGGGGAGGTATCTTTTAACCTGGGAATTGGAGGGCGTTATCTATACCTTCTGCCTTGCCTGTATTGCGATCCCGATACATATCATCGCCAAGAATCACGAGCCTTTATACGTCGTATCCCTTATAATGAATTCGGTCGGTATCGGCTTGGGTATTTCTTCGTATTATGCGTATGACAAAATTTCGCTTGATATAATTCAGATGGTTTTTTCTTTACTTGCGGTCATGCTGCTTATAGCGGTTATGTGTCTGCTGTTATATCGTTTCAAAGACTCAAAAAAGCTTATCCTAATTGTATTCGGCGTGATTGCGGCGATACTTACCGTGCTTTCAATAGTGTTTTGGGTAATTAACGGCGCCATATTCTTCAGCTTTGGCTTCTTCTGCCTGATAGAAGCACTTGTTTGGGTATATGTCTGCGCTCTTACCGTAAACGTAAACAAGCGACATATCCTGCGCGACATTTCGTTCGGTGGGTTTGGTATAGCAATATTGGTCGGCGTAACTGTTCTTTCGCTTGTTACCGAGGACGATTGCGGACTTGGGGTGTTCGGCGGAGAGATAGGAGAAGCGTTGACGCTTAACAAGAATAAGAAAAGGAGAAAATAATGATTTTCACCGAATTTCAAAACAAATCGCTTTCGCTTTTGGGAATGGGCTGTATGCGCTTCCCGACGCTTGAAAACGGCGAGATCGATAAAGCATTAACGCGCGAAATGGTCGACCTCGCAATTAAGAGCGGCGTTAATTATTTCGATACTGCATATCCCTACCACAACGGCAAAAGCGAGCTCGTGATAGGGGAGATACTGTCTTCTTATCCTCGAGAAAGCTTTTATCTTGCCGATAAATTCCCCGGACACCAAATTTCGTCAAGCTATGACCCCGAAATAGTCTTTGAGGACCAATTGAAAAAGTGCAAGGTCGATTATTTCGATTTTTACCTGCTTCATAACGTCTATGAAAATTCGCTTTCCGTATACAAGGACGAAAAATGGGGCATAATCGATTACTTTGTCGAGCAGAAAAAGCAGGGAAGAATAAAGCATTTGGGCTTTTCCACCCACGGCAGTATCGAAATTATGAAGCAATTCCTCGATGAATATTCAAACGTGATGGAGTTTTGTCAAATTCAGCTCAATTACCTCGATTGGACTCTGCAAAACGCAAAGGAAAAGTGCGAGCTTTTGGCATCCTACAACATTCCCGTTTGGGTAATGGAGCCCGTCCGCGGCGGTAAGCTTGCTAACCTTAATGAGCAATCAACCGCACTCTTAAAGGAAAAACGCCCCGATGAATCGGTCGCCGCTTGGGCATTCCGCTTCCTGCAGGATATTAAAGGCGTAACGATGATATTAAGCGGTATGTCGAATATGGCTCAATTGACCGACAATTTAAAAACCTTTAATGAATCAAAACCGCTTAACGCCGACGAAAAGGCGCTTATTCTGAATATCGCCGAGGGGCTTAAAAATTCGGTACCCTGTACCGCCTGCCGCTATTGTGTCGAGGGCTGTCCGCAAGGCATCGATATTCCGAAAATGCTTGAATTTTACAACGAAATGCGCATTGCGCCCACAACGAATATAACGATGCGCATCGATGCTTACCCCGAATCAGCTCAACCCAAATCCTGCATCAACTGTCAAAGCTGTGTCAATATCTGTCCGCAAGGCATCGATATTCCCGCCCACCTTGCCGATCTGGTCGCAATTTCAAACAAATTACCCTCGTGGGAGCTTATAAGCAAGCAACGCGAGGAAGCGGCGATCAAGTTAAGAGGGTAGATACACTTTACAAATATTACCAACCGTGCTATAATAATAAAAAAATATAAACGGAGAATAAAAATGGCAAATAAGATTCTTAAAAGAGGCGAAGTTCCTGTTGAAAACACCTGGAACCTTGCCGATATGTTTGAAAGCGACGACGCTTGGCTTGCCGAGTATGAAGCGCTCAAGGCACTTCCCGCAAAAATCGTTGAATATCAAGGTAAATTGGGCGAAAGCGCTCAAACTCTCCTCAATTTCCTTAAATTAGAGGATGAAATCGAGCTTCGTCTTACTCCTCTTTACGGCTATGCAAGCTGTAAGGGCGACGAGGATACCGCAAACGGCTTCTATCAGGACCTCCGCGGTAAGGCAATGAGCACCTACGTTGCTATTTCGGGCGCGGCATCCTTTGCAACCCCCGAAATTATGGCGATCCCCGAAGAAGCTCTTGAAGAATTTTATAAAGCAGAGCCCGAATTGGAAACCTACCGCCGCTCGCTTTATCAGATCCGTCGCAGAGCCGCACACGTTCTTTCGCCCGAATGCGAAATGCTCCTTGCGAACGCAGGCGAAATTGCCGATGCTCCCGATAATATCGGCTCGATATTGCGTAATGCCGATATGCGCTTCCCGTCGGTTACCGACGGAGAGGGAAATGAGCATCAGCTCACAGGCGGCACTCTCGTACCTCTTCTCGAAAGCTCCGACCGCGTGCTCCGCAAGAACACCTTTGAAGCGTTTTATAACCGCCTCGGCGAGTTCAAAAACACCATCGCTTCAACTCTCGACGCTCAATTCAAGCAGCTCCGCTTCTTTGCGACCGCGCGTAAGTATAATTCCACTATCGAAGCATCGCTCGACCGCACCGAGGTTCCCGTTGAGGTCTACCATAACCTTATCGAAGCGGTCCACAACAATATGGACAAGATGTACCGCTACGTTGCGCTCCGCAAAAAGCTCTTGGGCGTTGACGAGCTTCACATGTACGACGTTTATACCCCCATCGTTGCCGATGCCGCTTCCGAAATTTCCTATACCGAAGCAAAGGAAACCATTCTTGAAGCACTCGCAGTGCTCGGCGAGGATTATATCGAGCTTCTTAAGGAAGGCTTTAACAACCGCTGGATAGACGTTTACGAAAACGAAGGCAAGCGCGGCGGCGCTTACTCCTCGGGCAACAGCCGTCCTCACCCCTACGTGCTCCTTAACCACCACGATAACCTCGACAGCATGTTCACCCTCGCGCACGAAATGGGTCACGCGCTCCACAGCTATCACTCCACCAAATATCAACCCGTCTGCACGAGCGATTACGTTATCTTCGTTGCCGAGGTCGCATCCACCTGTAACGAAATCCTCCTTATGCGCCACCTCCTCGCAAAGACCACCGATAAAAAGGAACGCGCATACCTTATCAATCACTTCCTCGATCAGTTCAAGGGCACCGTTTACCGCCAAACCATGTTTGCGGAATTCGAGCTTTTAATGGGACAGATGAGCGAAAGCGGACAAACTCTTACCGCCGATGCGCTTAACGAAAAATATCACGAGCTCAACAAGCTCTATTTCGGCCCCGATATGATCTCCGACGACGGCATCGCGCTCGAATGGGCACGTATCCCTCACTTCTTCTATAACTATTACGTGTTCCAGTATGCAACCGGCTTCTCCGCCGCAGTTGCGATCGCTTCGCGTATCCTCGAAGAGGGCAAGCCCGCCGTTGACGATTACAAGAAATTCTTATCCGGCGGCTCCAGCACCGATCCTATCTCGCTCCTCAAGATCGCAGGCGTCGATATGTCCTCTCCCGAACCTATAAACGCGGCGCTGAAATTGTTTGGCGAGTTGATTACCGAAATGGAAGAGTTGTGCTGATTATTTTGCGAGAGGAACTTTTTGCAAAAAGTTCCTCTCGCGCTCTCTTTAAAAACTCTGAATATAAAATCAATTTCAAGACGGAACCGTTGCGTTCTGTCTTATTTTGTGAATTATAATTAAATTAAAAGCTTTTGAAAAAAGAGCGCGAGAGAAAGACTTTTTCAAAAGTTTTTCTCTCGCAATAAAATCGCGCAATATCGTTTTGATGCTAAATCAGTCCCAATCGGCGTTAAGATATTCTGCAAGCTCGTTAAGGCGTGCTTCTGCGAAATCACGCTCGGTCGCGCGGATGGTGTTGGTGTTGTGGAACTCGATAAGAGGGAATACGTCGTTGCAGTTCATCGCGTTCAAAAGACTGCAAGCGGTGCTGTAGGGCTTGTTGTTGTCGTTCGCATCGCCGCCGGCAACGAGAATAACGCCGCCCTTCTTGGGCTTTTCGATCGGAATTTCGTTTCTGAAATATCTTGCGCAGAAATAGGTCTGCAATCTGCTGCCGACCGAAAGAAGCTGACCGGTAAGCTCGCCGAAATAGATAGGCGAAGCAATAATGATGTTATCGCATTCTTCAATATACTTGTAAATATTCTGCATATCGTCAACGAATGCACAGCCTGCGTGCTCCCAGCAGTATCTGCAGTCGATACAGGGCGCTATCTTGCGGTTGCAGGTGTTAACAACGCGGCATTCACCCTCGATCTTGGGAATAAGCGCATTGATAAGCGTCATCGTATCACCGCGAAGTCTGGGCGAGCCGTTAAAAATTAAGGTCTTTTTCATCGTAAAATCTCCTGAAATATGATTGAAGAATGTCAATAAATATACAGTATATCGATAAACATATTACCGTATTGCTTTATATTATATCACGGAAGATATAATATTGCAACACTTTATTATGATAAAATTCACGTCGAAATAAATAAAATATATTGAAATCGTGATTATTTATGTGTATAATTAAATAATATGAAATAACACGAACGGAAGGAATAACGAATGAAAAAATATCTTATCTTTTTCCTCGCTTTTCTGTTTTTGCTCACCGCGTGTGGGGAAACGGTTTCGGAAATATCCGAAGAGCTATCGGCGGAATCGACCGATGAATCTACCGATGAATCTACCGAAGAAAACACCGAAAAGCGATTCACTCTCGTGAGTCGCGGCAAGCCTTACACCAAAACCGTAACAGCTAACGAAAAATACCCCGATAAATACGATCAGCAGCTTACCGACGGACATAAGGTCGGCAACGAAGGCGCGCATTACGTCGATTCGCGTATGGTCGGTTTCACCACGTCGACTACCTTTGTTATAGATCTCGGCGAAGACGGCAAGCGCATTACCGCGCTCGTTGCACGTGCGCTTGATTATTCGGGTGACGGCGTTGCATTGGCGTCTTCGGTTAAATTTTCGGGATCCGAGGACGGCAAAAAGTTCAAAACTCTCGGCACTCGCGTTTTTGTAAAGACTGGCAATCTTACCGTCAGCGAGGCAAGATTTGAGCTTCGTTCTCCCACCGATTACCGCTTTATCCGCGTTCAGATCAATATGGGCTCGGGTGCATTCTTCTTCACCGATGAGATCGAGGTTTATGCTGACGTCGATCCCAAAGAGGTGAGCGACAAATCCGATCTTGCATATAAGTCCGAAAATATCGACCGCAATGCTTGGCAGACTCTCTCCACAAAGGTGTCTGCAACCCCCGTTGACGGAAAAACGCTTACCGTCGGCAGTAAATATACCGTTGATAATGCCGAATTCGACAAGCGCGCACCCAAGAACGACACCTTCCTCACCGACAATACCAGAACAGGACAGTATTTCGGCGACAACGTCTGGGTAGGCTTCAAGTCGAAGGATGGCAAAAATCCTACGGTCAACGTCGCTCTCGATAAATCCTATAACAACGTCTATATGTTTAACGTGTATGCGCTCGGACTCGGCAACGATATCGAGCTCCCCGCATATATCGACGTTTATGCCGCAAAGGGTAAGGATTACACCTTCGTAGGCAGAATGTATAACACGGGTAAGGAAAAAAACAACTTCACCTATTCGCTCATCCTTCCCGAATATATCGAAGCGAAGAATATTAAATTCGAATTTCCGACGTCCGATAAATACTTCTGGATCGAGGAGATTCAGGTCGTCGCAGGCTATAACGAAAAACAGCAGGACGTTATCTTCGAGCCGCTTAATTTCCCCAAGGTAGAAGAGGATATTTTCTGGGATGCAAGCGAGCCCGATTACAAAAAGACTCAAAACCTCCTTCTCGGCTTACCTCAACAGGTTCAGGCGCTTTTCTATGCCGACGTCGATACTTACGGCGATGAATCGCGTGCCGACAATCCCTGCCTTACCGACGGCAAAAAAGCGACCACCCCTGCGGAAATGTATTGCTACAGCGATTCGTGGTTCTTCTCTCGCCGCGGCGACGGTATCGAGGTCTTCTATGACCTCGGCAAGCTTTCGACCGTCGAAAGCGTAAACATCTCCTATCTCGAGCAGGACGATTGGGGAATAAGACGTCCAAAGTTCGTTTCGGTATTCCTTTCCGACGACGGCAAAAATTGGTACGAGGTTGCCGACTGGGCGCGCGGCGACGATAGCAAGAACACCTACAATAAAGACGCTACCCGTATGGAGCTTGAATTCAAGTTCGATAAAGCATACGCGGCAAGATTTATCTATTTCCGTGTTGAAAACAGCTTCATCTTCATCGACGAGCTCGAGGCGTTCGGCACCAAGCAGGTAAAATCAAGCACAACAAGACTCGCCGATAGCGGACTTAACGCAGTACCCTATTACACCAACCCCGAAAGCGAAGAATTTGCTACTACCGAAAACACACCCATCAAGGCAAAGGATATCGCGCTCGTTTACGGCGACAGAAGCAAGGCGGAAAACCTTCTTCCCTTGGTTGCATACCTAGATGAGGATGGCAATATCAAGGACACCTTTATGGACGGCTTCCTCTATTGCTCGCACCTCAATCTCCCCTCGGGCTCGTTGCCTCATCTTATCAACTACAAGCAGGACTGGGAATACGTCCTTAACCATACCTTCAATGGCATCGGTGGCTTTGACAAGCTTGATGAAACCGTTGCTCAGGTAAAGGAAGCGCTCGACATTCCCGATTATAAGGTAAAGGTCTACGTTACCTATCTCACTCTCCGTGACGGCAACGCAAGCTTTGGCGACGTTGACGGCGACGGCATTTCCGAAAATACCGCCATTCCCGCAGACCGCAAGAAGATAATCGATTGGTTTATCGATGAAACGATGCGCCGATTCGATGAAAAGGGATATCAGAACCTCGAATTCGACGGATTTTATTGGGTAAACGAGTCGGTCGTTTGGGAAAAGGACGATTCGCAAATCATAACTGAGGTTGCCGATGCTACCCACGCAAAGGGACATAACTTCCTCTGGGTGCCCTATTACAAGGCAAACCGCTTCTTCACAGGCTATGAGCTCGGCTTTGATATTGTTTGTATGCAGCCCAACGTAGTGTTCACGACCGATGCACCGCTTTGGAGATTCGATTCCACCGCCGCGATGACAAAGGCGCGTAAGATGTGCGTAGAGATCGAGCACAGCTATCAGGCGCTTGCCGACCCCGCGTTTGCAAGAACCTATATGCTCTATCTCCTCTACGGCGTTACCACGGGCTATATCGATGCTGTTCACGTATATTACGACGACGTCGATAACTTCTCGAAAATGGCGGTAAGCGAAAGCGCTCTTTGCCGTATGCAGTACGACGCTACCTATGACTTCATCAAGGGCAAGCTCGATATCACTCCCGATAAGCGCGAGGATGTCAAGATTACGGCAAAGAAGGATACCGCGTTCTATTACGACCTTAACGAAGCCGATGAATTGCAGAACTTCACACTTCTTTCCGCACCCAAGCACGGCTATATCGCGTTTGACGGCGACGGAAGCTTCCGTTACTATCCCGATAAGGGCTATACGGGCTCCGACAGCTTTACCTATACCTACAACGAATTTTTGGGCGAATCCGAGCCTTGCACGGTTCAGATCACCGTAGAATGATGATAAAAAAGCTCTGTATCGTCGGATACGGAGCTTTTTTTGACGTTAGGAAGGAAAAATATTAAAAACATTGTTGCTTTATTCGGATAAATGAAGTAAAATATAACTCAAGATCAAAAAAGGAGGAAGGGAATATATGAAAAGAAGCTTTCGTCTGTCGACCGCGCTCGATGTCGACGACCTTTTGCTTGAATGCATCCCGTATGCGATAAAGCTTGCAAACGAAAAGTATAATTTCGAGCCTCCGCTTTCGATCCACGAGGTAAACCGTTGGGGAAAGACCGGCACACGTGCCGACGTTATTTTCGAATTTATGGACAGCCCCGAATTCTTTGAAAATCAACCCACGATGAAGGGCGCAAGGGAGTTCGTCAAAAAGCTTTCTCAAATGACCGAGATCTTCATAACGACCGCCGTCTGGCCCGAATATATGACCATCCGCCATCAGCGGATATTAAAAGAATTTCCCGAAATACCCTCCGACCACATTCTTATCGGCTCGCGCAAGGATAAGATAGACGTCGACATCCTTTTCGACGACGGTATGCACAACGTCGAAAGGTCGAATGCCGCCTATCCGATATTGCTCCGTCGCCCTTGGAATAACGAGGCAACGGGAAAAATGGCGGTCAACAATTACGATGAATTCTTAAAGCTTGTCGAGGTTATCGCAAACAGCTACAGCGTTGGACCTGACCGCCTCACTCTCGATGATCCGGGTATCGTAGTTCTCGTCGGCCCGTCGGGAAGCGGCAAAAACGATATCGCAAGAGAATTGTTGTCAAAAAGCGATGCGTTCGTAAAATTAGTCAGCTATACGACCGACCCGTCCAAGAAGAACGGCGAATGGTACCACCTCGTCGGCGAAGACGAATTCCGAAAAATGGCGGACAACGGCGAATTTTTCGAAATAACGACCTATGCGCATCACGCCTACGGCTCTCGCAAGGAGGACGTCGAAGCGATTTTGTCAAGCGGCAAAAACGTTCTCACCGTAATGGACATCTGCGGCGCGATGGCACTTAAAACGAATTTCCCGAACGTGATTACGGTATACGTCGAGCGCGACCAAAAGGAGCTTTTCCTTTCGGTGCTCGAAAAGGATTGCTCGAATAACGATAAGGTCAACCGACTTATTTCCATTCAGACCGAAACGAGAAACGCGCAGATCTGCGACTATACCGTAAAATTCGATAACGCCGAAAACGCATGCAGGCTTATCTGCGGGCAGTTAAACGTACAGCCCGATAAATTCTGTTCTTAAAAAGGCAAAAAGATATGAAAGTTGTATTACAAAACCTTACAAAAGTTTTCCCGAACCGCGATAAAAAAGCGAAAAGCGACGTTATAGCCGTCAACGATTTTTCCTTCGAGATCCCCGACGGTAAGCTTGTCGGACTGCTTGGCCCCTCGGGCTGCGGAAAAAGCACGATGCTCTTTATGATAAGCGGCCTTCAGAAGTCCACCTCGGGCAGGATCCTTTTCGGCGATGACGACGTTACCGAGGTTTCTACCGAAAACCGCGGCATCGGGCTCGTTTTCCAAAACTATGCGCTCTATCCGCATATGACTGTAAAGCAAAATATAATGTTCCCTCTGCAAAACCTCAAGGGAAAGGATAAGCTTCCCAAAGAGGAAATGCTCGAGCGTGTGCTTAACGCCGCAAAGCTCGTCCAGATAGACACGCTTTTGGAACGCAAGCCGAGCGAGCTTTCGGGCGGCCAGCAGCAACGTGTCGCGATCGCACGCGCGCTTGTAAAAATGCCCCGTGTGTTATTGCTCGACGAACCGCTTTCCAACCTTGATGCGCGCCTTCGCCTCCAAACTCGTGAGGAGATACGCCGTATCCAGAAGGAAACGGGCATCACGACCGTCTTCGTAACCCACGATCAGGAGGAGGCAATGTCCATCTCCGACGTTATCGTTGTTATGAAGGAGGGCGTCATCCAACAGGTCGGCGCACCCCAAAGCGTCTATGACGACCCGAAAAACCTTTTCGTTGCGAAATTCCTCGGCACACCGCCCATCAACGTGTTCAACGGCAGGGTAGAAAACGGTAAGGTGCTTATCGGAAACGAAGCGATACTTAACGTAAACGGCATCGAGGATCAGGATATCTACGTCGGCATCCGTCCCGAGGGCTTAGAGCCCAATGCTGACGGCGTCCTTTCCTGCAAGCTCAACAACGTTGAAATTATGGGAAGAGATGCAAGCGTTGTTGCAACTCACGATGGATCGCTCAATGCAACCGTACGTGCGATAATAGATTCGGATATACGCGTCGATACGACAAACCCGATAGTTAAATTTGCACTCAAGCCCCATAAGGTCTTCCTCTTTAATAAAGAGACCGAGGAACGTATCGGCTTCTGAAATTGATAAAAATAAGAAAGGCGTTGCTTATTGACAACGCCTTTCTTTCATTATTTATATATTTAATTATATATACTTTTTAATGATCGCTTCGAACTCGTCGCGTCTTGCTTCCATATCCTGAACAAGCTTCATCTGGGTTCTTGTTCTGTCAAGGTTCTGACCTGCGTAGTGAGTACGGAAATAGGTGTCACCCTCGAGATAGTCGGTAAGGAAACGCATACCGCATTCGAGAGTCATCATAATTGCACCGTCGTGAAGAAGCTTTACTTCTTCATCGGTAATGCTCGACTTCATTTCGGAAAGGAAGCCGCTTACGTATTCCTCGTAAAGTGCGGGAACGCAGTAAACCTTGTCAAGATCCTTTTCGTCCTCAGCAGCGCTCGAAGCACCGAAACGAATACTGTCGCCGAAGTCGTAAAGCATGCTGCCGGGCATAACTGTGTCAAGGTCGATAACGCAAATACCGCTGCCGGTAGCATCGTCGATCATAACGTTGTTAAGCTTGGTATCGTTGTGAGTAACGCGGGTGGGAAGTCTGCCGTCTGCAAGGCGGGAGGTGATGGTAGGGCAGTAGTCCTTCTTGGAAAGATAGAACTCGATCTCCTTTGCGCACTCGTCCTTTCTGCCTGCCTTGTTTTCGGCTAAAGCCTTTTCAAAGTTAGCAAATCTTACGGGAGTGTTGTGGAAATCCTTAATGGTTTCGGAAAGAGTCTTTGCATCGAATTCAGCCAAAAGATTCTGGAATCTGCCGAACGCCTTTGCCGATTCACCGAACATGCCTGCCTTTTCAGCCTTGTTATAGCAGGTAGCGTCGGTAATGAACAAATACATTCTGTAAAGACCGCTTTCGTCCTCATAGGTGTACTTGCCGTCGAGAGTTTTAACAAGCGAAAGAGTTTCTCTGTCGGGGTCGCCGCCTGCTGCAATGATCTTTTCGCGAAGGAATTCGGTAACCGAGGAGATGTTTCCGATAAGACCTACGGGATCGCGGAAAATGTTGGTGTTGATGCGCTGAAGAATGTAATTTCTTCCGTTTACCTTAACTCTGTCGGTAACGTTAATGTGACCGTTGGGAATATTTTCGAATTCTTCAAGAACCGCGTCCTTAATGAATGCGGCACAAACTTTTTCTAAAATCTGCTTCTTTACTTCCATAACTTTTCGGGATAAACTCCGTCCTCAATAGATTTTTTGATGTAATCAACGACAGCCTGTCTGTCTTCCTTATAGGTAACGCCGTACCACTTAGCGCCGGTCTTAAGAACCTTTGCCTTCTTGCCGTTAGCCTCAAGATACTTGACGATAGCGGTGGGGAGGTAGAATTCCTTCTTCATTTCGTCGCCGCCGTTGTTAAGGAACTTAACGAATTCATCCATAGCAACACCGAAGAAGTCTGCGGGGATACCCCAGCAGTTCATCGAAACGATAGCATCCTCGTCGATATCGTGCCATACGTCATCCTCAAGGTATGCGGTCTGACCGTTTTCAAGACGCATGATCTTGGTGCGTTCGGTAATGTCAACAAGCACGCCGTTTTCGTCAACGGTGCAGTGACCTCTTGCAACGGTACCGTTTTCGGTAAGCGTGTTCTTAAGAACGAAGCCTGCCATGCAAGTGGGGGAGTCGGGATTTTCCTTCATATATTTAGCGATGATCTCAAAGCTTTCTCTGCCATAGAAGTCATCTGCGTTAACAGCCGCGAACGGACCCTTGATAACGTCGCGTGCCGCAAGCACTGCGTGGCCGGTGCCCCATTGCTTAACGCGTCCTTCGGGAACCTTATATCCCTCGGGCATATCGTCAAGACGCTGGAAGCAATATTCGGTCTTGCAAGTCGAACCGATTCTGTTGCCTACGGTCTCTTTGAAGATCTCAAGGTTTTCTTCCTTTATAATAAATACAACGTTGTCGAACCCTGCCTGTAAAGCATCGTATACGGTGTAGTCGAGAATAAACTCGCCGTTGGGGCCAACGGGATCGAGCTGCTTCAAGCCGCCGTATCTGCTGCCCATGCCGGCAGCCATAACCAATAATGTCATATAAAAAACCTCCTAATAAGTATCTAACGCATATAATACAACAAAATATTACGTTTGTAAAGCGAAAAAGAAAAAAATATTGACTTTTCTTTCATATCATTATATAATGTTGCAAATCAATTATAATTCAGCAGGAGTGCTATATAATGGAAAACGTAAGAAGAGTTAAAATAGGTGTCATCGGTCTCGGCGCACGCGGACTTCCGCTCGTGACCGGATGCTTCCTCCCCATGTGGGAAAACGGCTTGGTCGAAATCACCGCAGTATGCGATTATTATCAGGACCGTGCCGAAAAGGGTGCTCAAGCGGTTGAAGAAAAAACCGGCACACGCCCCTTCTGCACAACCAATTGGAAAGAGGTTGTCGACCATAAAGACGTTGAAGCTGTCTTGGTGCTTACCGCGTGGGAATCTCACGTCGAAATGTGCATCTATGCCATGAAGGCAGGCAAGCCCGTCGGTACCGAAGTCGGCGGCGCTTATAATATCGAGGATTGCTTCCGTCTTGTAAGAACCTATGAGGAAACCGGCATCCATTGTATGATGCTCGAAAACTGCTGCTACGGCAGACGTGAGCTTATGGCTCTCAATATGGTTCGCAAGGGCTTGTTCGGCAAGGTGGTTCACTGCTCCGGCGGTTATATGCATGACCTCCGCGAGGAAATTGTTAACGGTGATATCAACCGTCACTACCGTCAACGTAACTATATGCTCCGCAATTGCGAAAACTATCCCACTCACGAGCTCGGACCTATCATGCAGGTTCTCGATATCAATCACGGTAACCGCTTCGTTACCCTTAATTCGATCGCATCCGCATCCGTCGGCTTGCACGAATTTGCTGTTGAGCACCGTCCCGACGATTCTATCGCAAAGGCAAACTTCGCTCAGGGCGATATCGTAACCACCGTTCTCAAGTGTGCTGACGGCAGAACCGCTGTTATCACTCTCGATACCTCGCTTCCCAGAATCTACTCCCGCGGCTTTACCGTACGCGGAACCAAAGGTATGTACTGCGCAGACGGCGACTACGTACATCTCGACGGTGAAAGCGAATTCGATACCGTTGCTACCAAATTGAATAACGCTGAAAAATATGAAGAGGAATACGAACACCCCATCTGGAAGGAATACCGCAAGAACCCCATCGGCGGCCACGACGGTATCGACTGGCTCGTATATAACGCATTCGTCGAATCGGTAAGAGAGGGCTTCACTCCTCCTATCGATACCTATGATACAGCAACCCTTATGTGCATCTCCTGCCTCTCCGAGCAATCGGTGGCTATGGGCGGCGCACCCGTTGCAATTCCCGATTTCACCTCGGGCAGATGGATCGAATGCCTCGAAAAACCCGAAGAATTTAAGGGAACCTACGCATTAAGATAAAAAAGAAGGAATTTTAAGGCATTTTTGCCCGAATTGTCGCTTTTTAAAAGAAAGTATAAAAATCTTTTTGCCGAAACCCCTTGTGCCGCAAGGGGTTTCGGGTTTTCATAAAACCTTTTCAAAAAAAATTAAAAAAAGTTGAAAAAAGGTATTGACAAAAGGGGAATGATGTGTTAGAATAGCCAAGCTGTCCGCGAGAGAGCCTGTGAGGCGAGCGAGCGGATGGAACGAACGGACATTGAAAATTGAACAACAATTGTACTACAAAGCAAGAAATGTGAAGTAGAACAAGACTCGTTAATTCTTTAAATAGTAAAGAGCATAACAGGAAATTTAGATTGCCTTCGGGCAAGATAAATATAACAACTCATTAGAGAGTTTGATCCTGGCT
>JAFZDO010000036.1 GCA_017561145.1 Clostridia bacterium | reverse complement strand
CGTCAGTGTTTTTTGCACCCTTACATTAATCATGTCGGAAAAATTTCAAAAAGGTTGCAAATATTATACAGATTTTTTATTAAGATTTCAATCCCATTCAACAGTTAAAGCTCTGCATCATATTCTGTAGCAGGGAGTGAAATTATGAAAAAGACAATCGTGCTGTCATCTGTAACCTATGCGTTAAAGGCACAGGAATTGCTCAAAGGCAACGGGATATATGCGGTCATAACGCGCTCGAAGGCGGTAAAAAGTGTCAGAGGATGCGGTTACGGAATCAGCTTTGACGGTACCTTATACGAAAAGGTGATGCAACTATTCGAGCAAAATTCAATACCGATCATTGGGAGTATTGACGAAAAATGATATATTTTGACAACGCCGCAACGTCATTACCGAAGCCCGAATGCGTAAAAGCGGCAATGTGTAAGGCGCTTTCCGAATGCGGAAACGCAGGCAGAAGCGGCCATATATTCGCGCAAAGAGCCGCCGAGACGGTTTTTCAATGCCGAAAAAAGCTTGCGCGTATCTTCAACACGCGTGAAGAATGTGTGATATTTACTTCGTCGGCAACCGAGGCTCTGAATACTGCAATAAAGGGAACAAACCGCAAAAAGGGCGTTACCGTTGTATCATCGCTCGAACACAACGCCGTGATGCGTCCGGTAAACAGCCTTCGAAAAAACGGCGAAACGGTTATGCGGCAATTTGTTGCCGACGTCCGTAACGATATCGTTACCTGCGACAATTTTTCGACCGTTTGCCGTTCGGCGACGAATATAGTTTTGACACACGCATCGAACGTCTGCGGGAAAATACTGCCTATTGAAACACTAAAAAAATTGGCGCCCGAGGATGCGATATTTATCCTCGATGCGTCGCAAACCGCAGGGCATATACCGATAGATATAGTAAATCTCGGAGTTGACATAATCTGCATACCTGCGCACAAAGGTCTGTTTGGCCCAATGGGTGTCGGTGCAATAATAATCAATCCGTTCAGTGATATAATAATCGATCCGCTTATCGAAGGCGGAACGGGAGTCAACTCGAAATCTCTCGAAATGCCCGAATTGTTGCCGGAAAGGCTCGAAGCGGGCACTCTCAATATATGCGGCATTGCAGGTTGGTCAGCCGCTCTGGACGAATATTCGATCGATTTTAAAGAACGCAACGTATTTAAATATCTCGTTGACAAAATAAAAGACGAGGTTGACATAATCACATACAGTGCGCCGTTCGAGGACTCGGTTGAGGATTACGTTCCTGTAATGCTTTTTAACAAAAAAGGCTATGATTGCGAAACGCTTTGCGAAAGGCTTGCGGATATGGGCTTTGCGTTGCGCGGCGGATATCACTGTGCTCCGAATGCACATCACACACTCGGAACCTACGCCGTCGGCGGGTCAAGGATATCGCTTTCGAAATATAACACGGTGAACGAGGTTGACGGTTTTATATCAGCGCTCAAGAGCATATAACCGTAAAAAAAAGAAAAAACGCCCTTCGGCGCAAAAAATAAATAGCCCTTGGTTGCATAATCTATAATTACAACCAAGGGCTATATTGAATTCTTGATATCCAGCATCAATTTAACCTCTCTTTCTACAGGCTATCAAATTACCTCGAAATGCCTTTCATCCTTTTGCTTATGTTAAATTCTTTTATCCCGTATGCGGGACGGCATTCGCAACAGATCCAAAGGGTTATTCAAGGTTGTGTGTCAGCGGTTTGTTAAGATTCCAAACCTTACGTACCGAAATTAAGCTAAATGATCTTTGACCGGAACGACTTGTCTTGAAAGGAATTGTTTTGTGATCGAAAATATATTTTTATCAGAAGTTTTAAAGTCAAAGTCAAGACCGTTAAGCTTAGGCTTATCTGTACATTGGACTCACCCTTTCTGTGTCTTTATAATAGCATAAAAAATATGCATTTTCAATACACAATTCGTACAAAATGCATTATAAATATTTATTCAAATGGGAGAAAATTGTGTCAAACGCCAATTTATATCGCAAAACTATTGACTTTTAACTTTAAATTTGGTAGACTAAATATGTTGGGGCGCCAAATCGGCGCCCCATTTTTTTAACCTATTTTTTCAATCGCGTTTTTAAGGTCTTCGTATTCCAAAGCCGAAACGAATATCTCGGCGATAACGCCGTTTTCGTCAAGAATAACGGTATAGGGATATGTGCCTCTTCCGCCGAGCTTTGCGTAATAACCCTCGTCTGCCGTATCCTGCGCAAAGGTTATCCTGCTTTCGGGATAATATTTTCCGATATATTCGGGGGCTGTTTCGGCGATCATATTTGTATGGATCGCGATTACGTTGACTTTGCCTTCGAAATCTGTTGCTATCTGATCAAAATATGGCAGCTCCTTAACGCAGGGCGTGCACCATGTTCCCCAGAAGTTAATAACGGTTATTTTGCCGGTCGTCGCAGGGTTAACGGTGGTTTCACCGATGCCGTCCTTCGTAACGACTGCAAGGTCTTCGCCGTAGCAAAGCGTGCCGACGGTGTTGCCGTGATCGGGAAGATTGTTGCTTTCGTCAAACCACGTATAAACTCCGACACCGACAAGCGCCGCGATCATCAGAACGCAAACCGTCGCTCTGACAAGGTTACGCGCTTTTTTGGGATTCTTCGATTTGGAAACCGCATCCTCGTAGGGCTTTAAAAGTTTTGCGCCCTTCCATTCGATCGCATTAACGGGACAAACGTCGATACATTCACCGCACGCGATACATTCACGGTCGCCGACCTTAGAAATGTCCATTTTACAGTGCTTTACACACAGATCGCAATTTGTGCAACGGCTTGTATTGACCTTAACACCGACAAGACAGAAGCGGTTAAACAAACCGTAAAGAGCGCCGAGCGGACAAATGAATCGGCAGAACATTCTGAAAATGAAAACCGAAGCGACTATAACGCTTATCATCAACGCGAATTTCCAGGTGAAAAGCGGACCGAGCATCGAAAAATAACTGTCGTTCAACTCGTTTGAAAGCAAGCCCAAGCCGCCCTCTATCGTACCTGCGGGGCAAATATATTTGCAGAACGCGGGAAGGGGAGTGTCGCGGAACGCATATGTAAGCGGAACGATCACAACGAAGAACACAAGAACGACGTATTTGAACAGCGAAAGGACTTTTGTAACAGGTCCTTTTTTTATTTTCGGAGTTTTTATCTTATAAACAAGCTCCTGAATAAAGCCGAAGGGGCAAAGCCAACCGCAAATAAAGCGTCCGAAGATTATGCAGTAAAGCAAAAGTATACCACCGACGTAAAAGAAGGTGCTCTTATCCGCGCTGAATGCGCCTTGGATAGAGCCGAGCGGACAAGCGCCTACGGCTCCGGGACAGGAATAGCAGTTAAGACCGGGTATACAAGCCGATTTTGAAGCTCCCTTGAATATCGTGCCGCTGATATAACCCTTTAGATTCGCATTTAAGAGCAAGGCGAAATAAAGCTGCATCAATTTGCGCTTGCTCGGTATGAACGAGGCAAGCCTTTTAAAGAATCTTTTCATACTTATCACCCCAAACCGATACATTCGGTGCAGATGTTGGATGCCTTGGTAAACACGTCTGCCGTACCGCCGAAGGCAAGTCCGAAGACAAGACAAAGTATTGCGATCGCAACGATTGTAATTCTGACGAACATCAAGGGTCTGCCCGATACGGAATTTTCAAAGAATCTTCCTATCTTCGAAACGAAAATATCAAAGCACTCGAATCTCGGCTTGTGATCGATGCTTGCGATATCGCCTTCGGCGTCGCTTTTCAAAGCGGCAAGAACACGTTTAAATCCGCGCTCCTTGGATATAAGCGAATAAAGATGGAACGAAAAGGGAAGAAGCATGCAGGGAGTAAGCACTAAAAGCGCCGAAATGACCGAGCCGTTTATATCAACGTTATCGAAATTATCCCGATCAAGTGCGTAAATGAAAAACACAATGCAGGCGACAAGCGTAAGCGCCGTCATAATTATCGAATTGAGCGTTCTTTTGCCCTTTTCGCGGTAATGCACCGAAAGAGCGTGTTCGCTTAACGATGAAAGTCCGCGTTTTTTAAGCAAATTGTTTACTGCCGTCTCGCTTGAATGGGAAGCTTTGCTTTTTTGCTTTACGGAAGGCAAAAGCAGCTCCGATAAGCAACCTGTAACGACAAGAACCAAGCATGCGTAAACGGGTATGCAAATAACCGCAAAAACGTCGGATACAGCAATGCGTGAGTAGCTCATATCGTCCGAAAAATAAATATAGCAACAACCGATGGCAAGGCAAATTCCCGCGATAACGATCGAGATCGCAATAAGAATGCCGATTATTCGGTGCAAAAGCTTAAAGCCCTTTTCAGTCATCTTGAATATCTCCGTGTCGGTTTTTGATGAAATCTTAAATATTATATCACGGCGATAGCAAAAAGTAAAGACAAAGAAAAATATAAAAATTTTTCCTTCATATATAAGATAAATTCAAATTAATTATTGCAATTTATAACAAAATAATGTAAAATATAATGAATTTTTATTGTTTTGTCCGTTCGGACAAGTAAGGAGAGGTTTCACCTATGAAAAAAACCAAGTTTTTAAGGGACTGCAAAACCGCGTGTTCTGCCGTTCTCGCTTGCGTTTTGCTGGTGGGCAGCGTTATTGTTCCCGCGATGTTTGTCGGAGGCACTTCGGCATCCGCTTCGGGCAATAAAGGCTACATCAACAAGAACAACGGCTTGAAGTTTGATTACACCGATTATCTCGACAGCTCGGTAATGTACAAGCTTCCCGACCACATCGGCGACAACGATGAAATTTCGGTCATCGTTACCGTTGACACCGCAAACGTAATGGATATTTACGAAAAGGGCGACAAGGCTCAAAGTCTTTCTGCTCTCGCATCCGATGAGGATCTCGTATCCGAAATCAAATCCAACGTTTCCGATGAAAAAGCAAAGGTTTTAAAAGAGCTTCGTTCCAATAACGTTTCCTTTAAAGAGGGCGAAGAGTATTGCACCGTTTTGAGCGGCTTTGAATTGCTTATCAAGGCAAAGGACTTCAAAAACGTCTGCGGATCGCTCGGCGACGGTATGGATGTTATCGTCGGCGAGGTTTATAAGCCCGCTCAGACTCAGCTCGTTGAAAACGAGGTAAACGTTTTCGATACCGGTATCTTCGACAGCTCGGAAGCGGGATTTGACGGCTCGGGAATCGTTGTTGCAGTTCTCGATACAGGCTTGGACTCCAATCACACTGCATTTTCTCCCGATAATTTCACGTCGAAAAAGCTCGGACTTACCTACGATCAGGTTGCTGCTCTCGTAGGAAACACCACCGCAAACAAGCAGCTTGGCGGACTTACGGTCGACGACGTGTATATAAACGATAAGGTTCCCTTCGGCTTTGACTATGCCGATAACGACAGTGACGTTTATTCCACTCACAATAACCACGGCACTCACGTTTCGGGCGTTATCGTCGGTAATGATGACGTTATCCGTGGCGTTGCTCCCAACGCTCAGCTCGTTTCGATGAAGATATTCTCGGACGTAATGGATACCGCAAGAGCGGCTTGGATCCTTTCCGCGCTTGAGGACTGTGTTGTACTCGGTGTCGACGTTATCAATATGTCCATCGGTACCGCTTGCGGCTTCTCGCGTGAATCAGATGAAGAAAAGCTCAACGGAATTTACGACAGGATCCGTGATGCAGGCATCAGTATGGTAGTTGCGGCTTCAAACAGCTACAGCTCCGCATACGGCTCGGAAGCAAACGGTAACCTCGGTCTTACCTCCAACCCCGATACAGGTACCGTAGGCTCGCCCTCCACCTATGACGGCGTTATGTCCGTTGCATCTATCGCGGGCGTTGAAACCCCTTACCTCCTTTTCGGTGACAGGATCATATATTTCCTTGAATCCTCCGACGGCGCAAGCGAAGAAAACGATTTCTGCAAAACGCTTCTCGGCGATAAGGATTCTATCGAGATCGAATACGTTGTTATCCCCGGTGTCGGACGTACTGCCGACTATACCGGACTTGACGTTAACGGCAAGATCGCCCTTGTACGCCGCGGCTCGAATACGTTCGAGGAAAAAGCGCTTATCGCTCAGCAGCAGGGCGCGGCAGGTATCATCATCTACAACAACGTATCGGGTGATATCAAAATGAACGTCGGCGACGCTACTCTTGCAGTATGCTCGATCTCTCAGGATGACGGCGAAATGCTCGCCGCAACGAACGGCACACTCAAGATCGCACGTAACCAGACCTCCGGTCCCTTCATCTCCGACTTCTCCTCCTGGGGCCCCACTCCCGACCTTCGTATCAAGCCCGAAATCACCGCGCACGGCGGTAACATCCTTTCTTCGGTAACAGGCGGCGGTTATGACCGTATTTCGGGTACCTCGATGGCATGCCCCAACCTTGCGGGCGTCGTAGTGCTTTTGAGACAGTACGTTGTAGAACGCTTCCCCGAAATCGCAAATGACAGCAAAAAGGTAAACGCGATGGTCAACTCTCTCCTTATGTCCACCGCGAATATCGCACTTAATAAAAACGGCTTGCCCTATGCGGTAAGAAAGCAGGGTGCAGGTCTTGCAAACCTTCTTAACTCGATCAACACCCCCGCGTATATCACCACTTATGACAGATACGGCGCGGTAATGGACAAGGCAAAGCTCGAGCTCGGCGACGACAGAGAGAAAAAAGGCGTCTACGAAATGAAGTTTACGGTAAACAACTTCGGCGACGTCGCAGTGAGCTACAACGTCGGCGCATACGTTATGACCGAGGGCGTCAGCGAAACCAAGACCAATGCAGGTGAAACCACCGTTACCGAGGAAGCTTATATCCTCGACGGTGCTACGGTCAGCGTTTCGGTCAATAACGGCACTATCAAGAATATGAACGTAACGGTTCCCGCAAACGGATCCGTCGACGTTTTCGTAACCGTTACCTTGAGCGATTCCGATAAGGAATATCTCGATAGATCCTTTAAAAACGGTATGTACGTTGAAGGCTTCATCACACTTACCGCTACCTCGGGCACCGAGATCGACCTTAACGTACCTTACCTTGCATTTTACGGTGACTGGACTGTCGCTCCCTTGTTCGACCTTACCTATTTCGACACCAACGCCGACGAGCTCGACGACGGTATCGATGAAGAGGACAAGACCAAGGCGGATGCATATCCCACCCGTCCCGTCGGCGGCGTAAGCGACGACTACGTAAGCTATTTGGGCTCTTACTACTTTATGCAGGACCCCAAGGATATGGTTATCGCGGCAAACGAAAATTATATCGCGCTTTCCAATCAGGTAGGCTCGGTACACTCGCTCCGCTTCGTTTGGGCAGGTATGCTCCGTAACGCGGCGAAGATCGATATAACGATCACTAATTCAACAACCGGCGAGGTCATCTTCGAGCATACCGAAAACGACGTAAGAAAATCCTACAGCGACGGCGGTGCATCGATCTATCCCGCGAACGTCAAGATAGAATTCGATACGACCGAACGCAATCTCGCGAACAACAGCGAATATATCGTTAAGCTCGTCGGATATCTCGATTACGGCGACGGCGGTCTTACCACTAACGAAAACAACGTCTTCGAATTCCCGATGACTATCGACTTCCAGGCCCCCACTGTCACAGGCGTTGAATATTACTACAAGTACGATAAAACTCTTAACAAAAACCGCCTTTATGCAGACGTGCTTGTTTACGATAACCACTATTCCATGAGCTCCCAGATCGGTTACGTAACCATGGGCACCGATGAAAACGATAATCCCAGCTCCGAGCTTATCGCATTCGAGCAATATATGACTCCCATATATTCCGAACGAAACAGCACCACCAAGATAACCTATGAGCTTACCGATTATCTCTACGATATCAAAAACAATTCCTCTACACCCAACTCCTTCGTCGTAACCGTTTACGACTATGCACTTAACTATGCAACCTATGAGATCGGACTTCCCGATGATTTCACCGATTTCTATTTCGAAAGCCTTGAGGACGGAATCGTGCTCAGCCCCAACGAGGTCTACACCCTTTCTCCTACCGTGCTTCCTTACACCGAATGGGCAGAATTGCTTGACTACACCTCGCAAAAGCCCAGCGTTGCACGTATCGTAAATAACAAGATCGTTGCCGTTTCGAGCGGTACCGCGATAATCAAGGCACAAGACCGAACAAACAGCAAGAGCGTTACCTTTAAGGTCACCGTCCTTGATGAGGATGACGAGGGCTACGTAAAATACGATAAGTCGGTCGTCGACGTCTTCACACTCGACGGATATCAGACCACAAAGGCATATTACATTATAGACAACGCCGACAGAGATATCGGCGAAACAGGCAATATCAACTTCTTCGAGGGTAATTACAATCTTTCGATGTATCCCTCGGAAAGCGTGCTTCTCAACTACTCGCTCGATGCTTATTATCCCAAGGATACTACGCTCGAATTCGAGACGAGCAACGAGGACATCGTAAAGGTCGACGCGTACGGAAACGTGACTGCGGTTGCCGAGGGCTTTGCATCGGTTACCGTAAAGGTCCTTCTCGACGGTCAAAGCACCTATTACTCCGAAACCGTTTCGGTCGAGGTAAAGGATCCCTACATTACAACCGGTCCGAGCCTTACACACTATTACGGTCTCGGCGGCTTGGTTGAAATACCCGAACGACTTTCTCTTACCGAGATCGGTCAGTTCGCATTCTCGAATTTCGAATATATTATGAAAACTGCCGAAGAGCTTGCATTTGACGATGCGGAAACCTCCAAGGCGTGGTTCATCGGCGACAATACCGTTACCAAGGTAATTATCCCCGAGGGCGTTAAGAAGATCAACAGCTATGCATTTGCAAATCTTACCGCACTTGAAGAGGTAGTTTTGCCCTCCACGCTCGAATCGATCGAATACGGCGCATTCTACGGATGTACCTCTCTTAAAAAGGTCACCTTCAGCGGAGAAAACAACCTTATCATCGTCAGCCAAAGCGCTTTCGAAAGCTGTGACCTCCGCGGTACGCTTGATCTTAGCTCTATCTGCGTAATTTCCGACTATGCGTTCGCAGGCAACCAAAAGCTCGAGCGTGTGATCCTTCCCGAATCGGCACTTTCGGTCGGTCAGTATGCATTTGCGGGATGTAAAAAGCTTGCAAGCGTAGAGGTAAAGGCGGCTAAGGTAAAATACGGCGCTTATGCCTTCACGGGTTGCGAATCACTTAAGGAATTTACCGTTAATTCCGCAGTTCTTCCCGAGGGTATGTTCCACGAGTGTAAGCAGCTCAAGAGCGTAACCATCGGTAAGGACGTAAAGGACATCGGCGCTTATGCCTTCCGCGATACCGCTATCAAGGAATTTACCGTTGAAAGCGGAAACAGCGCATACAAGAACGGAAAATACGATTATATCCTTTCTGCCGACGGCAAAAAGCTTGTTGCCGTATCTCCCTTGGCAAGCGGCGAATTTACCGAAGCCGATATCGACAATACAAAGGTTACCGAAATCGGCAAGGGCGCATTCTCTCACAACAGAAAGCTTAATTCGATCAGCCTTCCCAACGTTACCGTCGTAGGCGATTACGGCTTTGCGTCCAATACCTATCTCGTATCGGTCAAGCTCGGTAAGCTCACCTATATCGGTGAATACGGCTTCTTTGAAACCGCAATTACCGAAATGCCCACGTTTACCGCAGAAACCTATATCGGTAAATATGCATTCTCGCATACCTTCCTTACTTCCGTAAATATCCCCAACGGCGCAACTGTTGCCGAGGGCACTTACAGCGAATGTCAGAAGCTCGAAACGATCGTTATCGGCGATGACGTCGAAATCGGAAAATATGCATTCTCGCTCAACAAGGATCTTGCGTTCAAGGTCGTTGAGGGTGAGGATAACGGCAAGAAGGTATTTAAGTACGAATTCACCTCGCCCATCACCTCGCTCACCATCGGTAAAAACGCAAACATCGGCGAAAACGCATTCTCGAATGCGGCAAAGCTTGAATCTGTAACCTTGGGTGAAGGCGCGATCCTCGGAAAGATGGCGTTCTACAACAACTCGAGTCTTAAGGAAATCGACCTTTCCAAGGTTAAATCCTTTGGCGACTATGCTATCTCGGGCGACGTTTATTACGCTTGTCTCGACGAAAATATGTCGGTTGCGGCAATCAGCGCCGACGGAACCTATATTTACACCTATCACGGTCCCAAGATCGAAAAGATCGACATCTCCTCTGCGGAAAGCATCGGCGAATACAGCTTCTCGTATTGCCGTCAGCTTAACGAGATCAAGATTGGCGAAGCAATCAAGGAGATCCCCGCTTATGCATTCGCAGGCTGTGATTCTTTAAAGACCATTAACCTGTTAGGCGTGGAAACCATCGGCAAATATGCGTTTATGGAATGCGGATTAGAAAATATAGACCTTTCCGGAACCAAGCTTATCGACGACTATGCATTCGTCTCCAACAGATTGCTTGAATCTGTCAAGCTCAACGGAGAGGGAAGTGATATCGGCGAAGGCACGTTCGCATATTGCGATCCTCTTAAGAACGTAGAAAATCTTTCTGCATCCGAAAATATCGGCGACTACTCCTTCGCATATACGGCAATTACCGAAATCGATCTTTCCGGTGCTGTGAACGTCGGCATCAACGCGTTTATGAAGGAGGAATACACTCCCGTAACCGTTATTCTCGGCGAAAAGCTCGTGAATCTTGGCGACAACCCCTTTGCGATGTGCAAGGTCGAGCCCTTTAAGACGGTCGAGAAAACCACCGTTAACGGTCACGAGCTTGAAATTGATTCCTTCAACTTCGATATCAGCAGCACGGTACACGTTATAGACGGCTCTCTTTACTGTGACACGGTAAAGGGAATGGAGCTTATCACCTATGCAGGCACCGATAAGGATAACGTTGTTGTCGCTGACGATACCGTACGTATTACCGCCATGGCGTTTGCAGGCAGCGACGTAACCAGAGTCAAGATGCCCTATACCACCACCGCGGTAGGACATAAAGCGTTCTATATGTGTAACGACCTCGAAATAGTAATATTCGGCAGCTATAATATGCCTATATTCGAGGAAGAATTCGATCCCACCTATTACGAAACCCTGGAGCACATCCCCGGCTCGGGTGATTACGGCACCTATACCGATTACAACGGAAACGAGATCGCGATAACCGGTAACGGAACCGTCCCGTTCTTTATGTGGAACGCGACCGGAAATATGTATTCCAACGTATTCTACGGTGCTAACTTTATCGACTACGTAGGCTACGTTGAATCGAAGCCTATAATGGTAAGCCCCGTCAACGGCGTCGGATACGATTCCTATATCTGCGAGCAGTATTTCGGATACAGGATCGAAGGTCCTGCCGCACCCGATAAGATCACCGTTGAAGCTATCAATGCTATCAAGCTTATCCCCGAAAGAGTTACTCTCGACCACAAGAATATCGTAGCGGCGGCACGCGCGGCATACGATAAGATCGCAACGCTCGAGCAAATGGCGTTGGTTTCCAACTATAACACCCTCGTTACCGCAGAACAGCGTATCGCGGCGCTTGAGCCCGTCGAGGAAGAGAACGCACCCGTCGAAACCGAAAGCAGCTCCTCTGTATTGTGGATAGTCGCAATATTCCTGGTGGCGTTCGTAGGCTTTATCGTGATCAGAAACCGCAAGGAAAAGGATAAAGAATAAGGAGGAAAACCGATAACAAAATGAAAAATTCAATAAAAACTGCGTTGTTGATTTTGTCGGTTGCGCTGATTGCCGTGTTCTTTACAGCATGCGGCGATTCGGGCACTCCTTATGACAAAAACAACGAAGATAACTATACCGTTAGCGTCAAATACGACGCTAACGGGGGCTTCTTCACAACCAACACCTCGGTTATCGTCGATTCCTATAACGTTAACGATATCCCCAAAAACATCAACGGAAACGTCGATATAGCGCTTTTGCCGCCCGATGCGAGCGAGCGCGGCAACGATGCGTTCAAGGCAGTCAAAAACGGATATTTCCTTGCAGGCTGGTATTCCGAGCGTATCGAGCAAACCGACAGTGAAGGCAATATTACCTACACCTATTCGGGTAAATGGGATTTCGAAAAGAACTCCCTCGAAATAGACCCCAACAAAAATTATTCGTCAAACACCTCGCTTCTTACTCTTTATGCGGCTTGGGTCCCTCTGTTCAATATCGAATTTTACGATATTTCAACAAATCAGCTTTTAGAAACCTTTACCTATGACCCTACCGATGCAGAAAGCATAAAGATCCCTAAATGGAATGAAAAAAGCGGAGCGATCGATATGTACGATTTTCCCGAAAAGTCGGGATATACGTACAAGACGGCATATTACGATGTTTCCGGACAAAACGAGCTCACGGGTGAAACGTTGGTTCACCCCGGCAAGGTGGATCTGAACACAGGTACCGCTGTTGACCCCACTCTTAAGATCTACGTTGATTGGACAGAGGGAGAATGGTACAGGATCACCACGGCAGAGCAGTTTATCAAAAACTTCAATGCAAACGGATGCTATGAGATTCTCGAAGATATCGACTTCGAGGGTAAGATATGGCCCACCGCTTCGATGTACGGCAATTTCTCGGGTACGATAAACGGCAACGGTCACGTGTTCAGGAATATCGAAGTAACCCAAACACAGAACTCCAAAACAAACGCAGGCCTTTTCGGTCAGCTTACCGAAAACGCTCTGATCAAAGATCTCACTTTTGAAAACACTTGCTTTACCATTCAGGCAGGTACCCGTGTTCCTGCTAATTACGGCCTCTTCGCAGGTACCGTTTCGGCTAACGCTACCGTCGAAAACGTAAAAATCATCGGCGGCGCAATAAAGATCGATTCCTCCTGCTATTTCGGTGTGACCGATTATGCTATCGGTCTGGTTTGCGGCAGCGGCAACGACCAATGTATCGCAGATCCCGAAATTACCTGTACCGTGGTTGGTGACAACCCCGAAAGGATCACCGTTTCGGTTGACGGAAACAAGGTAACGCTTGAATTCAAAGAGTAATTAATTACAAATACAATATAAAAGGTGCTAATATGAAAAAGATCTTATCTCTGATTTTGTGCGTGTTTATGTGTGTAAGCGCGCTTGCATCCTGCTCGGACGGAGCGTCCGGCGCAGATGCGTTCGTTATTATGACCGAACAGCTTGACGGCTTGTTCAATCCCTTCTTCTATACCTCCGCACCCGACGGCACTATCGTTTCGATGACTCAGATCGGTATGCTCGGCTCGAAATACGTAAACGGCGATATTCAGGTCGCTTACGGCGAAAACGAAGCAGTCGTAGTAAAGGATTACGACGTCGTTGAAGACGGCAAAAATACCGTTTACACCTTCGTTCTCAAGAATGGCATCAAGTTCTCCGACGGCCATCCTCTTACCATGGAAGACGTGCTCTTCAACTACTACGTATACCTCGATCCCGTTTATACCGGCTCTAATACACTCTATTCCACCGATATTATCGGTCTTTCGGAATACAGAACCCAAACAGTCGGCTCTGCCTCCGATGACAGCGACGACCTCATCTCGTCCCAGGCATCCTCCCGCGCAACAGCAAGACTTAACGAGCTTGTAAACCTCTTCAACTCCAAGCTTCAATCCTCCTCCACCAAGGAAGTAAGCTATGATGAAATGAAGGCTGCAATCAACGCTCATAAGTTGAGCAACGGTTATAAGTCCGCTATCTCCAACGATCCCAATTCGGTTACCAATGCAAACCTTATGGCGGACTACGAATATGCTCTCAAGCTCTTCAAGGAAGAGCTCGAAACCGACTATCTCGGCGCACAGGAATCCTATATCGACGAGCCCTATAAATCCTTCAGCGAATTCCAAAACGAAGTCTTCTGCTTTATGTATACCGAAGGCTACGTAGAGGTTAAATATGCAGAAGGCGCAGACGGCAAGATCGACCGTACCAAAATAGAAAAGCTCACTCCTGCATATCCCGCTGCCATCACCACCAAGGAAGCGGCAATCGAATATATCTATAACGATAAGATCGCAAGAGAACTCAATATCATCCTTCAGTATTGGGCAACCGCGGCAACCCTTACTACCGAATTCACCGCAAAAGCAAAAGAAGTTATCCTTCACGAAAACGTATCCGATGACGGCACTCTCGCAGTAGAAAACATCAAGGGTATAGTTTCTCTCGGTCATACCGATGCCGCAGGCACCGCAATTACCGTTAACGGTACCGAATATAAGGTTGCATCCTCCCATAACGCGGACGGTACCGTAGTCAATGCCGATGAATACGATATTCTCCGTATCACCATCGACGGCGTTGACCCCAAGGCTATCTGGAACTTCGCAATCACCGTTGCTCCTCAGCACTATTACGGAGAGGGAAGTAAGGTCGGCGTTGATATTGCAAACAACAAATTCGGCGTTGAATTTGCAAGCTTCGACTTTATGACCGATATCGTTCAATCTACCAGAAACATCAAGCTTCCTATGGGCGCAGGCGCTTATAAGGTGACCAACGGTCAGAACAGCGATACTCCCGCAGAAAGCGAATTCTATGCAAACAACGTTGTTTACTTCAAGGCTAACGATCAGTTCAACACCGTAGGTGCAGGACTTGAAAATGCAAAGATCGAAAAGATCCGTTACCAGGTTGTAAGCTCCTCCAACGCTATCGCCGCACTCGAAGAGGGTAACGTTCACTATATCTCTCCCGCGCTCACCACGGCTAACTATGAAAAGCTCGAAAACCTTTCCTCTAAGGGTATGGTAACTCTTACCACCAATCAGCTCGGTTACGGTTATGTCGGTATCAACTCCGCAAAGGTCAACGATATCAATCTTCGTAAAGCGATCATGTGCGCGATGAACACCTCGCTCGCACTTGACTACTACCGCGCGGGTACCGCAGAGCAGATCTTCTGGCCGATGTCGAAGGTAAGCTGGGCATATCCCAAGGGCGCAGACGCTACCGACAACGGCAAGGACTATCCTCCTCTCGGCGCATGGAGCGAGGATATCGCAGTTAAGAACATCGAAAAATATATGCAGGCTGCAGGTGTAAGCGCAGGCGACTCTGCACTTAAGGTTAAATTCACTATCGCAGGCTCGAGCCTTCAGGATCACCCGACTTATAAGGTATTCCGCGATGCGGCGGCTCTTCTTAACGGACTCGGCTGGGACGTTGAAGTAGTTTGTGATACTCAGGCACTTACCAAGATCAATACCGGTTCGCTTGAGGTTTGGGCAGCTGCATGGTCCTCCGCGCTCGACCCCGACTTGTATCAGGTTTACCACAAGGATTCCTCTGCGACCAGCACCCTCGCTTGGGGCTATAACTACTTGAAGACGAGCGGTACCGCAGAAGAGATCGAAATTCTCGATAACCTCAGCGAGCTTATCGATCAGGCGCGTGAAACCAACGATAAGGAAGTACGTTCCTCACTTTACAAGGATGCGATGAGCTATATCCTCGACCTCGCTATCGAGCTTCCCGTATATCAGAGAAGTGTACTTTACTCCTACAACTCCAACGTTATCTCTGCTGAAAGTATGCCCAATACTTCCGAAATGAATCCCTTCTCCTCGCCTCTTGACCGCATTTGGGAAGTTGAATTCGCGCAGTAAGAATCGGAGCAAAAAATGCTGAAATATATTATTAAACGATTAGCGATGTCCGTTTTGATATTGCTTGGCGTTTCGTTGATAATCTATTTCCTCATCCGTTTGATGCCCGTTGATTTTATTCAGGATAAGATCAACGCCATAAACCAGGGCGGCGCAACGGTAAGTGAGGAAACGGTAAACGCCATGTACGAAATGTACGGACTCGGCGACAACAGCTTTCTCGGTATATTAAAAGGATATTTCAGTTGGCTCGGAGCGTTGGCAACCTTTGATCTGGGTACCAGTTTTGTTTACGGCATCCCCGTTGCAGACGTTATCTTCGACCACATGGGAATCTCCTTTGCAATCGCTTTGATTGCTACCGTATTTGAATTTTTAATAGCAATTCCTCTCGGCATCACTGCCGCAAAGCATCAATACAGCCTACGCGACTATATCGTTACCGTTTTAGTAATGGTCGGTATCTCGCTTCCGTCCTTCTTCTTTGGGCAGATGCTTAAAGACTTCCTTGCATTGAAGCTCGGATGGTTCCCCGCATCGGGACTTATCGATGCAACGGCGTCCAATACGGGACTTGCCTTGCTCGGCGACTATGCAATGCACTGCTTCATTCCTATTCTCACCATCGTAATACTCAGTATCGGTGCAAGAATGAGAATGACAAGAACAAATATGTTGGAGGTTATGAACTCCGACTACATCCGTACCGCACGCGCAAAGGGCTTAAAGGAAAAGGTGGTTATCAACAAGCACGCCTTCCGTAACACCCTTATCCCGATGGTAACCTCTCTTGCGGGTCTGTTGCCCTCGCTCTTTTCGGGTGCGATCATAACCGAGCAGGTATTTGACCTTCCCGGTATCGGTAACATTGCGCTTGACGCAATGAACCGCGGCGACATTCCGTTTATTATGGGCTACAATATGTTCCTTGCGCTTTTGAGCGTTATAGGCGTATTGCTCGCAGACCTTATGTACGGACTTGTCGACCCAAGAGTAAAATTAGAGTAAGGAGGCATTCGATATGGAAGAACAAACCAAGGTTGAAACGACCCAAACAAACGATACCGAAGCGCCTCTTGACAAAAACGTCCGTCTTATGTCTCCGACACGAATGGTCGTGCGCCGCTTTTTCCGCTCGCGCTTGAGCATCGTCGGTCTTATAATGGTCGTAAGTCTGTTTCTTTTCAGCTTCGTCGGACCTTATTTCGTTGCGGATCTTCCCGACGAGGTTGTCCAGACCGATGCGAACGGCAATCCCATACTTGATGAGAACGGCGACCCGATAATCACCTACGTTTATCACGATGACGACGGTAAATGGGGCGAGATAGAGCTCGATAAAAGAGGTATGACCGAATATGCCGTTTCGGAAACGACTTACACGGTGAATGGTATCACCTATACTCTCCGTCAGACTACCGAAACCAATATCGAGGATAATATGCTTGCTCCCCCTTCGGGCGATCATATCCTCGGTACGGATAACCAAGGCTACGATATCTTCGTTCGCCTTATGTACGGCGGCAGAATCTCGCTTATCGTAAGCTTTCTTGCGGTGTTCCTTATCACCGTATTAGGCGTTATCATGGGCGGCATTGCAGGTTATTTCGGCGGCTTTATCGATAATATCATAATGCGCGTCTGCGATATTCTTATCTGCTTGCCCGGTATTCCTATTTTGCTTATCATAAGCACTATTCTTGACGCTTCGGATATAGATGCAAAATACCGCATTTATCTCCTTATGATCTATTTAACGTTTATTTCGTGGCCCGGTACCGCACGTCTTGTAAGAGGTCAGATCCTCTCTCTCCGCGAGCAGGAATATATGGTTGCGGCTGAAGCAATGGGCTATTCGGTACCCCGTAAAATTTTTAAGCATCTTGTTCCCAACGTAATGCCTCAGTTGATCGTTTCGATGAGCTTGAGTCTCGGTAGTATGATACTTTACGAAGCGACTCTTTCCTATCTCAATCTCGGCGTTAAAGCACCTTACGCCGCTTGGGGTACGATGATCAACATCATTTCGCAGGACCAGGATATCCTTCAGAATCACTTGAACGTATGGGTACCCGCAGGTATCTGCATTGTCGTTGCAGTGTTAGGCTTCAACTTTATCGGCGACGGCCTGCGCGATGCACTTGACCCGAAAGCGAGGAGATAAGCTATGAGTAAAATCAAAAATGCAAACCGCCTCACGGGTAAAGAAGTCCGCGCTATCGCAAAGCAAAACAAAAAGATCATCAGAAAGCTTGAAGCTTATAAAAACCGCAAGGCTGAAGAAACCGAATATCTCGGCCATATGTCGAAGCCCGAAAATATTTTGGAAATCGACAATCTGCATACCTACTTCTTCACCGAGCAGGGCGTTGTAAAGGCTGTAAACGGTGTTTCCTTCGATATTCCCAAGAATACTACGGTCGGTGTGGTAGGGGAGTCGGGCTGCGGCAAATCTGTTACAAGCATGTCGGTCATGCGCCTTATTCAAGGCCCTACCGGACAGATCTATTCGGGAAGCATCCGCTTCAATGCAAAGCTCGACAACGGCGAAACAAAGGTTTACGATATTGCAAAAATGCCGATGGATGATATCCACAAGATTCGCGGCAATCAGATTGCGATGATTTTCCAAGAGCCTATGACCTCGCTGAACCCCGTATTCACTATCGGTCAGCAGCTCGATGAGGTAACCTTTATCAATCATCCCGAAGCAACAAAAGAGGATGCAAAAGCAAAATCACTTGAAATGCTCGATTTGGTAGGTATCGCAATGCCGGAGCGCGTTTACGACGCTTATCCTCACGAGCTTTCGGGCGGTATGCGTCAAAGAGTAATGATTTCTATGGCGCTTGCGAGCGATCCCCGTCTTATCATAGCGGATGAGCCCACAACTGCGCTTGACGTTACGATTCAGGCACAGATACTTGACCTTCTCCGCGACCTTAAAACGCGTATCGACGGCTCGATAATGCTCATCACGCATGACCTCGGTATAATCGCCGAAATGGCAGATTACGTTGTCGTAATGTATGCAGGCAGAGTTATCGAAAAGGGTCCCGTTTCGGAAATTTTCCATAACCCCTTGCATCCTTATACAATAGGTCTTCAAAAATCAAAGCCCACCCTGAATTCCGACAGCGATACGCTGTTTAACATCCCCGGCAACGTACCCAACCCCGTAAATATGCCCAACCACTGCTATTTCAAGGAAAGATGCGGTAAATGTATAGGCAAGTGCTCGGGTGAATATCCTCAGATGTTCGAGGTTACACCCAATCACTTCGTTGCATGCCATCTTTACGGAAAGGAGGATCAAAATGGCTGAAGTATTAAATAATGAAAATCAAAAAAGCGAAAATATACTTGAAGTCAGAAACCTCCGCAAATGCTTCCCCTTAAAGAAGACGATGACCGGTAAGGTAACGCAGGAGCTCGTTGCGGTCGATGACGTTTCGTTCACACTCAAGGCGGGCGAAACACTCGGCATAGTAGGTGAGTCGGGATGCGGTAAAACCACTCTCGGCAGAACCATTCTTAAGCTCCATAAATCCTCGGGCGGTAAAATCATCTTCGACGGTGTCGATATTACCGATTTGAAGCCCAAGCAAATGCGCGAAATACGCAAGCAGATGCAAATAATATTTCAGGATCCCTATTCCTCGCTTCCTCCGAGAAGCACTGTAGGCGGAATCCTTTCCGAGCCTGTTTCGGTACACAAAATAGTGCCCAAGGGCGAGGTGAAGGACTACGTGCTCGATCTTATGGAAAAATGCGGATTAAGAGATTATTACTACGAACGCTATCCCCATGAATTTTCGGGCGGTCAGCGTCAAAGAATCTGTATCGCGCGTGCCCTTTCGGTCAAGCCGAAGTTGGTTATCTGCGACGAGCCCGTTTCGGCGCTCGACGTGTCCATTCAGGCACAGATAATCAATTTGTTAAAGCAGCTTCAAAAGGATATGAACCTTACCTACGTGTTTATATCCCATGACCTTTCGGTCGTTAAGTTTATTTCCGATAAGATCGGCGTTATGTATCTCGGCTCGATGGTCGAATTCGGCACTAAAGAGGATATCTTTGCAAATCCCTTGCATCCCTATACTCAAGCGCTTTTCTCGGCTATACCTCAGCCCGATCCCGATCTTAAAATGAACCGTATCATATTAAAGGGCGATATTCCTTCGCCCGCAAATCCCCCCAAAGGATGCCGATTCCACACACGTTGCCCTTATGCAACAGACAAGTGCAAGGAAGAAGTGCCCGAATACAAGGATTACGGCAACGGTCACTTCGTGGCTTGCCACTTATTACAAAAGTAATATCAAACGGATGAATGCGTATGTTTAACAAAAAAAACGGGAAAGAAAAAAAGGAAAAGATCATCTATATCGATGACGGAAGCACCATTGCCGATATGACCAACGTCGAAGGCGGGAAAGCGTGGAAAAAACGCGGTACCGCTTCGAGCGCAAGGGATATCTGGCGTACTTATTGGAGTGCCGTAAGAATGATGCTCAAGCCGACTCTTATCGCAGTAGGTTTTCTTTTGGTTGCATACGGAATCGTCGCACTCATCTTTTTAGCAATGCGTTAACTCTTAAAAATAAAATCATAATGTAAAGGACGCATGTTCTATGTTTAACACAAAAAAATCAAGCAACCAAACGACGCTTGAAAGAAAATTTTCTGTTCGTCTTTTGGCTTGCCTTTTAGTTGCGATCATGTGTGTGTCGGTACTCGCTGCTTGCGGTGGGGAAGAGACGAACGATGATCAAAGCACCGAGGAAAGTGCACTCGCTATTAAAACTACCTATTCGGTACGTGTTAAGACCTCGAGTGGAAAAGCGCTTTCCGGCTTGGACATTCACGTTTATACCGACAGCAGCTTGTCGGATCTTGCAGGCTATGCAAAGACCAACGAAGCAGGCGATGCAAGCTTCAGTCTTAACAAGAGCAGCAGCTATGCGATAGTTATTTCTTCGCCTCCCAAGGGATATAAGATTGAAAAAAGCTATTCCTTTATCGGCGAAAGCGCTACGATAGTTCTTGAATCGGGACTCGTTACCGACGGTGACCTTGCATCCGCAACTCTTGCTGTCGGCGACGTAATGTATGATTTTACCGTAAACACTCCCGATGGCACGGAAATCAAGCTTTCCGAGGTTCTCAAGACCAAAAAAGCGGTCTTGCTTAATTTCTGGTACACCACCTGTTCGTGGTGCGTAGAGGAATTCCCCATAATGAACGAGGTTTACGCGGAATATAAGGACGATATCGAGATCATCGCGATAGATCCGCTTGATGATAACAATGCCGTAAAAGCCTTCCAGGCACAGCACGGCCTTGATTTCCCGATGGCATCCTGCCCCTCCTCCTGGGCAAACACCTTCTCGGTAACAGGTTATCCTACCTCGGTGATTATCGACCGTTACGGAACCATCTGTGTTATCGAGGCAGGCGCTATCACAAGCAAGCGCCCCTTTGTAAGCGCATTCGAGCATCTTATTGCCGAGGATTACGAGCAAAAGATCTGCTATAACGGCATCAGCGATCTTGTTGACCGCATCAAGCCCAACAAGACCATGCCCGAATCGAATGAGATCGCAGAAGCGATCAACAAGGGCGAGATCGAGATTACCTACCGCCCCGAAACCGAAGACGAAAACGCAGAATATATCTGGCCCTTCGTTATCACCGAAAAGACCGGCAAATCGGTTATCTGCGCATCGAATATCGGCATCGACGATTCTTATGCGATCATTTATGCAGACGTTACTCTTAAAGCAGGTCAGGCTGTCGGTTTCGACTATTTCTCCTCGAGCGAGCGCCTTTGCGACGTGCTTTACGTAATCGTTAACGGCGAAGACGTATTCCAGATCTCGGGCGTTTCCGAAAACGACGGATGGAAATCCTGCTATCCCTGCGTTGCAGAGGAGGACGGAGTTTATGAGGTTGCTCTTTGCTTTGTAAAGGACAGCGACTCCTCCGAGGGTGAAGATACCGTTTACGTTGACAATATGCGTGTTGTAGACGTTGAGGATATAGACGTAGAAACCTTCCTCCCCCGTGAAGCGGCTGTTGAAAATGAAGACGGCAGCTATAAATACGTTGATATCGTGTTCAACGAAAAGGACGGCTATTACCACGTAGGCAACGAAAACGGCCCCCTTCTTCTCGCTAACCTTATGAACTATTCTCAGTTCAACGAGGAATATTCCGTTTACGAGATCGTTTACAACGGCGAAGCAGATAAGGACGGCGTTAGCCTTTACGATAAGGAAAACGGCGGCAAGGGAATGGTTAAATACTTTTCTTATGCATCCAACTCCGCTCTCGGCGGCGTTTGTACCGTAAACAAGGAATTATCCGAAATGCTCAAGCAGGTTGCAGAGGTTGCGGGCTTTGACGGCGACGAAAACGAATGGCTTAAGATATGCGTATATTACGAGGTATTCGGTCCCACAAAGAATCAGCTTCAGGACCCCATCAAGGGCCTTTCGGTGTTCAGTGCGTTTGAAACCAAGCTCGGCAAAAACGTCAGCACAAACTATTTCTATTACGACAGAGCAATTCTCCCCCGCGGACTTATGTCCGAATTCATTCCTCAAAAATCCGGCGTTTACCGTTTCACCTCCAAGAGCGATTATCAGGACGGTATCGACGCTTGGCTCTTCGATGCAAACGGAAATATAATCTATACCTACGAGCACGATGAAAGAATGTATATCGACGATAAGAATTGCTCGATCGTATATTATATGGAAGCAGGCACTCCTTATTACGTTAATATGGCGTTCTGGGATGTGTACGAAACCGGTTATATCTATTACGACGTTGAATATATCGGCTCCTCCTACGAGCTCTTCCGTTGCGCATCTCCCGGATACTTTACCTACGATGGCGATGCTACCGGCGAGGTTATCTATGACGTAATTTCCGGCGGTATCGTTCCCGAGCTTATCAACGGAAAATATTACGATTCCGAGGACGGAAGCCTTATCTATGCCGACTTTTCGGGTATTACCACAGTGTTCAGCAATTCCATACTCGAAATGATCGAGATGGGCGGCTTTGATTTCAGCAAATCCGAAAGCGACGGCGAGATCCTTGCATACCTCAAGCAGAACGATAACGACGTAGAAAAGACGGACGAATATCTCAAGAAGCTTTGGGGCGAGGAATACGACGCAAACGCAGAAATTTATCAGATCGACGATATCTTTGCAGGCCGTTATCACGGCAACGGTGACGATTACACCGAAGCAATGCGTGAATACGCAAAGAAGATCATCAAGACAAAGGATGAACGCGACGGATGCGTTGAGGTTGACGAACAGCTTGCTGAGATACTCACCATGCTTATGGATAAATATACCTTCGAAAACGTAGAATATTCCTGGTTGAAGGTTTGCTACTATTACGACTACCTCGGACCGGCTAAATAAAAGGGAAGTGGGTAATTATAATGAATAAGAAAATCACAGTAGCATTAATTATAATGTCGATTTTAACCTGTTTGGTTCTCGGCGCATGCGATTCGGGCAGTCAGCCCGAATCGTCTTCCCCTGCCGAACCAAAGGACGTTTCCTATAAGGTCACCGTCAAGGATGCCCTTGGAGAGGTTATCACCTCGGGTGTCATCGTTCACTTTGTAAAGGACGGTCAGACCGTTGCGATGCAACCCGTTAACGATCAGGGCGAAGCGGTAAAAATCTTGAAGTCCGACAATTATACTGCCGAGATCAAGTTTACCGACGAAAGCGCTTCTTATTACGTTGAAGGCGACCTTGCGCTTACTGCCGACCGTTTCGAGGCAGAAGCAACAGTTTCCAAAAAGATTACAAGCGAAGCGAGCGAGCTTATCGTAACCGACAACGCCTATGATGCATATTCGGTCGAAGAGGGCTGCACCTATATTAAGCTCACCAAAGCAAACCGCAATTATTTCCTTTTCGTGCCCAAGACCGCAGGCCTTTATGAGTTTGCAATAAAGGGCAACGAAAAAGCGGTTATCGGCTATTACGGCGCACCTCACTTCGTTCAGTCAACAAGCACGGTTGAGGTAACCGACGGTAAATTCCAAATCTCGGTCAGCGCAAGTATGATCGGCACAGGTGAAGGCGGCACCTCGACCTACGTTATCGGTATCGACCTTACAGAGGGCGACAAGGACGATTGCGTTTTGACAATAAAGCGTGTCGGAGATCCGATAAAAACTATCGAGGACGAGCCCTGGACGGTCTACAAGACCACCGTTGAGCTTAAGGAATACGATCTTCCAGTAGGCGCAACTCTCGGCGAATTCGACCTTACCGCTTCCACCGATACCTATAGCTTGGTATTCAACGAGGAAGACGGCTTTTATCACCTCGACAATGCAAACGGACCGCTTGTTCTTGTCCGTCTTGCAGAGGATTGCGATTATATCGCATGCTTCCAGACAATGCTCGACCGTTCGGGCGTTACAAGATATTTCTTCGATGAAAACGGCGATTTCGTCAAGAAGGAAAACTATTCCGAGTGCCTTTCCGAATACATTCAATGCGTTGATTTGAACGAGGGCGTATATCCTCTTACCGAGGATCTTAAGTATATCATCCAGCAGCGCGGCGAATACGTAGGCTGGTGGAATCCCGAAAGTCAGTCTTATATCTTCAAGGATATGGACGGCAATAAGCTTACCGATATCAACAACGATATAGCGTGGCTCTTGATGTGCTGCTATATCGAAAACGGTGGTAACTGATGAAAAGATTAACAGCTTTGCTTTTGTTAATTGCTATCTCTGTATCTGCATTTAGCGCCTGCTCGCTTTTGAATATGTCCGATAATAAATCGGACGCCGAATCGAGCTTTGAAGCTCCCCAAAACGCTGTCGATTATAGCCTTTCGGTAAAAACCGAGGGAAATATGAGCTTGGGCGATATCACGGTTTGTATCTATGACCGTGAAAAAAGGGAAGACCTTATCTGGGCAGGAACGACAAACGAAGAAGGAATGTTTTCCTTCAAGGCAGACCCTTCCAAAAATTACGTTGCAGTCCTTTCGGGTTATCCCGTTGCGTATAAGGCGGAAAGCGAATATGACGTTGGCCAAAATACCGAAATCAAGCTTGCAACGCAATTGCTCGAGCCTGATTACAGTAAAGACGTTTATAAGCTCGGAAGCATAGTCAAGGATTTTTCGGTTACAGATGTAAACGGAAAGACCTATAAGATCTCCGAACTCCTTAAGGAAAACAAGGCGGTAATTCTTAATTTCTGGTTTATCGGATGCGGCCCATGTAAAATGGAATTTCCCTATATGCAGCATGCCTACGCCGAATATAAGGACAGCATCGAAATACTTGCCATAAATCCTTACGACGGCACCGATACAACCGTTAAGAACTATGCGAATGAAATGGGGCTCACAATGCCTATGTTTTCCTGCGGAGGCGAGTGGGCGACTATGTTCAGGATCTCTGCATTCCCCACAACGGTGGTTATCGACCGATATGGTATGATCGCATTTATGCATACCGGAAGCATTACCGATAAGGAAACCTTCACAAGGATCTTTTCGCACTTTTCTTCGGACGATTACGTCCAAAAGACCTACCGCAATCTCAGCGACATAAAATGATCGAAAGGATAAAAAAATGAAAAAATTAATCGCGATCCTTCTCTTGATTTGTTTCACCGCAGTTCTTTGCGCTTGCGGCGAAACCGCAACCGAAACAACCGAATCCTCCGCCGCTTCTGCCGAAGAAAGCGCAACCGCTTCCAAAGCGGAATCCGAAACCGTAAGTGAAACTTCGAAGGAAGAAGAAACAGCTACCTTTAAGGTAAGCGTTGTTGATGCGTCCGGCAATCCCGTTGAAGGCGTTATGGTTCAGCTCTGCAAGGATACCTGCTTCCCCGCAAAAACAGGCGCTGACGGTATTGCAAGCTTCAAGGCTGAAATTACCGACGGCTACAAGCTTTCCGTGCTTTCCTGCCCTGCGGGATATACCTACACCGGCGAATCCGAAATCTATCTTGAAAGCGGCGTAACCGAATACACGATCGAGCTTTCGGAAGGCAGCGCAGAATGATTATTAAGGAAAAAAGCAATAAGCTTTTAAAAACTATTCTTGCTTTGACTCTTGTTTCTATCCTTGCTTTGACCGCGTTAGTCGGTTGCGGCTCTGAAGAAACCGTTGAAGATCAAAGCTCGGTTGACGAAAACTCTTCGGCAGCAACCGAATCTTCCGTTAACGAAGTAAGCGAAGCAGTTTCCTCCGAATCCTCCGAAGCGGTTGGCGATGAATCGGTAAATACCGAAGCATCCGAGGAAAGCGTTGAAAGCAGCGAAGCTACGTATGAATCCTCTACAACCGAGGATGCTTCTGCTCCCGACGAGGAATCGAGCGAAGAAGAAGCTTCGACTCCCGATGAGGAATCGAGCGAGCCCGAGACCGAAATCGTCGGCAGCGGCACAAAGGACGATCCCTTCCTTTTGATCCCCGGCGAAAGCATGATGATCACCACCTATGAAATAGGCGCGGATGAAACCCAATATTACGGCATCTACCGTATTGCAGGCTTGGACGTGACCGTTGACAGCGAAGATCTTTATATCGTTTGTGACGGCGAAAAGCACACTCCCAAAAACGGCTCTGTGAAGTTCCGCGTGTATGCCGCTATGGCAAGCGAGGCGATCCTTTTCGAAATCACCAACACCTCTACCGAGACTAAAACCTTCGATATCAAATTCGAAAACCCCGTTGGCACCTATGCAAACCCTGTCGAGATCACTGTCGGCAAGGATTTCAAGGTATCGCTTCTCGAAAATGACGAGGTTGGATATTACTACAAGCATATCGCGGAAAAAGACGGCGTGATTGTGTTCAAGCTCGTTGCATCGACCGAAGGTTATTTGGTAGTAACCAATAACCGCAGCTATGCACAGCGTACCTCTGACGAGGACGGAACCGTTGGTGACGACGGAGCAAAATACGTTGAGATCGAGGTTCAAAAGGGCGATGAGCTTGTTATTAACGTTGGCGCAACTCCCAACAAGCGCGGCAAACGCCCCGCGATCGATATCACAGTTTCTTGTGATTACAAATAATTCCGAAGGGAGCATTGAAAAATGAAAAAAATATTTGCAATTTTAGTTGTTCTTGCGCTTTTGACAATGTCTTTTTCTGTTCTTGCCGAGGATGAAGAAGTGGTTAATTACGCATTAAGCGAAACGTTGTTGAGCGACGGAACAAACGAATATGCCTTGGATACGACGTATGAATATACTATATTCGCGCTTGAACCTGATGCGGTAGGCACCTATTATATCGCGTGTGAGGATACTCCTCTCGGCATCGTAAGCTATAACGGTATGTGGGTTTCCATCGAACCTTCTGCAGAAACCGTTACAGAAAACGTTGTTTCTTGGGACTGCACCGGCGTTGGTCAAAGCATATGGATCGCAGTTAAGGGCAGTGGCGATACCGCAACCATCACCGTTTCCGATGAAGAGCTTATTATCGTTGTGATCCCCAGAGAGGAATACGTAAACAAGGCAGAAGTTACCGATTTTACATACAACGGCGATGCAGACGAGCTTGTTTACGTTGATACCGAAGATGATAAGGTCGATTCCGCTGTATTGGGCGATGACGGATTCTATCACCTCAATTCCGCAAATGGCCCCGTGCTTTACGTGGATCTTGACGACTCCTTGATGAATCTTCAGGATGCATTAAGCTATGGTCAGGTCAAGAGTGCGGAATACGATGGCGACACCGTTGTTAAGGTGATCGATTATAACGCGGCGTTTACCAAGTATATCAATTCTGCAGACCCCGAAAGCATGCTCTATCCTCTTACCGAAGACCTTATGACCATCTATAAAAACGTTGGCATATATCAGGGCTGGTACGGTGAAGACGGCTGGGTCGGCGGTACCGAAGAGGACGCGTGGATGTTCGCTTGCTATTACGACGAAAACTACGTTGATCCTACCGACGTTGTTATCGGCGACGTAAACGGCAAGGACGGTATCGAAAAATACGATTACATCCTTGTTAAGCGTGCGGTAATGGGCACGGTAGAGCTTACCGATACTCAGCTTAAGGCTGCAGACGTAAATGGTAAGGACGGCGTTGAAAAGTATGACTATATTCTTATCAAGCGCCACGTAATGGGCACCTTTACCATCGGTAAATAAAACAAAACAAAAAAAGGAGCTTCGTTTGAAGCTCCTTTTTGTTGCTAATTTATAGTTGCTAATTTATAGTTGCTAATTTATCATTATCTTAACTATTTCCTGGTCTGTGGGCTGCATACCGACTCTGCCTATATGGCCGACACAGCTAATAGTTTCCTCTGCATCACCGCGCAAAATGCCCGAATGAGCGGCATAAGCCTTGCCCTGCATTGCAAGAGAATGTGCGAATAACGAAGCATCCAAAGCCGAAGAGATCTTCACCGCGCAGGATGCCTTTGCACCGTCGCAAATAATGCCGGGGATGTCTGCAAGCGTGTTGTCTACGGTGTCCTTTATCTGCGTTAAACTGCCGCCTGCCATATAAGTAATAGCCGCACCTGCAGAGCAAGCCGCAGAAACAACGCCGCAAAACGCCGAAAGCTTACCGATAAATTGCTTTTGATAAACAGTCATAAGCGAGGAAAATATAAGTGCTCTGCGCATTTTTTCGTCATCGATACCGTTTTCACGCGCGTAAACGATAACGGGAACTGTCGAGGTAATGCCTTGATTACCGCTGCCCGAAACGATGATAACGGGCATATCACAGCCCTCCATCCTCGCTTCCGATGCCGCAGAAGCAAGCGCACGTATCCTTGTTTGCGTGTTGTCGGGATAAACCTCTGTAATGACCTTACCGATGCCGACACCGTAATCGCCAACCATTCCGCGCTCTGCTATTGCCATGTTGCATTCTATCTGACGGCTCGTGAACGGCTCGATAAGTGCGATATCTATCTCCTCGGCAAAGGTATAAATGTTATCTATCGAAAGCTCGCTTCGGTCAGCAACCGCGGTCGCCTCTTTAAGGTCCTCGGTCATAAATAAGGTCTCGCCGTTTTTTATAATACGCACAATGTTCGTGTGGCTGTGTCTTACCTCGACCGAAACGCAATCGTCACCTGCATAAAGCTCGATAATAAAATGCAAGGGGATAAGCGAATCAAGGTATTCAACCTCGCAAAGCCCGTCGTTAAGGAATTTTAAGGTCTTCAAAAGACCTTCCTCATTGACAGCTTCCAACACCTCCATATGACGCTTTGCATCACCTGCGATAGCACCAAGCGTGCAAGCCGCTTCAATTCCCGTAAGCCCTTGCGAATTCGGTATGCGCACGCAACGAACGTTTTTGATCATATTACCGCTGCATTTTGCAACGATCCTTTCGGGCTCACACCCAAGATTGTCCTTGCCGGTAGCCGCCGCAAATGCCAAAGCAATCGGCTCGGTGCATCCCATAGCGGGTATAAGCTCTTCCTTGAGTATCAAAAGGAAATCCTGCTTGATCTTTTCAAGAAGCATAACTGCCTCCAAAAATTTTATTTATCAACCCATTATACAACAAAAAATCCCGTTCTTCAATAAACATTTGCATATTTTTTAAAAAAGAATAAATACCGCAAAAAACGAATGCGACAATCAAAATCCTGCAAGATGTACCATTAAACTCGACCCCGAAAATAAAAAACAAAGCCGCAGTTTCCTGCGGCTTTTGTAATTGAATATATCGTATGAACGACCCGATGAGAATAATGGAGTTGACGTAACGGTAAAGTCGAAGCGGAGGGGCGTTCAGGCGAGCGCAGATTGGACAAACAAAAACCGAAGCTGTAGTAATCTACTGCGAGAGGTTTTGTTTGTTCAAAGGACAAAAAATACAATGATAAAAAAGAAGAAACCGCGATCAACTCGCGGTTTCAACCTTATATGAACAATTAAATTACTTTTTGTCCGTTATGTGCCGTATGAACGACCCGATTAAAGCTTGGGACCTGCTTCAACAAGTGCCTTACCAGCTTCGTTGCCGGTGTACTTAGCAAAGTTCTTGATGAATCTGGATGCGAGGTCTTCTGCCTTAGCTTCCCAGTCAGCAACGTTTTCATAGGTATCTCTGGGATCGAGAATGCCGCTGTCAACGCCGGTGAGTTCGGTGGGAACTTCGAAGTTGAAGTAAGGAATGGTCTTGGTAGGAGCGTTGTTGATATCGCCGCTGAGGATGCCGTCGATGATGCCACGGGTGTCCTTAATGGAGATACGCTTGCCGGTACCGTTCCAGCCGGTGTTTACGAGGTATGCCTTAGCGCCGCTAACTTCCATCTTCTTAACGAGTTCTTCAGCGTACTTGGTGGGGTGGAGTTCGAGGAACGCCTGACCGAAGCATGCAGAGAAGGTGGGAGTGGGTTCCTTAATTCCGCGTTCGGTACCTGCAAGCTTTGCAGTGAAGCCGGAAAGGAAGTAGTACTGAGCCTGTTCGGGAGTAAGGATCGAAACAGGAGGAAGTACGCCGAATGCGTCTGCAGAAAGGAAGATTACGTTCTTAGCTGCAGGAGCTGCGGAAACGGGACGTACGATGTTGTTGATGTGGTCGATGGGGTAGGAAACACGGGTGTTTTCGGTAACGCTCTTATCAGCGAAATCGATAACGCCGTTTTCATCGAGAGTAACGTTTTCGAGAAGTGCGTTCTTCTTGATTGCGTTGTAGATATCGGGTTCGGAATCCTTATCGAGGTTGATAACCTTTGCGTAGCAACCGCCTTCGAAGTTGAACACGCCGTTATCATCCCAGCCGTGTTCATCATCACCGATGAGAAGACGCTTAGGATCGGTGGAAAGGGTAGTTTTACCTGTACCGGAAAGACCGAAGAAGAGAGCGGTGTTTTCG
>JAFZDO010000035.1 GCA_017561145.1 Clostridia bacterium | reverse complement strand
GGAGAACCTTTTCTCGTATAAGCTCTGCAAAGATCTTTCTTTCGGGTTGGTCGGTTATATAGTCTTCAGGGAAGAAATGTACGCTTTCGACAAGAAGCGGATCGAGCTCATCGAGAATATACTGAACGCCGTCGCCCGAAAGTGCGGAAACGGGAATCACCGCGCGGAAGTTATAACGGCCGGAAAGCTCCATTATCTGCTCTGCAAGCTTGACCTTATTTGCGCGGTCGGTCTTATTGATAACGAGGATGACCTCCATACCCGATGCGCTGTATTTATCGAGCGCGGAGATCTCGTTCGAGTTAAGATCGGTGCCTGCCTCAACCACAAAAAGGACTATATCCGATGAATCTGCAACGTTGCCAACGGATTTCATCATATATTCGCCGAGAAGCGTTTTGGGCTTATGAAGGCCGGGGGTATCGGTGAAAACGTATTGGTTTTCTCCCTTGGTAAGTACACCCGTGATACGGTTACGTGTGGTTTGGGGCTTGCGCGAAACTATCGCGATCTTTTCGCCTAAAAGTGTATTGAGCAGGGTACTTTTGCCTACGTTGGGCTTTCCTGCGATCATTATAAATGCTGTTTTAGTCATATCTACCTCTTAATGCCGAGCTTGTCTAATATTTCACGTTGTTTTGCTTCCATAACTTCCCTCTCGTCGTCGTTTTCATGGTCATAACCGAGAAGATGGAGCGCGGAATGTGCGGCAAGGAAGCAAAACTCTCTTTTGGGGGAATGTCCGTATTCCTCTGCCTGACGGTATGCCATATCTCTTGAAATGATTATATCTCCCAAGAGAGTGAGCGTTTCGGGGGTTTCGAAATCAAGGAACGGAAACGAAAGAACGTCGGTCGCACGGTCGATGCCGCGGTGCTCTTTGTTTATTTCGCGTATTTCTTCATCGTCGCAAACGGTTACGTTTACCTCGAAGCGGTGTTCGGGATATGCCTCGGAAACGGCGGTGCGTATCACGCGCTTCATAAGCGTTTCGTATAGCTTCGGGATGGGATCTGTTACGACGTCAAAATATATTTTAATCATTCCTTGGGTCTCCTTCTGAAGGATTCGCGCGCAGGGCGCTCGTCCTTCTTTTGCATTTGCTCGCGGTTACGCTTTTCGTAAGCAAGGATTATCTTTTGTACCAACGGATGGCGCACAACGTCCTTATGGGTAAATTTGAAGATACAGATGCCCTTGATATCATCAAGTATTTCCAACGCATCGACAAGACCGCTTTTGCGAAGGAACGGAAGGTCGACCTGAGTAATATCGCCGGTTACAACGGCTTTACTGTTGTTTCCGAGACGTGTGAGGAACATTTTCATCTGTTCGGGAGTGGTGTTCTGAGCCTCGTCGAGGATAATAAAGGCATCGTCGAGGGTTCTGCCGCGCATATATGCAAGCGGCACTATTTCGATAATTCCCTTTTCGCCGCAATTGTGGAAGCTTTCGTTGCCGAGCATTTCGTTCAATGCATCGTAAAGCGGGCGGAGATAAGGATCTATCTTGCTTTGAAGGTCGCCGGGGAGAAAGCCGAGTTTTTCGCCTGCTTCAACGGCAGGTCTTGTAAGAACTATCTTCGAAACCTGCTTTTTCTTCAGAGCGTTAACCGCCATCGCGACGGCAAGGAAGGTTTTACCGGTACCGGCAGGGCCGACACCGAATACTATGGTGTTTGAATTGATTGCGTCGACGTATTTTTGCTGTCCGACGGTTTTGGCCTTTATGGGCTTGCCTTTGTTTGTAAGGCAGATGCAATCGTTATATATCGCTCCGAGATCGCTTTCCTTTTCCTCTCGCACCATTGTTATAACGTAGTTTATTGTGTTTTCATCAATGCTTTCGGACGTGCGGCTGACACGCTCGAGCTGCTCGATACACGATGCCGCCATATTAACCTCGTCCGAGCCTTCGCCCGAGATCTTAATAACACCCTCACGCGATGCTATCGATACCGAAAAAGCGTTTTCGATATTTTCTATATTTCCGTCCAACGTACCGAAAAGCTTTAAAACAAAGTCGATAGAAAGATCGGGGATCGATTTTTCAAACATACTCATTACACTCCGAAGTCTGTTTACACAATTATACATCTTTATTATAACACAAGAATATACAAATCTCAATATAAATGTTTAAATAAAACTTGACGAAAAGAAAATATTTTGTTACAATCGTACACAGATAACATTGACACATACCTAAGGAGGCTACTATGAAAAAGTTTCTTCGCATCACCGCGTTGCTTCTCGCGCTTTGCCTCGCTGCATTTTCGGCAGTTGCCTGTGTTGAGGTCAGCGACGTCCAGGGCGGCAATTCCGACAGTGAAAACCAAAGCATTGACAACGCAGGAAACGCCAATGCCGACGTTTCCACGGAAAAGGTTCTTTTCGAAAACCTTCCCGAAAAGGATTACGGCGGAAGAACCGTAACGTTCCTTGTTCCCGGCGATTCTTTTTCCACTTACAAATCCTGCGAAATTATGGATCAGGAATCCTCTCCCGAGCTTCTTAACGAAGAAGTTAAAAAGCGTAACGAAATGGTTGAAAAGAAATTCAACGTCGTTATCGATGAGGTTCGTACCGACAGCACACAGACCATGAATCAGATGATCACCAATGCCGTCACCTCTAACCTCCCCGACTATGACATCGTTATGCCTTATATTCCTGATGCGGCAACGCTTGCATTGAACAATTCGTTCTATCTTATGAACGATTTGGAATATATCGATCTCAGCAATCCGTGTTGGGACCAGAACGCTGTCGAATCGCTTTCGATCAACAACAAGAACTATTTTGCTACCGGCGATATCAGCTTGCTCGCTTTGGCTTGTACCCACGCTATCGTTTTCAACAAGGATATGATCAGCGAATACTCGCTCGAAGATCCTTATACTCTCGTTAACGAAGGCAAATGGACAATAGACAAGCTTAAGGAAATGGCAAAGAAGGTTACCGCAGAAGTTGACGGTAACACCGGTATGTCCTGCAAGGATAAATACGGTTTCCTTATCAACAACAACTTCGTAACTTCTATGTACGTTGGCTCCGGTCACTCGCTTACCGGTAAGGACGCAGAAGATATCCCTTACATCCAGATCATCGAGGAACAGCAGACTGCATTCCCCATCTTCGAAAAGATCTTTGAGCTTGTAAACGATGCTCAGGCTACCGGCAAGATCGACGATACCACAGGCTCCTATTACACCTCTGCAGTTGCAGGCGGCGGCTCCTGCTGGACCGCAGCTACCGAATCGGTTGCTAACAAGCTCGCTCTTTTCAGAGCAATGGCTATTATTGATATCGTTGATCTCGGCAACTACAATTGCAACTTCGGTATCCTTCCCGTTCCGAAATTTGACGAAGCTCAGGAAAAGCACCGCTCCTTCGTTTCTACCCTTTACGCTACCTGCGTTGCTATCCCCGTTTCCGCTTCCGATTCGGAAATGTCTTCGATAATCGTTCAGGCTATGTGCGACGCTTCCACCGACACCACCAAGAACGCTTATTTTGAAGTAATTCTCAAGCTTCGTAAGATCCAGGATAACGAAAGCGAACAAATGCTTGACAAGATCTTTGACGGCAGAGTTTACGACCTCGGCGTTATTTACGCTTGGGGCGGCACCGACAATTCGATCGGTACATTTATGAACAAAGTTGCCTTCAGCGGCAGCCAGACCTTCACCTCGTCGCTTGAAACGATCTCTCCCACCGTTGAAGCAGATTTGCTCAAGACTCTTAACGCATTTGGTAAATAAATAAAAAATGCACAAAAAGCCGTCGTTTAGACGGCTTTTCTTTTACGTTACAAAGACACGAAAATTGCATTTGTTTACAATTTGTTCACATATTGGACTGTATTATGTGGTATTCTATATACAATTATGAAATGACGAGGTGTACTATGAACAACATCGAATATTTATACAAAGTCGACCCTGAGGTTGCAGGCGCAGTAGACAGCGAATTTAAACGTCAGAAGCGCAATATCGAGCTTATCGCAAGCGAAAATATCGTTAGCGAAGGTGTTCTCGCAGCAGCAGGCACTATACTCACCAACAAATACGCAGAGGGTTATCCCGGACGCAGATATTACGGCGGTTGTGAAGAGGTTGACAAGGTAGAAGCAATTGCTATCGAACGTGCAAAGAAGCTTTTCGGTGCAGAGCACGCAAACGTACAGCCCCACTGCGGCGCAAGTGCTAACCTTGCTGTTTTCTTTGCTTTCTTACAGCCCGGCGATACCGTTATGGGCATGAACCTCGCACACGGCGGTCACCTTTCTCACGGCTCGCCCGTTAACATTTCGGGTAAATACTTTAACGTTGTTCCTTACGGCGTTGATTCCGAAACACACAGAATCGATTACGACAAGATGGAAGCTACCGCTCTTGAATGCCAACCCAAGCTTATCGTTGTCGGTGCAAGCGCTTACCCCAGAGTTATCGATTTTGCACGTTGCCGTGAAATCGCTGATAAAGTCGGCGCTATTCTTATGGTTGATATGGCGCACATTGCAGGTCTTGTTGCCGCAGGCGTTCATCCCAGCCCCGTTCCTTATGCAGACGTTGTTACCACCACCACTCACAAGACTCTTCGCGGTCCCAGAGGCGGCTTGATCCTTTGCAAGGAGCAATATGCAAAGCAGATCGACAAGGCTATCTTCCCCGGTACACAGGGCGGTCCTCTTGAGCACATTATCGCGGCCAAAGCTGTTGCATTCGGCGAAGCTCTTACCGACGAATATAAGGAATATCAGGCACAGATCGTTAAGAACGCAAAGGCGCTCGAAATCGCATTGAAGGAAGAGGGCTTTGACCTCGTTTCCGGCGGTACCGACAACCACTTGCTTCTTATCGACCTCCGCAGCATGGGCGTAACCGGCAAAGAGCTCGAGCACAATCTTGACGAGGTACATATCACCGTTAACAAGAACGCTATCCCCGACGATCCTCAGAAGCCCACCATCACCAGCGGTATTCGCGTTGGTACTCCCGCAGTTACCTCCCGCGGCTTTAAGGAAGAGGATATGAAGGTCGTTGCAAAGCTTATCAAGCTTTGTGCTACCGATCTTGAGAACAGCCGCGAATATATCATCTCCGAAGTAGACAAGCTTTGTTCCAAATATCCTATTTACGAATAATTGATGGATATTAAGGTTTTTTACCAGCTCCCCGATGATGCGGCAAATATCCGAGTAGACGTTTTTGTTGACGAACAGGGCTTTTCCGAGGAATTTGACAGCGACGACATAAACGCCATCCATTTTGTCGGATATATTGACGGCAAGGCGGTTGCCACAAGCAGAGTGCTTACTCTCGGCGACGGAAAATACCTTATCGGCAGAATTGCAGTTGTTAAGGTTTTCCGCGGAAAAGGACTCGGTTCTTTGATAGTGAATGCCGCAGAAGAGCATATTAAAAGCATTGGCGGAAAATCGATACTTATTCATTCGCAAATGCGTGCAGCCGGATTTTATGAAAAAATCGGTTATACGAAGACGGGCGATTATGATGAAGAAGAGGGTTGTCCGCACTGCATGATGGTAAAACAAATTTAAAAAATTAATGCCTTTCAAGTAATTGGAAGGCATTTTTTATTGACATTAAATCGACAAAGTATTATAATAAATCATTCATAAGTATTTTATTTTCTGGAGGAAAATAATATGCAAATTGCATTTTCGGGAAAGCTCGGAAGCGGCAAATCGACCGTTTGTGATATATTGAATAAACAGTACGGATACAGCATATACAGCACCGGAACGATTCAAAGAAAGATCGCCGAGGATATGGGCATCAGCACTCTTGAATTGAACAAGCGTATGAGAGAAGACCCTGCGCTTGACCACGTAATCGACGATGCGGTTGTTGAGCTTTCGAGAGAAAGACGCGGCGAAAAGCTTATTTACGACTCGCGCATGGCTTGGCATTTCGCTGAGAACACCTTTAAGGTTTATATGTACGTTGACCCGACGGTAGCCGCAAGACGCGTTCTTTCCGCTGACAGAGGCAACGTTGAAAAATACGAATCGCTCGAAGAAGCGCGCGAGATGCTTATTGCAAGAAGCGTTGAGGAAAACAGCAGATTCAAAAAGATATACGGCGTTGATAATTTTGATTATAACAATTACGATCTTATTATCGATTCGACTACTGCAACGCCTGAGCTTATTGCAAAGGTGATTGCCGAAAGCGCAGAGGAATTTGAGCGCGTTCCCTTTGAAAGCACAAGGCTTATGCTTTCGCCCTACGTTATCTTCCCTACCAAGCGTATTGAGGACGACGGTTCCGACGAGCTCGTTATTGCTTTGAAGGACGGAATGCATTTTGCAATTAATGGACACAAAAAGCTTTGCTCCGCTCAGGACGGAAACCTTAGCTTTGTTTCGGCAGAGCTGACCGACGCGACGGTTATACCCGATGCAGAGCTGATCGCACTGTACGAGGATAAAAACAATTTCAAATACCAGACGAAACCCTTTTAAGTTGTGTTTTACAAAATTGACTTTTATTAAGGAGATATTATGAAAAAAACAATCTCATTACTTTTAAGTTTATTTTTACTCTTTTCGTTTGCTGCTTGCAACGAAGAGTCTGTTGACGATTCCTCGGCGGTTGAATCCTCCTCCGAGGTTTCCGAAGAAAGCGTTGTTCTTGACGAATTCGTACTTAGCGAGGACGTTGCAAAGATCGATTCTTATCTTGTAAACGATATCGACAGAAACTTGCTTGCGACAAACGTTTTCAGAGGTCGTGAATATACGATAAGCAGAAGCACAGACCCTGCTTATTCCGACAACTCATTCAAATTGACTAACGGACAGTCTGTTGACGCTTTTGATTCTTACACGTTTTTGGGTTGGAAGGAACGACTTCCCGTTGCTATTGATTTTGATCTTGGCGAAAGCAAGCACAACATTGCAGATATCACCGTTGGCTGCTTAAGAGTTACCGATTACGGCATCGGCTTGCCCGAGTACATTTCGATCAAGGTATCCAACGACGGCAAGGATTACACCGAGATCGGCAAGATAGTTACTCCCCAAGGCGTTCCCAATTCGATGAAATACGAATACTCCTTTGCCTTCCCCAAGGGTTTGAGCGCAAGATATATTCGCGTTTACTGCTCGAAGCCCGATTATGCCTTTACGTTTATCGACGAGATCTCTGCTTACGATTACAACAGCGAGGGCACGATCGACAGAAACAATTCTGAAAATCAGGAGCAGATCCTTACGATCGATGACTTTTACGATTATAACCTTAATCTTGGTGAATCCGCGGTTAAGGTAAGCAAGGATGACGCCGATTACAACAAGGAGCAAAATCTTGCTCAGCTTGAGGGCGTTGATTTTCAGATCCTCCACTTTGATCCCTTTGCGGACAATCATTCCAACTCTCCCAAGAGCAGAATTTTCCTTCTTAACGACGGCCGTTATCACGGCAATTTAAACGCCGACTATTTTAAAAATCAGCGTGGCGGCGGGCGACATATCGTTTGCGACCTTGGTCACGTTATGGCGGTAAGCGGCGCAACATTTTCGTTCTATGACAAATATACCTGGGGTGTTTCTACACCTACCGCTTATTACGTAAGCCTTAGCGAAAACGGTACCGATTGGACCACCGTGTATTCCTACTACAAGGAAAATTACGGCAAGGAAGAGCTTCTTGAGGATACACACAAGATCGAATTTGCCGATATTTACAAGGCAAGATACGTTCGTTTGACCTTTGCGACCTGTCCCAACAACGCAATTTCGAGTTCGGTATATTTAGGCGAATTTGAGGTTACCGGCAAAAAGAACCCCGACGGCGCACTTGCCGCGGTTGAGGATGATTCTCCTTACGGCAAATACGTAAGCACTGAGAAATTCGGTATTAAAAACATTTTGTTTGCTCCCATAACCGACGGTTATGGCAAGCATTGCACAACCGTTCACGTTATGTCCGAGGAAAGCGCCTATACCTATCTTGCGACCTTTGATGAAAACGGCAAAGCGAACGGTGTGTTTATGGATTCAATAGCATTCTCGACGAGAGGCGAATTGAATAACCACAAGGACCGCAATGAAGGTATGACGTGGTTCTTTGACGAGCTCTTTTACGAAGGCGTTAACCTTGACGCTGTTGACAGTGCAAAGGGCAGACTTAATAAAGAGCTTGGCACGAACGATAAGGTAAAGATCTGGATAAGCATTAACGCGCCCGCAAACAACGACATCTTCAACGGCGAGGTTGTAACCACGGCTGAACAAGCGCAGGCTTGCGTTAAATGGCAGATCGACGAGATGATAATAAGATACAACGAAAAGGATTATCAGAATCTTGAATTCGTTGGTTTCTATTGGCAGTTTGAATCGGTGAGAACCGTAACCGATATCGACACTATGATCTATATGAACGATTACGTTCACGATATGGGTTATCTTACCTTCTGGTGTCCCTACTACAGTGCAAACGGCATTTGGCTTAACCACTACGTTGGATTTGACATTGCTTGCTTGCAGCCCAACTATATGTTCTACGACACCGAGCCCACCCGTACCGATACGGCAGGCGAGCTTGCAAAGCTTTACGGCATGTGTGTTGAAATCGAAATAGAGGGCGGCGTAATTAGTGACGAGGTTCTTGAGTTGTACCGTGCATATCTTAAGTCGGGCTACGAAAAGGGTTATATGAACTCTATCAAGGTTTATTACCAAGGCGGTTTGCCCGGTGCTTTCGTCCAAGGTCACAAAAAGGCCAACAAAAACGATACCGCGATGTATAACGAAACCATTCTTTATGCAACCGAGCAGCTGAACGCAGACCATTACGTTGCAACCGAAAACGGACTTGACAATTTCACCGATATGGAGCTTAGCGTTAAGAACGGCAAGACCGAATCGATCAATATCGGCGATCTTACGGTTTATAAGTACCGTTACGTCACCACACCTGCTTACGGCTCGATAAGACTTGACGAAAACGGCACGTTGGCATATACCGCGATGAAGGGTTATGCGGGCGATGACGTTGTTAAGATCGAGATAGTCGACGGTGAATTCGGCAGCAAGATAATTACCGTTAAGGTAACAGTTACAAAATAAAGAGAAACAGGATGCTACAAGGCATCCTGTTTTTGTTATTCGTATTTGATCTGATCGAACCTTGAAAAGGTTGCGTGGATATTCTTTTTTATATACGATGAAAAGCCCTGTAATAGAAGCTCGGTATAAAGGTTTTGCTTATTCATATCGCAAAGCTTTGTACGGACGTAATGCGAGGGCATTTCAAGGTAAATTTGTTGGCTATGATCAAATATAAAGCCGACAAGGAATTTTATCTTCGTATCGTTCTTGCTTTTAAGCAGTTCTGTGAAACGATCGATCTCATTATCCGAATAGGGATCAATGCAGATACAACACTCGTAGATATTGCCCTTTGCGGTTTCGATCGCAAACGCGTAGCTCGGTTTGGGATTTTTAACGCTTTTCGCAAGACTGTATGCGCGTTCGTAAAGCTCCTCAAAGATTTTTCGCTCGTTTGTGGGAAGATAGCAAAAAGCATCTATCTCACCGTGAAGCTTTGCAATAAACGCTTCAAAATCCGACAGGCGCTTGTCCTTTTCCTTTAGGCTTGAAAAAGGCTCGCTGCCGAGAATGATATAGATTTCGAAGAAGAGATTTTCATACTTATACGGTTCAACCACATACTCATAATCGGTAAAAAGGTCGATAGAGCCCTTTGCGGTCTTCCCTGCCATTTCCTTGCAGATAGGCAAAAGCTCTTTTATACGTTCAAAGGACATACATGCGCTTTCAATATCACCGAGCGAAAGATAGGTATTCGCAAGACGCGTTTCTGCGGTAATGCGATTGAAGATAAATATGTCATCGTCGCGTTTTGAAAGCTTTGATATCAGCTCCTTTGCCAACAAACAGTTTTCAAGGCTTTCCGGCGATATGAAAAATCCGGGTGAGCTTTTTTGGTTTATAAGGAATAGCGTTTTTGAAATGTCTTGGAACAGCACCTCGCCGCGATAGCTCGAAAATTTATCTTCATCCTTTCGAATCACACTTCGAAGCAGTAAAATATCGTTCCAGCAGGCACGGTTATTATCATTTCCGATAAATTGCTCCCAATAATCGAAATTCTCCTCGTCCTCGTTTGCAACGATGACGACAAGCGCATTTGCTCTTTCCTCGGGATTCATTTCGATAAGCTTTTTGGTTACAGTTTCTTTTACCTTATCATATTTTTCATCAGAAACGATCTTGTCTTTTTTCATTTTGCGAGAAGCATTATAGTACTCGCACAAAAACCTGTTGGAGCCGATATTTACGCTTTCCTCTAAAAGCTCGAAATATTCTTTTCTGACAGAATCCGCGGGATCTTCATACAAACGGTTCCTTACTTTTGCAAGCTCTTGGGTGATCGTATGAAGCTTTGATTTAACGTTTCCCATAAGCTCATCAATTGTAACGTCAAAGAGCTTGGAAAGCTGAGGAAGCTTTTCGATATCGGGATACGCCAATCCCTTTTCCCAACGCGAAACCGATTGAGGTGTTACGGATAGCTCATCAGCAAGCTCGCTCTGTGTCAAGCCTTTTTCTTCACGTAATTTCTTTAAATTCTCGGAAAGTAATAATTTCATCTGTGTCCCCTTTGACGTTCTTTTCCGCTTTAAGTTAATTATATCATAAATAACTCAAAAATCAATCGATTGTTAATTTACATCTTTCAACCTATAGGTGATAAAAAATCCGTCAAGTAAAACCTGACGGATTTTTATTAAGCATTATTTATCTCTTATTGAGCATGCTGAGGATATCATCGATATCGGTGTTAGCTTCCTTGGGAGCTTCTTCAGCAGCGGTCTTCTGTGCAGCTTCTGCAGCAGCCATCTGACGGCGAACGTCGGTGCTCTTCTTATCAGCATCGAAGCCGGTAGCGATAAGGGTGATACGCATTTCATCTTCAAGGGTGGGATCAAGTGCAGCACCGAAGATGATGGTAGCATCGGGTTGTGCTTCGTTGGTGATCATTGCAACAGCAGAGTCGATTTCATCAAGTCCGATATCGGGCGAGCCGGTAATCTGAACAACGATACCCTTTGCACCGCTGATGTTGGTTTCGAGGAGAGGCGAGGACATAGCCATCTTAGCAGCCTGTTCAGCCTTATCCTTGCCCTTGGAGGAACCAACGCCCATGTGAGCGAGGCCTGCGCCGGACATTACAGCGGATACGTCTGCAAAGTCGAGGTTGATGATACCTTCAACAGTGATGAGTTCGCAGATGGACTGAACGCCCTTACGGAGAACGTCGTCAGCTTCCTGGAACGCGTTGAGGAAGGTGATCTTTTTATCGGTGAGGAGCTTAAGTCTTTCATTGGGGATAACGATGAGAGAGTCAACGATATCAGCGAGCTTTTCGATACCTGCTTCAGCCTGAGTCATACGGCGCTTACCTTCGAAAAGGAAGGGCTTGGTAACAACAGCAACGGTGAGGATATCGAGAGATTTAGCGATCTTAGCAATTACGGGTGCTGCACCGGTACCGGTACCGCCGCCCATACCTGCGGTGATGAACACCATATCTGCGCCTTTGATAGCTTCGGTGATTTCATCAATGGATTCGTCAGCAGCCTTTTCGCCGAGTTCAGGGTTAGCGCCTGCGCCGTGACCCTTGGTGATACGGTCGCCGATAGCGATCTTGGTAGGTGCGCTCGACTTGATGAGGATTTGAGTATCGGTGTTGATATTGATAAATTCAACATCAGCAGCATCGATAGCGGAAATCATACGGTTAACAGCGTTTCCGCCGCCGCCGCCTACGCCGATGACCTTTATTACTACTTTATTGGGATCTTCGATCATATTGTGCATTTGGAACCTCCGATTTATGTATCATTTTATTTTCATTCAATATATACTATAATATGTTTTTTTGCGAAATGCAATAGTTTTTTTCTTTTTTCTTTAAAATTGGCGTTAATTTTTGCGTTTTTTGTTGTTTTTTGCAGTTTTACGACAGCGCAACCGCAGCTTCTCGATAGTTCGAAAGATTAATCGTACCCTTATCTGTCGGCTTAAGCTCGTCGATTATTTTGACGAGAAAGCTTATCTTTATTTGAATATTTTCGGTGTTGCCGAGGTATATTTCAAATCTGCCGTCGTAATTGATATAGATATCGAAACGCGAGCGTACGTCGACCGAACGTACCTTATCCTCGATATAATACTCCTCGAATGAGTTGTAAAGCTCTTCGAGAGCCACCTCGGTGCGGTTATCGATGAATTCAAGATCCTGACCGACGATACACTTGCGCACGTTGTTCAACGACAAGGCGGTCAAGCCAAGCTCTTCTGCGGAGGAATCGATCTTCTTTTCAAGTACCTTAAGCTCGGACGAAAGAAGATAGGTATCGCCTGCCAGGTCTGCCGCATAATAGGGCTTTTCTTCAACGATATTAATATTTACACCCGTGGGAAGATCGCGTTCGATCGTTACTTCCCCGATATAAGGCAAATTGCTTTTAAGATTTGCTTCTATTTCGTCCGAATCGAAGGCGAAGATGTTTTCACCGATCGTTATCGGCACTTGTTCGAGTATTGTTTCGGACGTATATTTTTCGTTTCCGATTACGTTTACCTCTTCTACGTTAAGAAATACGAAAATACACACCGTAAGGAACACGAGCGTTATCGAGAGGAAAAGTGCTACGTAGAACACAATTCTTCTCGTACGCTTTTTCTCGTTTCTTCTTTGGGCATCAAAAATCGCGGAGTTCTTTCTGACAAATCTTTGGCGTTCCATACACTTCTCCTTTCCTGTTGTTTTTTATTATTTCAAGAGCTCAAACGCTTCGTCTACGATCCTATCCAAGGAGTCGGTCATCGCGAAGTTCTTAACGCTTTCTTCCATTCTGCGTCGTTTATTGGGGTTTGAAAGCAGGTCGGAAACGGTTTCGGCGAGAAGCTTCGGTGTTATCTCGCTTTCACGGTAGACGACCGCCGCGCCTGCATCCGCAATAAGACGGGCATTCTTGTATTGATGGTCCTCGGTAACATGAGGGCTTGGGATAAGCACTGCCGCTCTGCCGCGGATCGCAAGCTCGGAAAGTGTCATCGCGCCTGCACGGCATATCATAAGGTCTGCAGCCGCCTGATGAACCGAGATATCATAGATATACTCGCTTATATTAAGATTTTTGTGCTCGTAAAAGCCTTTTTCTTTTGCAACGTTGTTGAATTTTTCGTATCCTACCCTACCTATCGCGTGGGTGTGACGGATATTTTGAGGGATGGAATAATTTTCGATAAGGTCAAATACAAGCTCGTTTACCTTTTCGGCGCCCATGCTTCCGCCGTAAGAAAGAACGTACGGTTCATTTTCATTCAAGCCGAGTTTTTTACGAGCTTCTTCGCGGGTCATACCGTCGACAATAACGGGGTTGCCTGTGAGAATAAGCTTAGACCTTACGCTCTCATCGAAAAACTTTTCGCTTCCTGTAAAGGAAATACAGACCTTATTGACCAGCTTCGAAAGCATTTTTGTGGTTACACCCGGAAATGCGTTTTGTTCGTGTATAAGAGTCGGTATACCAAGCTTTGAAGCCGCTTTGACGGTAGGCCAGGAAACGTAGCCGCCGGTACCGATAACAAGGTCGGGTGCAAATTTTTTAATGATCTTTTTAGCCTCGTATACAGAAGTAAGAGCATGCCATGCGGATTTTATATTTTTGAGAGTAAGCTTTCTTGAAAAGCCCGAAACCTCAACAAAATCGATCTTATAGCCGAATTTGGGAACCAACGTGCTTTCGATACCGCGCTTTGTTCCGATAAACATAATTTCGGCATCGGGGATACGTTTTTTTATGGTTTCGGCAATATTTAAAGCAGGATTGACGTGACCGCTTGTGCCGCCGCCGCAAAGAATTACTTTCATATTATATCACCTTTTTAAAAAAGTGTTGTGTTCGGTTTAAATCATCCCTGTTCGATAAATGAATAACGTGAAATCGAAAGGATTACGCCCATTTCGGCAAGAAGAATGATGAGCGAGGTACCGCCGTAGCTGAAGAACGGAAGACTGATACCCGTACTCGGGAAGGTGTTTGTAACCACCGCGAGATTGAGCAGCACCTGAACGACGATCTGTGCGGTGATGCCCATTGTAACGAGCGAGCTGAAGCGGTTGGGAGCGTTACGGGAAATATGGTAGCCGCGGAAAGCAAGCGCTCCGAAGAGTGCAATTACGCAAACGACACCGAAAAAGCCAAGCTCCTCGGCGAGTATTGCGAAGATGTAGTCGTTTTGTGGTTCGGGAAGATAGCCGTGCTTTTGGTTGCTTTGTCCCAAGCCAAGACCCCAAAATCCGCCTGAGCTTATTGCATAGAGCGACTGTGCGGGCTGCCAGCCTGCGCCGCCGCTTTCATAGGACATATACTTAAACGGGTCCTCCCATATATCAAGACGCGTGAGCGCGTGGGGGACGATCTTGCCCAAGATGTTTCTGCCAACGGTAAGAAAGAAGGTACCTACCGTGACGCCCATACCGAGGACTACTCCGAAATATACGCCCTTTAAGCCCGAAAGCCAGAGCATTACTACCATAAGCAAGAGAATGATGATAGTTGCGGAAAGGTGGCTTTGTAAAAGCGTTGCGCCTGCGGCAGGAAGAGTTAAGAGAAGGAGCGGCAGTGCGCCCTTACGCAACGTCTTCATTTCGGAGGCGTGGTTACTGATATAGGTAGCGCACGCTAAAACAAGAGCGAATTTAAGCAGCTCGGACGGTTGGAATTCAACGCCGAAGATGACAAACCAACGTGTTGCACCTTTATTTGTTTCACCAAAGAAGGGCACGAGGTAGTTAAGAAAAAGTACACCTGAATAGATAATATACGCAAAGCGTTTAAGCAAACGGTAATCGATCGTTTTTGCAACGACCGCCATTGCAATTAAACCAAATGCAACCCAACGCACTTGCGAGCGAGCGAAATAATAGGAATCGTTAAAACGCGATTCGCCAACGGCGTAGGATGCCGAAAAGATCATAACCGAGCCGATACAAACGAGCGCGATGATAATTATAAGCATCGGGCGGTCTATTTCACCGATCAAGCGATATATTCTGTTTTGATTAACACGGACGCGTTTTTTAGTTGGCGCGACGGCGTTTTGTTCGATATTCGCCCGTTCGGGTTGTTTAGATGTCATATCAGCAATCCTTAAATATAATTAAAGGTTAAAGGTTCAAGAGATAATAAGTGAGCGTCGAGAATGCAACTGTGACCAACGAGAAGACCAGAACTATCTTCACTTCTCCCCAACCGCATTTTTCAAAATGGTGGTGAATCGGACTCATTTTGAATATACGTTTGCCGAATACCTTGAAGGAGAATACCTGAAGAACAACCGAAAGTCCCTCGAGGATCCAGATGCAGGCGATGGGAAGAAGAAGGAATTCATTATCGGTAAACATTATCGCACCGACGATGAAACCGCCGAGGAAGAGCGAGCCGGTGTCACCCATAAATATCTTTGCGGGGTGGAAATTGAACACCAGGAATGCAAGCAATGCGCCGAGGAGCGAAGATATTGCAAATGCATAATGCTCGTATACGCAAAGCAGCTCGAGATAATCAGTCGGGATACCGATATTGGTCGAAAGTTTCATTGCAAAAATAAGGAGCATCGTACAGATTATAAACGCGACACTTCCTGCCAAGCCGTCGATACCGTCGGTGAGGTTTGCACAGTTAACGATGTAAACTATTGCCAAGAGCATCACTATATAATAGAAAATGCCAAGCTCGAGTTCGCCCCAAGGGGTGTCGATAGCGGTATCGGCTTCGAGGAAGTAAGTGTTCGCGAAGAGATAACCCGCGGTTGTAAGTGTTTGAAGAATCAGCTTTTGAGTGCTGCTTAAGCCCTTGTTTCGCTTTTTGAAAAGCTTTACGTAATCGTCGACAAAGCCGATGATGCCTTGAGAAAGCGCAAAGAGAACGAAGATAAGTGTTGCTTTAAAGGAACGCTCGTACTCAACGTATTCGCCGAAATTGAACTTGAAGATCAGCATGGCGACGATAAGAGCAACGGCAAACGCGAAGATAAAAATCAAGCCGCCGAGGTTTGGTGTGCCCTCCTTGGATTTATGCCACGAAGGTCCAATCTCCAAGATTTTTTGACCGAGCTTTACCTTTCTGAGCATCGGTATGAAGATTTTATAAAGTATCACGCCGAGTATAAAAGATATCGCGGCGGCGATAGCGCACAGCCAATATATTTTCATAATAACCTCTTTTTATACGATCAAACGATCGAGATTCATTCCGTTGCTTGCTTTATAGAGAACGGTATCGCCTTCTTTTATAAAGTTCTTCAAGAACGAAAGCAGTTGTTCGGCATCCTCTTTTTCGAAGGAATAGACAATAATATCCTTGGCTTCGAATGCGATATTCTTTGCAAGCGTACCGTAGGTGATGAGCACGTCGGCACATAATTTTACGCTCGAACCGACACGCTTGTGAAGGTTAACGGATTCGGTACCGAGCTCTAACATATCACCAAGCACGGCAATTTTACGTCCGTTATATTTCGAAAGCACCGAAAGAGCCGCTTCCATTGATTCGGGAGATGCGTTGTAGCAGTCGGAAATTACGGTGTGTCCGTCTTTTTCATAGATATGCTGACGTTTGCCGTCGCTTTGGTAATCGGAAAGCGCGTCTGCCGCTTTTTCAAGCGAGATATCAAGACAACGTGCAGCCGCAAGTGCGAAAAGCGAATTGATAACAAAATGCTTGCCGAGTACCGAAAGTGATACCTTGATCCTCTTGCCGAAGATAACTGCAGTAAAATCAACGCCGTGTTGCGATTCGATAACGTTTTCGGCGTAGCAATCGCAGGTGTTGTCATCAAAGGATACGAAAACGACCTTATTGTAAGGATATTCAATATTCCTCAAAAGCGGTTCATCGCCGTTGAGTATTAGCATCGAGCCGTTTTTTGAAAATGCTGCGATTTTCAGCTTTTCATCACGGATCGCTTCACGTGAGCCGAGATTTTCGATATGAGAATATCCGATATTGGTTATTATCGAAATATCGGGCTTCGCACAGGGCGCAATCCGTTCCATTTCGCCCGGCATTGACATTCCGAGCTCGATCACGGCACAGTCGATATCCTTCGGTGTTGCGAGGACCGTTTGAGGCAAGCCGATCTGACTGTTTGAATTGCCGAGAGTTTTATGTACGCTAAGCGAGGATGAAAGCGTAACGGCAACCATATCCTTGGTAGTGGTCTTCCCTACCGAGCCGGTTATGCCTATGATCGGGATATTATTGATCTCATTTTTGCGGTAGCTTCTTGCAAGCCTTTGCAGAGCCTCGCGGACGTCTGTTACGTAAATACAATCGCCCGAAAGATTCAAATTTTCTTCACGGTCGGTCAGCACTGCGCAACCCTTGTTAATCAATTCGGGAACGAACGTATTGCCATCGACACGTTCTCCGCGCAGGGCGAGAAAAAGCTTTGACGTATCGGGTGTGCGGCTATCCGAAAAGAAGCCGTCGATTATCCTGTTTTTATTTGCTGAGGGCGAAAGCTTGCCGCCACAGCCCTCACAAATATATTCGAGTGAAAATTTCATTATTCAATATCTTCCTCGTACAAGAATTCGAGTTCGATCACGGTGCCGGGTAATACGTATTCACCTGCATTTACAGATTGCGAAATAACTCGGCAGTTATTGTGGTCGTCGTTAAAGATACCGCTTATCTTAACGTTAAGATTTGCATTGATAAGCTTCCTTATTGCATTTGCAGGCGAATCGTTGATAACGTTAGGCACTGCAACGTTTGCGGTGAAGGAGGAGCCTTCGGTATAGAGTATCACAACGCCGTCGGTGTGGATGACAGTGCCGGCTTCGGGAAGCTGAGCAGCGACGGTATCACCGTTACCCTTGACAACGCACTTGAGCCCCAATGCTTCGATTTGGGCTTTTGCCTCTTCGATGGATTTATTGCTGTAATTAGGAACGGTTACAGTAGTTTCTTCGTCGGTGTTCGGCTTGATACCCAAGTGAGGAAGCACCTCGGTAAGAATGTTTGAAACGATAGGTGCCGCTACCGCAGAACCGAAATACTGACCCGAGGTGGGATCGTCAACAAGAACGAGGATCGCGATCTGAGGGTCCTCTGCAGGTGCGAAGGTAACACAGGAGGAAATATAGTCATCGGGACGTACAGTAGACTGCTTCTGCGAGGTACCGGTCTTGGATACTACGTTATAACCCGTAACAGCCGCATTTTTTGTCGAATTGGTAAGAGTAGTAATGATTTTATTGCAGGTATCGGTCGAAACTACCTGACGGTCGGTTTCATATTCGAAGGTCTTAACAACGTTTCCGTCGTTATCGACAAGCGCCTTTACAGCGTGCGGTACCACGAGATAGCCGCCGTTTGCAACGGTAGATACTGCGCGGATATGCTGAAGAGGTGTAACCTGGAAGGTCTGACCGAAGGAGTATACCGCAAGCTCGAGGGTTTCGAACTGAGTGCCCGAGGTTGCGAAGTAGTAGGACGAAACCTCACCGAGGATGTCACTACCGGTTGTTTTGGTATAACCGAATTCGTCGAAATACTTTTTGAAAAGCTTTGTTCCGATCGTTCCGCCGATTTCGATAAATGCAGGGTTACAGGAGTTTACAAGTGCTTCGGAGAAGGTTTGACTGCCGTGTCCGTATACGTTATGGCAGTGGATCTCGGTACCGACGACCATTACGTCACCGTCGCATACGAAGCAGGCGTTATTGTAATCGATCGTGCCCTCTTCAAGAGCAACTGCACTTGTGATTATCTTAAAGGTCGAACCGGGTTCGTAGGTTTGGGTCGCGATGGTGTTGTTCCACATTTCGTTCAAAAGCTTTGAACGTTGTGCGGAGCGCTCCTCCTCGGTTCCGATATAACTTTCGTATTTTTGTTGATAGATGGGCGAAAGCGTATTGTAGTTATTAAGGTCGTAATTCGGATAGATAGCGGATGCGAGAAGCTCGCCGTTGTTTACGTCCATTACGATACATTCGACCTTGCCGTTAGGCTTGTGATCCTCATACGCCTGTTGAATGTATTTTTCAACGCTGTTTTGTATAGTCCAGTCTATCGTCGTGACGATATTCAAGCCGTTTGTAGCGGGAACGTAGGTAGATCCGACGCCCGAATCGAGCTCGTTGCCGTAGCCGTCGGAGGATTTTACCGATTTGCCGTCTACACCTGCAAGATATTCGTCGTAGGTCAGCTCCAAGCCTGTAAGGCCTTGATTATCGGAGCCGGTAAATCCGAGAATATGCGAAGCGAAGCTTCCGTAGCGGTAATAACGCTTTGTGGTTTCTTCGAGGTGAATGATCGTCGCAAGCTTGTTTTCGCTGATAAAGGTGCGTACCGCAGCCTCTTCTGTTTCGGTAAGAAACTTTTTGATGATCTGATATTTCGAGTTGGTGCGGTTGCCCTTTGTAATAATTTCCGCTTTATCGATAGAGAGTATTCTCGACAAGCCGTCGGCAACCTTCATGAGAAGCTCTTCACGCTCGATAGGCTCGCTCGTTTCGAGACTGTCCTCGGCAAATTTACCGATATCGTAGGGAGAGATAAAGCAATTGTACACCGTTGCACTGACTGCAAGCTCGGTAGTGCCGTCGTTTGCATATATCGATCCGCGCTTTGCGGGGATGGTTATCGAGTTTGTATACTGATCGAGTGCAGACGTGCGGTAATCGTTCGGATCGAAAAGCTGAAGATATGCAAAACGGACGCAAAGCAACACCATAAAGGCGAGAATAACTATTAAAGCTATTCGTCCGCGAGAGGCGGCGGTACGACCGCTGCCCGAAGGTGTAAAGGTTTTGCTTGCGCCCGACATATAAAAATACTCCTTTTGATATGACAAACGGGTAATGAGATTAAACCCGTTACCCTTTGTATAAATATATTTAGAAATTTCGATTTAATACCGAATTTTACTTCTTAATTATATCACAAATTTCTGTAAATGTATAGTGATTCCTTAAATTTTAATCATCGGAATTAAGAAAATCGCTGATTACCTCGCCAAGACCTGTCAAAAGGAAACCAAAGCCGCCTTCTTCACCGTCATCATATTCCTGCATTTCGGTTTTATCCTCGTGCTCGGGGGTAATGATGTGATATTCGCCTTCGATATTGGTCATGCCCAATTCTTCGCGAGCGTACTTTTCGATCTCGCCGATGTTATACTTGTTGCTGTAGGTTACCTCAAGCTCGTCCTGCGTTTTTTCCATTGTAGTGAGCTTGTTGTTGATCTCGTTGATTTCGGAGCGGTACTTATCAACCTCGGCATAGTTCATCATCATAAAGAGGAACATACCGGTGAGGATAAGCGCAACGAACACCATAGACCACGGAAAAGGTGCTTTGTCTTTTTTCTTTACGTTTACTACGCGAGGCGCGCGTACAGCGTGAAGATTCGAGGTGCGTTTTGCATTTTTCGATTTTTTGGAACGGGTTACCGCAACAGTCGACTTTTGGTTGGTATTTTCGATACCGTTAGCCGTTTTTCGCGTCATTGCAGTTGTGGTGTTGGAGTTTGTTCTCATTTCCTGCATTTTTTTGCACCTTTCTTATACTTTTTCACACACGCGTAATTTTGCGCTGTGCGATCTTGAGTTATTTAAAAGCTCCTCTTCGGAGGGTAATATAGGCTTTTTCGTAATTATTTTTACCTCTTGCTTTTTGCCGCATACGCATATCGGAAAATCCGACGGGCAGGTGCAAGGGCGTTCGAGCTTCTGGAAGCCGTTTTTAACAAGTCTGTCCTCGAGAGAATGGAAGCTTATTATCGACATTCTTCCGCCGACGTTAAGTAGCTTACTTCCCTCCTCAATTGCTTTGGGAATACAATCGAGCTCGCCGTTTACCTCGATCCTTATTGCCTGAAAGCTTCTTTTTGCGGGGTTGCCGCTTTCATAACGGAATTTAGAGGGAATCGCAGATGCGATTATATCTGCAAGCTCAAGCGTGGTTTCAATAGGCTTTTCCGTTCTTTTTGTGCAGATGCGGTTTGCTATCTTCGAAGCGAATTTTTCTTCGCCGTAATCACGCAGGATCCTTGCAAGATCTCGTTCGGAATAACCGTTCACAACGTCATACGCCGTCATCGGAGCGGATTGGTCCATTCTCATATCGAGTGGGGCGTCCTTGATGTAGGAAAAGCCTCTTTCGGCAACGTCAAGCTGATGCGACGAAACGCCGAGGTCCATTATTATTCCGTCGACCTTTTGGTAGCCCGCGATCTCGACGGCGGACGCGATATTTTCAAAGTTTTCTTTTACTGTGATAAGTCTGGGATCGTTTACCTTTTCACGGGCGTTCAACAGCGCATCGTCATCGCGGTCGATACCGATCACTCTACCCTCTTCGCCGAGGCGAGAAAGGATAAGCGAGGTGTGTCCGGCACCGCCGAGTGTGCAGTCGACGTATATTCCGTCAGGCTTAACGTTTAATGAATCGACGGTTTCATAAAGCAAAACAGAAACGTGTGAAAATTCCATCATCAGAATCCCAATTCTATAAGCTCGTTAGTAATATCTTCGTTATCGAAGGCATTCTTTTCCTCTTCCCAAGCGGCTGCAGACCAAATTTCGAAGTGGTTGCGGTTGCCGATTATCACGACATCCTTTTCGAGATTTGCAAACTCTCGGAAATCCTTGTTGACGGTAACTCTGCCCTGAGCATCGATCGAGCCGTCTTCGGAATATGCATAGAAATATCTGCGAACGCGGCGTTCCTTTGCAAAGGGAAGCTCTTCGATCTTGGCGGTAAAGCGTTCCCATTCATCCTCGGGATAAACGCAGACGCATTTATCAAAGCCTCTCGAGAGGATAAAATTCTCGCCGAGCTTTTCACGGAGCTTTGCAGGGATAAAAAGACGTCCCTTTGCGTCTATCGTGTGTTTGTATTCGCCGTAGAACATCGTTTTTCCCCTTTCCGAAGCGTTTTTTGTGCTGTTTGCGTGGGATTTTGCTCCTTTACGCTCCTATTTCCGCCTCTTGTATGGGATTATTATATAATAACGCCCCATAAATTGCAATAGCGGAAAATATTAATAAAAAATAATTACGACACCTCTTTCGTCATTATGCCAAATGCAAAAACCCTTATATTTCAAGGGTTTTCGACTCTTTTCAGTGTCGAAACAGGTCTTTAACGCTTGTATTTTTAATAATTATGTCAACAAACAATTGTTCGGGTTTGCGATAAAATGGCGAAAACGCCTTTATTTTCAAGGGAAAACACGCTTTTGGGCAGCCGGTGCTAATTAAATTTCGGCGTTTGAGAGATTGATATTTTAGGTTTCGATAGCGGTTGTTTTATTTTTGCCGTATTTACCCTTTTCCTCCCATTTTCGAGCGCTTGATTTTTGCAACTATTTACGGCAAATAAAAAAAGTCCGTCGCTTTGCGCGACGGACAGCGTTATTTTGGTTTAAATTTCGATATCTGCGGTGATTGCGTAGTGGTCGGAAACGACCTTTGAAATGGTATTCGCATCGAGCACCTTTGCATCACGGACAAATATATAATCAATTCTTATTTCGGGCGCGTGTGACGGGAAGGTCAATACGTCCTTTCCGACTGATGCGTGCGAATCGGTGAACACCTCGGACAGCTTTTTGATAAGGGGGTTATCAGGTGTCATATTAAAGTCGCCCATGAGCACAAGAGGCCCTTCGATATCGCTTGCAAGCGAAAGCACAGTATCGACCGCATTGTCGGGTTCGCCCTTAGCCAAGCCGAAATGGCTGTTTAGAACGGTGAGCTTTTTATCCTCGATGAAATACTCGGTTTTGATAACGCAACGGTTTTCGTAATAGCCTTCGGTCTTGATTTCAACCTCGGGCACGGGAATTACCTCGATGCTTTGGATATTATGCTTTGACCAGATAGCATTGCCGTATTCATAGCCGTGGATATCGATAGCTTTGCCGAATTTTGCGTTTCCGCCCAATTCGTTTTGAAAGAAAAGCGCTTGATTTGAGCGACCGGTGGTGTGATCCTCCTCGGAGCCGTTTCTTACCTCATTAAGTCCGCATATATCGGGATTCTGCTCGCGGATGTTCTGCGCCATAGCGGGAAGATCGATCACGTCGCCCTTGAAATTGTGGTTTCTTCCGTGTTGGATGTTAAAAGTCATTATTTTAAGTTTCATATATACCTCATAGAAATGAGCTGTTTTTCGAAAAACAGCTCATTATTGATTAAAACAGTCCTGTAATTACACCGTTTTCATCCACGTCGATCTTTTCTGCCGCGGGAACCTTGGGCAAGCCGGGCATTGTAAGGATATCGCCGGTAAGCACTACGATAAAGCCTGCGCCTGCAGAAATCTTTACGTTTTTGACGGTGACGGTGAAGTTTTCGGGAGCGCCCAATTTAGAAGGATCGTCCGAAAAGCTGTACTGAGTTTTTGCGATACATACGGGACAGCCGGCAAAGCCCATGCTTTCGAGCTTTTTAATCTGCTTTAACGCATTGGGCATTATATTGATGCCGTTGCCGCCGTAGACCTTTTTAACGATAGCTTCGATCTTTTCGGTGATAGACATATCATCGGTATAGGAGAAGGTGAAATCGCCCTTTTCCTCCTCGCAGAGGCGTACCACTTCCCTTGCGAGTGCTTCGCCGCCCTTGCCGCCTTCTGCCCAAACGGTAGAAAGGACGGTGTTGACGCCGAGCTCGCGACATTTTGCGATGATGAACTCGATTTCATTATCGGTGTCGGTCGGGAAACGGTTTACCGCTACCACGCAGGGGAGCTTATAAACGTTTTTGATATTTGAAACGTGACGAAGCAAATTGGGGATACCCTGCTCGAGCGCTTGGAGGTTTTCAGTTCCAAGCTCGGTCTTTGCCAAGCCGCCGTGCATTTTAAGAGCGCGGACGGTTGCAACGACTACGACTGCATCGGGGGTAAGATTTGCCATACGGCATTTGATGTCGAGGAACTTTTCGGCACCGAGGTCTGCACCGAAGCCTGCCTCGGTAACGGTATAATCGCCCATTTTGAGCGCCATCTTGGTTGCCATTACGGAGTTGCATCCGTGGGCAATATTCGCAAAGGGGCCGCCGTGCACGAAGGCAGGAGTGCCCTCAAGAGTCTGGACAAGGTTGGGCTTGAGCGCATCCTTGAGAAGTGCTGTCATTGCGCCTTCTGCTTTGAGTTGACCACATCTTACGGGTTCATCGTTATAGGTATAGCCTACTATGATCTCGGAAAGACGCTTTTTGAGGTCGGTAATAGAATCGGCAAGGCAGAGCACCGCCATGATTTCGGATGCAACGGTGATATCAAAGCCGTCTTCACGGGGTGTACCGTTTGCGGTACCGCCCATACCGTCAAGAATAAAGCGGAGCTGACGGTCGTTCATATCGACGCAACGCTTCCAGGTGATACGGCGAGGGTCGATACCCAACGTGTTGCCCTGTTGGATATGGTTATCGATCATTGCCGCAAGAAGGTTATTTGCGGCGCCGATAGCGTGGAAGTCACCCGTGAAGTGAAGATTGATATCCTCCATAGGAACGACCTGGGCATAACCGCCGCCTGCCGCACCGCCCTTTACACCGAATACGGGACCGAGCGAGGGCTCGCGAAGCGCGACGGTAACGTCCTTGCCGATGCGCTTTAAGCCGTCGGCAAGTCCGATTGTCGTTGTGGTTTTGCCTTCTCCCGCGGGAGTCGGGGTTATTGCGGTAACAAGGATGAGCTTTCCGTTTTCCTTATCGGTTTCCTTTAATAACGAAAGGTCAACCTTTGCTTTGTATTTTCCGTATTGCTCGATATATTTTTCATCTACGTGTGCAGCCGATGCGATTTCCATGATCGGCTTTAACTTACAGCTTTGTGCTATTTCAATATCGGTCTTATATTGCATCGCAATAACTCCTGTTATTTAAAATATTTAACTGCAGATTCAAACATTCTGATATCGTAATTACCGGGAACATTTTTGTAGAGGCCGGAACCGATACGTTCACTGTGTCCCATTTTACCGAATACACGTCCGTCGGGCGAGGTGATACCCTCGATCGCGCAGATGGATCCGTTGGGGTTGAAGTGAATATCGCCGGTCGCGTTATTTTCGAGGTCAACGTACTGGGTTGCGATCTGACCGTTTGCGGCAAGCTTGCGGATAAGCTCGTCGCTTGCAAGGAATCTACCTTCACCGTGGGAGATGGGCACGTTATAGACGTCGCCTACGTTGGTGAGCGCAAGCCAAGGCGATTTGTTCGACGCGATACGGGTACGAACGATTCTCGACTGGTGGCGTGCGATAGTGTTAAAGGTAAGAGTCGGGCAATTTTCATCGGTATCGATGATCTTGCCGTAAGGAACGAGACCGAGCTTGATAAGAGCCTGGAAGCCGTTACAGATACCGCACATCAAGCCGTCGCGGTTTTCGAGAAGGTCGGTAACGCCGTCCTTGATAGCCGCGTTGCGGAAGAATGCAGTGATGAACTTCGCACTGCCGTCCGGTTCGTCGCCGCCCGAGAAGCCGCCGGGGATAAATACCATCTGAGCACCTCTGAGCGCTTCTGCGAAGCGGTCGATGCTATCTACGATACCCGAAGCGGTAAGGTTGTTGATAACGATAATTTCGGGGTCTGCACCTGCATCGCGAACAGCCTTTGCGGAATCGTATTCACAGTTGGTTCCGGGGAACGCGGGAATGATAACCTTGGGCTTAGCCGATTTGATTGCAGGAGCAACTCTTTCGGTTGCATTGAAGTTGAGAGTTTCGATATTCGATTCGCTGTCGGCGATATTGCAGGAGAATACGCTTTCGAGCTTATCCTCATAGATGCCGAGAAGCTCCTTGAGGCATACCTTTTCTTCGCCGTATTTAACGGTTCCGTTATCGGTTACGGTACCGATAAGCTTGCCGCAATCGATATCCTCGGTAACCTCGATAACGAAGGAGCCATAGGAATATCCGAACAATTCGGGCATAGTAACGTCGGAAGCGAATTCGAAGCCGAGCATATTACCGAAGCACATCTTCATTACTGCTTCAGCAACGCCGCCCATACCGGGAGTGTAGCAGGCTACTGCTTTGCCTTCGCGCATAAGAGCAGTAACTTTATTGAAATTAGCGATAAGCGATTCTGCCTTGGGAAGCTTATCTGCGCCGAATTCGGGAGTGATGAGATATACTTTATTGCCGGCAGACTTAAATTCGGGAGAAACAACCTCGTTTGTCTTGCCTGCGGTAACAGCAAAGGAAACGAGTGTGGGAGGAACGTTGATATCCTCAAATGTACCGGACATCGAGTCCTTGCCGCCGATAGCGCCGATTCCGAGCTCCATTTGTGCGCGGAATGCGCCGAGCAATGCGCTCATAGGCTTGCCCCAACGCTTGGGATCCTTGGAAAGACGTTCGAAATATTCCTGGAAGGTAAGATATACGTCCTTGAATTCAGCACCGGTAGCAACAAGCTTTGCAACCGATTCCACAACTGCGAGATATGCGCCGTGGTAGGGGCTTTCCTCGGTGATGAAGGGGTTATAGCCCCAAGACATATAAGAGCAGTTATCGGTATGCTTCTTCTCTACCGAGATCTTTTGAACCATCGCCTGAATGGGGGTGAGCTGATGCTTACCGCCGAAGGGCATCAAAACGGTGCCTGCGCCGATGGTGGAGTCGAAACGCTCGGAAAGGCCGCGCTTCGAGCAGATATTGAGGTCATCGGCAAGTGCTTTGATATTTTCGGTAAAGCCGCCGACGATTTCTTTGTTGGTGTGCTTGCAGGAAGCGGTATCAACGGTGATGTGCTTATCAGCGCCGTTGGAGTTAAGGAAGTCACGGCTGATATCAACGATCTTGTTGCCGTTCCAATGCATTTCAAGACGGTTTTTATCGGTTACGGTAGCTACCTGAACCGCAGAAAGGTTTTCGGTATATGCAAGCTCAAGGAAGCGTTCAACGTCCTTTGCTTCAACTACGCAAGCCATACGCTCCTGAGATTCGCTGATTGCGAGCTCGGTGCCGTCGAGGCCGTCGTATTTTTTGGGTACTGCATTAAGGTCGATAACCAAGCCGTCGGCAAGCTCGCCGATAGCAACCGAAACACCGCCTGCGCCAAAGTCGTTACAGCGCTTGATAAGACGGCTTGCTTCGGGATTACGGAAAAGACGCTGAAGCTTACGTTCCTCGGGTGCATTACCCTTTTGAACCTCTGCTCCGCAATTTTCCAAGGACTTGGAGGTGTGGGATTTGGAGGAGCCGGTTGCACCGCCGCAACCGTCACGGCCTGTGCTGCCACCTAAGAGAATTACAACATC
>JAFZDO010000034.1 GCA_017561145.1 Clostridia bacterium | reverse complement strand
GTTAACGCTCCCAAGATGGTTAAGACCGGCGTTTCCAAGGAAGAAGCAGAATCCCTCAAGGCTCAGCTCGAAGAAGCTGGCGCAAAGATTACTCTCAAGTAATTTTTACATTTGTATACTCGAAGAAGAAGACTGTATTTATTTACGGTCTTCTTTTTTTGTCTTCGCTTCGCTCTCCCCAAAAACGGCAAGCGTTTTTAGGGACCCCATAGTCGCTTCGCTCTCGACACAAAATGCAAGCATTTTGGTCGGTTTTGTGAGTGCCGGTCATTCGCATCTCGCTCACCGCTCGCGGCACTCTAAGGTATAAAAATCCACGCGCATGTCGCGGATTTTTATATAAATTTATTGTATAATGAGCGTTGCGACGAGAATTGCCTTCCCCCCAAGGGAAGCCATATTCATACCGAAGCGCTTTTATGAAAGCTTTCGCCTCGTGTAATTTAAAGCGTTCATCCAAAAGCCTTCACCTTATTGACAAACCGCGCGCGATGTGGTTTAATAAAACAAAGGTTACATCACTAAGCTAAAGGAGTAACACAATGAACAACAGGCGTTTTTGGGCTTTGATCCTTTCGATCTCGATGCTCTTTTCGCTTTTGTGCTTCGAAGGGGCATCTTCGGTCAGCGCGGCAGAAAAGCAGGAAGGCGTTATGATCGACCTTTCAACCGTTTGGAAATATCTCGACGACGGCAGCGATCCTTCCGACGGCACAGACCGCACGAGCTGGACGAGTGCCTCGTTTAACGATAGCAAATGGAAGACCAGCAAGGGACATACCGCGAAATTCGGCGCGCAAGCAGGCAAGCTTGCAACGTTTAGCGACGGCACGAAGATCGAGGTTTTGCTTAACCAATACAAATCCAACGGCGAAAACATCCCCACCTATTTCTTCAGAACCGAATTTACGCTCGACAAGCTTCCCGCAAGCGGAACAACCGCAGTCGGTACGGTAAGCTACGACGATGCCGTTATAGTTTATATCAACGGAACGAAGGTTGCATCCTATTACGAGCCGAGCGGCGGATTTGCGACCAACCTTTCCTATGGCGGTTCGGGCTTGGGCACTCCGTTGACCGATTCCTTTACCTTTGATACGTCTATCCTCAAGCAAGGCAAGAACGTTGTTGCGGTCGAGCTTCATCAGGCAAACAAGACGAGCTCGGACGTTTATTTCGATATGTCGCGCCTTGCGATCGGCGTTGGCGGTCAATCGTCGATAGTTATGAACGTTGGCAAGAACGAATCCGAAAGAAACATAACCTGGCGTTTCCCCTCCGGCAACGGCAGAGTTGAATATGCGATAAAGAACGGCGAAGACTTCCCCACCGAATTCGAAACGGCAAAGGCGACCTATGCGAACGAAGGCACGACCTTTATTTACCGCGCTACGATGAAGAACCTTCAGCCCGATTCCACTTACGTTTACCGTCTTGTGAACGGCGACAGCGTTTCGGAGATTTACACCTTTAAAACCGACCCTGCCGACGAATTTAACTTTATTTTCGTCGGTGACGCGCAAATCGGCGCTTCGGGCAATGTCGGAACCGACTCTGCAAACTGGAAGGTAACGCTTAACACCGCGACAGAGATGTTCCCCGAAACCTCGCTTCTTATTTCGGGCGGCGACCAGGTCGACAGTGCCGGATACGATCCGCAATTTGCAGGATTTCTCTCCCCTTCCCAAATGACCTCGCTTGCGCTTGCGCCCACGGTCGGCAACCACGATAGCTATGAAAACGGGTTTTCGCGCTATTTCTCGGTGCCCAACAAATCGATAAGTGGCTATCTCTACGGTGCGACTGCGGCAGGCGGAGATTATTGGTACACCTATAACAACACGCTTTTCATACATCTTAACGACAACAATCTTTCGGCGGCAGAGCACAAGGTTATTATCGACCACGCGATAAAGAAAAACCCCGACGTCACCTGGAAGATAATCGTAATGCACCAATCGATGTTCTCGGGCGGGGGCAACCACGTCAAGGATCCGCTTATCCTTACACGCTCCCAGCTCGTTCCGCTTTTTGTGCAGTATGATATCGACGTTGTCCTTTCGGGACACGACCACGTTTATTCGCGCAGCTATATAATGTCCGACGGCTTTACCGCAAACAAATCCTCGGCAAAAAGCGTTAAAAACCCCGAAGGCATCCTTTACCTCACGGGCGGCAGCTCCTCGGGCTCGAAATACTACGGTATGCTCGACAGTGCGCTTGTGCCCCATTCGGCAATCACCATCAAAAACAAGATGGCGTTTACCAACATCGAAATAACCGAAACCTCCTTTAAGCTCACCACCTATGCATCGACGAGCAAGGAGGTTATCGACAGCTTTGAAATAATCAAGGATACACCCAAGGAAAAGAAACAGAATATCGCTTACGAAGAGCCCTATACCGCTCCCGCCGCAACCAAGGACACAAACGCATTCCTTAACGACGGTATGGCAATTTCGCTTTACGACAACGAAAAGAATTGGTATTCGGTTTCCGATTCGATAAACGCTTACGACGGTGTTGCGAATATCGAATTCGATTTCGACACGCTTTACGATATATCAAAGGTTCGCATCCACCTTTTGGGCGGCACCACCGCAAAGCTTTTGCTTGAAAAATACGGCACGCCCGAAGCGATAGAGCTTTATACCTCGGTCGACGGAAAGAGCTTTGAAAAATTCGGAAGCTTTGACGTTTTGGCGGCAACCACTACCCCGACTGCTTATTGGACCGAGCTTGAAACCAAGGGCTTGACCGCACGTTACGTCCGCGTGAGCATCGTTTTACCGCGCAACGTTCGCGTTTTGCTTAACGAGATCGAGGTTATCGGCGCCGTTAACAAAAATTCGTCCGAGCCCGATTCCGAAGAACCGCGAGAAAACGTTGCGCTTAACAAGAGCTATGAATCCACAGCCGTAAACACTTCCTACCCCGACGAAGGCAACAAAACGCTTACCGACGGAGTGCGGACCGATGCCAAAACCGCTTACGACAATGCAAGCTGGATGGCGTTTAACAAAAACGATCCCGCCTATAAGGAAAACGGCTATGCCTACGTCACGCTTGATCTTGGCGGCAATTATTACGTCGACGGCGTAAGCGCATATATCGCGTCGCGCTTGCAGGGTGCGGGAATTAAAGTGCCCGATAGCTTTGAGGTTTACGTTTCCGACGACAAAAACGAATGGGAGCTTGTCGGAAGCTGTATTCCCTACGACACGCTCGAGGCGAAAATGACGGTCGAAACCGTTAATTTCGGCTCGCCCGTTAAGACGCGCTATATTCAATACCGCTTCATCGCCGAAAAATCAAACTGGATAATGATATCCGAGCTCGAGGCATACGGCATAAAGGAATGCAGCACGCGAGGCGACGTTAACAGCAACGGCTTGCTCGAAAAATACGATTATATCCTCGTCAAGCGAGCTATTATAAACACTATCGAGCTTAACGAGGCTCAGCAAGAGGCTGCGGACGTGAACGAAAACGGCTCGGTCGAAAAATACGACTATATCGTTTTGAAACGGAAGATTGCTTGATTAATAATTTATATTACGAGAGAGGGACTTTTTGAAAAAAGCCCCTCTCTCGTGCTCTCTCCCAAAAAACTTTATATAATTAATTATTAATTTTATTCATACAAATCATCAAAGCCTCTTGCCAATGCGGCGGAAACAAGCTCGTCGGCATTGGATAATGACGAGTCGCAGACGTCGGCAGGAAGCATCGTACGCGTGCTTTTATAATCGTCATATTTGCCGTTAAGTATATTTTTGAGATTCTCGTGCTTTATCAGCCAGCCAAAGCTCGCCCTCCACGTCGGAACCTTTTTGCCGCTTAAAAAGAGCGAACGCTCTGCCCTGTCAAACGCTTCCTTGATGGCTTCAACGCCCAACTGCTCGATAGAGCGCATTAATTGCCCTATCTGGTAATCGTTGATCGATAACACCCTTTCAAACGAGGTGCTCGTGTTGAAATGTCTTACTAACGTAATAATGTTGTTGTCCATATTTGTCTCCATAAATAATTAAAAATATATTTTTGGTGTCTTACGTATGTTTGTTTCGTTTACTTTGTTTGTCTTGTTTGTATACATACAATACATACAACAGACACAAAATTTATTTAATTCATTTCTTTCATATACGATATACGAAACACAAGACAGTCAAACGAAACAAACTATACATACGCACTCGCGATCATCTCTCTTCATTTGAATTATACACCCCTTTCCCCGCCCTTGTCATCCCGTATTTTTCTACGCTCAGTCTATAAAACGAAGCATATTGCACAAATGTGCAACGAGGGTTTTGTGAAATATAGTGCGAGAGCCCCTTTTTAAAAAAAGTGACTCTCGCGCTCTTTTCAAAAAGCTTTCAATATTAATTTTTATTTGTGCATTGATGTTGCGTTGAATTCTGAATCGCCTCCCTTGTGCATTTAACCCCAAAAACGGCAAGCGTTTTCGGGGACCCCGTTCGGGAGGTGTCAGCGCGGTAAAATAGCGCTGACGGAGGGATTGTAGGTTATGGAGTAACCGTAGCCGTTATCATAATTAAGTTAAAAACACAATCCCTCAGTCACCTTGCGGTGACAGCTCCCTTTACACAAAGGAGCCGTTT
>JAFZDO010000033.1 GCA_017561145.1 Clostridia bacterium | reverse complement strand
TCATTAGCCGTACAGCCGACAAAAAAGACAAGCACCAATAATAACGCTATCGCCGAACGTAAAATTCTTTTCATAATTACCTCCTATAATGTTATTTCAATTACATTATAAGGCGCTTTTCCGCAAAATTCAATATAAAAGCACGCGACACGCGGAAATTCGTTGTTTTGCAAAAATAAAATAGGGGCGATTGTGTAAATAGCACAAGAACCGTTTTTGGGGTATAAGGGAAGGCTATTATGACTGTTGCCGTAACAAATAAAAAAGGCTTCCCCTCGGGGGGAAGCTGTCAGTGCGGTAAAATAGCACTGACTGATGAGGGGGAATATTTATCATATTTGTTTTAAAAGCCCCTCATCCGTCACGGCAAGCCGCGACACCTTCCCACACCCACCCCAAAAACGACAAGCGTTTTCGGGGACCCCAGATTAGGGGGAAGGCTATATCATAAACGTAGCGCAAACGATATAAATAAACATTCCGTAGAATAATCGTAGAAAATAATGGGACGACTTTCGTGTGATAGGTATGGTATAATAAATAAAAAGACCGCACAAATTGCGATCATTAAAATAATTAATTAATATTGAAAGTTTTTGGGGAGAGAGTTCGAGAGAGGGGCTTTTTGCAAAAAGCTCCTCTCTCGTAAATCAATCATAAATCAACAAATATTAACTTAAATGTCCTCTACGACATCCAACGCATCCTTGCGGGAAAGGTTAAGTCTGCCCTTTTCGTCGATTTCCTGAACGATAACCTTAATGGTGTCGCCGATCGAAACAATGTCTTCAACCTTAGCAACGCGCTTCTTGTCGAGCTGAGAAATGTGAACCAAGCCTTCCTTGCCGGGAGCAATTTCAACGAATGCGCCGAAGTTCATAATACGGGTAACGGTACCGAAGAAGATTTCACCGGGTTCGGGATCCTTCGCGATAGCTTCAATGATCTTCAACGCCTTGTAAGCGTTGTCCTTATTGATAGCCGCGATGAATACGCTACCGTCGTCCTCGATATCGATCTTACATTCGGTATCGGCACAGATCTTTTGAATTACCTTACCGCCCGAGCCGATAACCTCGCGGATCTTTTCGGGATCGATCTTGGTGGAGATCATCTTGGGAGCGTACTTGGAAACGTCGCTTCTCGGCTCTGCGATGCAGGGAGTGATGATCTCGTCAAGGATATAATTTCTGCCCTCGTGGGTGGTGGTGAGAGCCTGCTTGATGATTTCGGGGGTAAGACCGTCGATCTTAAGGTCCATCTGGATGGAAGTGATACCCTTCTTGGTACCTGCAACCTTAAAGTCCATATCGCCGAAGAAGTCTTCAAGACCCTGAATGTCGATCATGGTGTCCCAGCTGTCGCCTTCGGTAATAAGACCGCAGGAGATACCTGCAACGGGAGCCTTGATGGGAACGCCTGCGTCCATAAGCGCAAGAGTAGAGCCGCAAACCGATGCCTGCGAGGTAGAACCGTTGGAGGATACAACTTCGCTTACCAAACGGATAGCATAGGGGAATTCTTCGGTGGAGGGAAGCACGGGAACGAGCGAGCGTTCTGCCAATGCGCCGTGACCGATTTCACGTCTGCCGGGGCTTCTCGATGCCTTTGCTTCGCCAACGGAGTAGCCGGGCATATTGTAGTGGTGCATATATCTCTTGGTTTCTTCTTCGTCAATACCGTCAAGAAGCTGTGCTTCGGAAACGGGTGCAAGAGTTGCAATGGTAAGAACCTGAGTCTGACCTCTGGTGAAAAGGCCCGAGCCGTGGGTACGGGGAAGGAGAGAAACCTCTGCGTTAAGGGGACGGATCTCGTCCATTCTTCTGCCGTCAACACGCTTCTTTTCGTCAAGGAGCCATCTGCGAACGATCTGCTTCTGAAGCTTGTAAAGACATTCGTCGATCATGCCCTTGCTTTCGGGATATTCCTCCTCAAGCTCGGTGTAAACTCTTTCGTAAATGGGCTGGAGAGCCGCATCGCGGATTCTCTTATCGTCGGTGTCAAGTGCCTTCTTAACGTCTTCGCCGACCATAGCTTCGATCTTGTCGAACATATCGTGGTCGATATCGCAAGAGGGATATTCAAACTTGTCCTTGCCGATTTCGTTCTGGATTTCGGTAATGAAGTCGCAAACGGGCTTGATAGCCTCGTGAGCCTTCATAATAGCTTCAAACATGGTGTCGTCGTCAACCTCGTTTGCGCCTGCTTCGATCATAACGACCTTGTTCTTGCTACCTGCAACGGTAAGCTCAAGATCGCTCTTTGCTCTCTGCTCTGCGGTGGGGTTGATAACGATCTTGCCGTCAACAAGACCAACGAAAACGCCTGCGATAGGGCCGTTCCAAGGACTGTTGGAGATAGAAAGTGCGATGGATGCACCGATCATCGCCGAAATTTCGGGCGAGCAATCGGGATCGACCGACATAACGGTAAGCGAAATTACAACGTCGTTACGGAGATCCTTGGGGAAGAGGGGACGGATAGGTCTGTCGATAACACGCGATGCAAGGATAGCGTGCTCGGTAGGTCTGCCTTCACGTCTGTTCCAGCTGCCGGGGATCTTACCTGCAGCGTAAAGTCTTTCCTCGTAATCAACCGAGAGGGGAAGGAAGTCGATGCCGTCTCTGGGAGCGGCGGACATTGTTGCGTTAGCGAGAACCGCGGTTTCACCGTAGCGAACCAAGCAGGAGCCGCCTGCGAGCTGAGCAAGCTTACCGGTTTCGATAACCAAGGGTCTGCCTGCAAGCTCGTAGTTGAACGTTTTGAAGTTGTTAAACATTTTCTTGTTTTCCTTTCTTTTTTTAAATATACGAAAGGCAATTTTCTTGAAAGTTTAACATTTAAGTGCACGCCGAACCCTTTTCGGCACACAGTTAACTGCTAAACCGCCAGATAATTACCTTTTCTTATTGTGTGCAAAGCTAAGGCTTTGCAATCAAACACCTCGGAGATCGTAAAAGAAAACCGAGGTGTTGATCACAGAAACTTTTGTAAGTCCGTTTTAAATAATTTCGAACAAGTTCGAAATTATTTACGGATGCCGCAACGTTCGATAATAGAACGGTAGCGTTCGATATCGTTCTTGAGAAGGTAGTTGAGGAACTTTCTTCTCTTACCGATCATCTGCTGCATACCTCTGCGGCTGTGGTTGTCCTTGGGGTTCTTCTTAAGGTGCTCGGTGAGCTCAGCGATTCTCTTGGAGAGAATAGCGATCTGAACCTCGGGAGAACCGGTGTCGCCTTCGTGAACTGCGAAGGTCTTGATGATGTTTTGCTTGTTTTCCTTTGTGATCATGGTGTTTCACCTTTCAAAAAATATTTTCACGGAACAAACTCGGCAAACGGCTGGTGAAGTCGGGTTAATTACCCGTGTGTCCGTAAACCGTGCAAGTCCGCATTCCACAATAATATATCACACCCGAAACGGTTTGTAAATACCTTTTTTCAAAAAAAGTAACTAAAAATTGCGATTTTATTGATTATATATATATTTAAATGTAGAAAACGCACTTTTTCGGTCGATTCTATTGATTTTGGGATTTTTTGGTGGTACAATACAGGGTGAGAAATTATAAGGGGGTATTATGCCGTGAATAAGAAAAGCTTTGCCGAAAGGCATTATCAGACGTTCGTGCGCATCTTTGCGGCGGTAATGCTTTCGGCGGCAATGCTTCTGCTCATCTATGCATTCGTAATGGAATGGCTGCCCTACGTTAAGGACGGCAACGCGTTCGATACCATCTATGCGATCGAAAGCGAAGAAAATAAATAACAGCATATAATTATAGACAATAAAAGGAGAAACAAGTAATGATGACTAAGAAAGAAACGGTCGCAATGCTGCTTGCCGGCGGACAGGGAAGCAGACTTTATTTGCTTACCGAACGTATCGCAAAGCCTGCCGTTCCCTTCGGCGGCAAGTATCGCATTATCGATTTTCCGCTCTCCAACTGTATCAATTCGGGTATCGACACGGTAGGCGTGCTTACCCAATATCAACCGCTTGCGCTCAACGGCTATATCGGTAACGGTCAGCCCTGGGACCTTGACAGAACCTTCGGCGGTGTAACGACCCTTCCTCCCTATCAGGCGCAAAAGCGTGCCGATTGGTACAAGGGCACCGCAAACGCAATATATCAGAATATGCAGTTCATCGATAAGTTCGATCCCGAATACGTCGTTATCCTTTCGGGCGACCATATCTATAAAATGGACTATGCCGAAATGATAGAGGCACATAAAAAGAACGATGCAGACTGCACCATCGCAGTATTTGACGTTCCCCTTGCGGAGGCGTCGAGATTCGGTATCATGACCACCGACGAAAATCTCCGTATTACCGAATTTGCCGAAAAGCCCAAGGAACCGAAATCCACAAAGGCGTCGATGGGCGTTTACGTATTCAGCAAGGATAAGCTCTTTTCCTATCTCGAAGCCGACGAGGCTGACGAAAACAGCGAAAAGGACTTCGGCAAGAACATAATCCCCGCAATGCTCAACGCAGGCGAAAGACTCTTCGCGTTTGAATTTTCGGGCTATTGGAAGGACGTCGGAACAATAGATTCTCTCTGGGAAGCGAATATGGACCTTTTGGGCTCCCGTCCCGCTCTTCCTCTCAAGGACAGATCCTGGCGCATCCTTTCCCGTAACGAGGCTCATCCGCCGCACTTCGTCGGCTCGAGTGCCGTTATCAGCAACTCGGTCATCACCGAAGGCTGCGAAATTTACGGTACCGTTATCAATTCCGTCCTTTCGGCAGGCGTTGTCGTCGAAAAGGGCGCAACCGTCCGCGACAGCGTGATTTTGGGCAACGTGACCGTTAAGGCAGACGCTACCGTCGATTATTCGGTCGTCGATTCGGATACCGTAATAAGCAAGGAAGCAACAGTAGGTAAAAGCATCGCGGAAGCAAAGGGCATCACACTTTTAGGCGGCGGTCTTACCGTCCCTGCGGGCGTAAGCGTGCCCGACGGAGTGATCTGCGGCAAGGAAATGCTTGCCGAGCTTTCTGCAAAAGGGGGTAACGTATAATGAACGCAGTAGGAATCATCTTTTCGAGTATTAACGAAAAAAGCATATACGAGCTTACAAAGCAGCGTACCATGGCATCGGTACCCTTCGGATGCCGTTACAGATTGATCGACTTCGCACTTTCAAATATGGTAAATTCGGGTGTTACCCACGTCGGTATCGTCACCCACTATAACTATCAGTCTCTTATGGACCATATCGGCTCGGGTAAGGACTGGGACTTGGCACGCCGTCACGGCGGTATCAAAATACTTCCGCCCTATATCACCGCGTTTGCAAACTCGAGCAACCTTCTCTACAGCACCCGTCTTGAAGCGCTTATCAGCATCCGCGATTTCATTTCGGGCTGTAAGGAGGAATTGGTAGTCCTCTCCGACTGCGATACCGTTTGCAATATCGACCTTTCTGCGATGATCGATCAGCATATCGCCACCAACGCCGATATAACGCTCGGTGTCAAGAGCAGCTACGTTTCGCAGGACAGCTCGCGCACTCTTATGATCGTCCGCTCGGACGAAGAGGGTAAGGTTACCGAGGTCGGCGAATACGAAGGACTCAAAAACGGCTTCGAGGACGTTTGCGTCCGCATTATGGTAGTCGGCAGAAAATATCTCGAGGAGCTTATCGCCGACGCTATCGCAAGAGGCTATACGAGCTTCACCAAGGACATCCTCGTTCGTAATTGCAAATTCCATAACATCCGCACCTTTAAGTTCGACGGCTATTTCGCAACCGTCCGCTCGCTTTCCGATTATTTCCGTTGCAGTATGGATCTTCTCGATCCCGATATCCGCAGATCCATCTTCTCGGTAGAGCACCGCCCCGTATTCACAAAGGTTCGCAATTCCGCACCCGCATCCTATGTTACCGGTGCTATCGTTCGTAACTCGCTCATCGCTGACGGCTGCGTTATCGAGGGCACGGTCGAAAATTCCATCCTCTTCCGCGGCGTAAAGGTCGGCAAGAATACCCATATAAAGAACAGTATCATCATGCAGGATACCATCACCGGCGAAAACGTTTATTTGAATTGCGTCATCACCGATAAAAACGTAGTCATCCGCGACGGACGCGTCCTTTCGGGCCACGAAACCAAGCCCTTCTTTATCGATAAGGATATGCACGTTTAGTCGCTACGCTCTCCATTGAAATCGCAAGGATTTCAATGGGTTTTGTGAGCATCGTGCGCTCGCGCCAACCTTGTGCGCGCCTTCGGCTTGTCCAAGGTTGCGATGCTCCAAGGTATATTTTCCAAGGCGCATGTCCTTGGAAAATATAACATTTGATTATAAAAATGCTTTGCATTTTGAATGTGCGTTTTGAATTAATTTGGTTCAAAAGTTTTTGAAAGAGAGCCCGAGAGAAGCTTTTTTCAAAAAGCGTCTCTCGGAACTATTTTGTATTTCAAAGGAAATAAAATTATGAAAAAAATACTTTACATAGCAGGCGAGGCTCTGCCCTTTGCATCGTCGGGCGGACTCGGCGACGTTATCGGCTCGCTTCCGATCGCTCTTTCCGAGCAAAAGGAGGACGACATCCGCGTTATTTTGCCGCTTTATTCTCAGGTGACCGAAAAATACCGCAAAAAGATGAAGTTTTTAGGCTCGAAAACCGTCAACCTTTCGTGGAGACAGCAATATTGCGGCATTTTCGAATACAAGCAAAAGGGCGTGACCTATTACTTCCTCGATAACGAATATTATTTCAAGCGCGCAAGCCTTTACGGCGAATTTGACGATGCCGAAAGATTTGCCTTCTTCTGCCGCGCCGCGATGGAGATATTGCCCGATATCGATTTTATCCCCGATATCCTCCACGCACACGATTGGCACGCGGCATTGAGCGTTATCTATTTGAAGCAATGCTATGCGAAAATCGACGAGCGCTTTAAGAACACAAAGGCGATATTTACCATCCACAATATCCAATATCAGGGCATCTATGATTTCGCCATCCTTGGCGACGTGTTCGGCCTTATGGAATCGGATAGGGAAATAGTCGAATACGACGGATGTATCAACCTTTTAAAGGGCGCTATCGTCTGTGCCGACAGAGTTACCACCGTAAGCCCCACCTATGCAAGAGAAATACTCTCTCCCAAATTCTCCCACGGGCTCGATACCGTGCTCAATCTCTTCTCCTTTAAGCTTTCGGGAATATTAAACGGCATCGATAAGGATTATTACAACCCGAGCAAGGATACAGAGATTTTCGCCAACTTCAATTCGCGCAATACCGACGGCAAGGCGATTTGCAAATCGGGGCTTCAAAGAATGCTCGGCCTGCCCGAGCGTGACGTTCCGCTTATCGCAGTCATCTCGCGCCTTGTCAGCCACAAGGGGCTTGACCTCGTTATGCTCGCGGGTGAGGATATGCTGCGCGATGACGTCCAGCTCGTCGTTCTCGGTATGGGCGACAAGAGCTATGAAAATTATTTCGAATCTCTCGCAGAGCGCTTCCCCGAAAAGTGCAAAACTCTTATTACCTACAACCGCGACCTTTCAAAGCGCATCTATTCCGCGGCTGATATATTCTTAATGCCCTCAAAGAGCGAGCCCTGCGGCTTGGCTCAAATGATATGCTCGCGCTACGGTGCGATCCCCGTTATCCACGAAACAGGCGGTCTTTACGACAGCATCAAGGATATCGGATGCGTCGGCGGCGGCAACGGCTTTACCTTTGCGGCATACAGCGCTTATGAAATGCTCGGCTCGGTGACCCGCGCGACCGATATGTTCAAAAACGACCGCGAGGGCTTTGAAAAATTACGTAAAAAGGTTATGCGCGTAGACTTCTCGTGGAAGCAAAGCGCATTGTCCTATAAAGAGCTTTACAATCAATTCTAACGAAATATAAAAGGAAACCAACCCAATGGCATCTAAATCTGTCGCAAACGAGATCCGCGAATCGCTTAATCAAAAGCTTTCGCGATACTACGGAATAAGCGAAGGCGACGCTGATATTCAGCAAATCTACAACGCCACGGTTTTGTCCGTGCGCGATATTCTCGCTACGAGAAACAAGGAATTCACCGACGAGGTAGTAAAGACCGAAGCAAAGCAGGTCTACTATATGTGTATGGAATTCCTTATCGGACGTTCCCTTAAAATGAACCTCTGCAACCTCGGTCTCGAGGAAGAATACCGCAAGGTATTGAAGAAAATGGGCTTTACGCTCGAGGACGTTTACGAATGTGAAACCGACCCGGGCTTGGGTAACGGCGGTCTCGGCAGACTCGCAAGCTGCTTTATGGACGCGCTTACAAGTCAGGACTATCCCGCAAGAGGATATTGCATCCTTTACGAATACGGACTTTTCAAGCAAAGATTAGTCGACGGCGAACAGCTTGAATTACCCGATATCTGGCTTCCCGACGGACAGAACTGGCTCGTGCCCCGTCACGACCGCGCCTGCAAGGTACGCTTCGGCGGCAGAGTGCGCGAGGAATGGAAGGAATCGCATTGCGAAATAATCTACGAGGATTACGACGAGGTCGAAGCCGTTCCCTACGATATGCTCATCTCGGGCGGCAACAGCAAGGCGGTAAATACCCTAAGACTCTGGAAGGCAAGAGATATCAATAATTTCAATATGGAGGCCTTCTCTCAGGGACAGTATTTAAAGGCGGTCGAGGATAACACCCTCGCCGAAACCATTTCGAAGGTGCTCTATCCCGCCGATAACCACCACGAGGGCAAGCTGCTCCGTCTTACCCAGCAGTATTTCCTCGTCTCGGCATCGCTCCAGAATATCGTATGGCGTCATCTCTTCCGCTTCAAATCGCTCGACAACCTTCCCGATAAGGTTGCTATCCACATCAACGATACCCACCCTGCGCTCTGTATCCCCGAATTGATGAGAATACTCATCGACGACCACCACGTTTCGTGGGAGCATGCTTGGGATATCGTGACTCGCACCATTTCCTACACCAACCATACCGTGCTTCCCGAAGCGCTTGAATGCTGGAATGAAAACCTCTTTGCATTAAGACTTCCGAGAATCCATTCGATCATCAAGGAGATCAACCGCCGCTTCTGCGCGGATGCTTGGGATGCTTATACGGGCGATTGGGATAAGGTTTCCCGTATGTCGATACTCAACAAGGGTTCTGTCCGTATGGCAAACCTTTCGGTCATCGGCTCTCACCATATAAACGGCGTTTCGCGTTTGCACTCGGATATATTAAAGGAAAGCGTTTTCAAGGATTACAACGATATGTATCCCGAACGCTTCACCAACGTAACCAACGGTATCGCGCACAGAAAATGGCTCTGCTATTCCAACCCCAAGCTTGCAAAGCTTTTGGATGAAACCATCGGCACCGATTACCGCAAGGATGCAAGCAAGCTTTCCGATTTCCATAAATATTCTGACGACGAGACCGTTCTGGCACAGCTCGATAAGATAAAGAAGCAAAACAAGGTCGATTTTGCAAACTATATCAAGCAAACAAAGGGTATCGTTATCGACCCCGATACGGTATTCGACGTTCAGGCAAAGCGTCTGCACGAATATAAGCGCCAGCTCTTAAACGCGCTCAATATCATCAGCGTATACCTTAAATTAAAGGAAAACCCCAATGCCGACGTAACGCCGACTACCTTTATCTTCGCGGCAAAGGCGGCGCCCGGCTATTACACCGCAAAGGATATCATCCGCCTTATCTGTTATATCGCGGCAGATATCGAAAAGGATCCCGTGCTTCGCCAAAAATTGCGCGTTGTCTTCCTCGAAAACTACAACGTCACCCTTGCCGAGCATCTTATGCCCGCCGCAGAAATAAGCGAGCAGATCTCGCTTGCGGGTAAGGAAGCATCCGGCACCGGCAATATGAAGTTTATGATAAACGGCGCACTTACCTTGGGCACTCTCGACGGCGCAAACGTCGAAATGGCAGAGCAGGTCGGCAGAGATAACATCTATATCTTCGGTCACACCGCACCCGAGGTACAAGAGCTTTGGGACAGAGGATATGCTTCTTCTTATTATTACAACCGCAACCCCGAGCTTAAAGCCGCTGTCGACAGATTACAGCTCGGCTTTAACGGCAGAAGCTTTGCCGATATCGCAAACTATCTGCTCTATTCCTTCGGCGTAAGCGACCCGTTTATGTGCCTTGCCGATTTCGATTTCTATCAGGAAGCGCGCAAGCAGATCTATTCGGATTACGCCGACAGAACAAAATGGAACAAGAAGGCGCTTGCAAATATCGCAAGCTCGGGCTTCTTCGCCGCAGACAGATCTATCCGCGATTATGCCGATAATATCTGGAATATAAAGCCGGTCAAGACAGATAAATGAACCTGAATTTCAAAATCACGTCAAAAGCATCCCCTTCGGGCAACCACACCTTCCCGAAGGGGAGCGAAATATCAATAACGCTTTCTGCCGACGTACAATGCCAAAGCGCTTTCTTTTACCTCGGCAACGACGAACGCGTTTTTATCCAAAGGGAGATTGAGGTAACAAATCAAGCCTCCTCCTTTTCCTGCGCCGTTTTGCTGACCGAAAAGGATTTTCCGACCGACGACGGGCTTTATTTCTGCCATTTCGAGTTTATCTCAAACGGCGTGCGCTATTACACCGCGTTTAACGAATCGAATAATTGCTATGCCGAAACTCATTTCGTCAACGAAACGCAGATACTTATCTACGACGAAAAATATGCCCCTCCCGAATGGCTCAACGGTAAAATTATGTATCAAATTTTCCCCGACCGCTTCGCAAAGGGCGGTGAATGCGAAAAAAGGGAAGACGCAATATATAATGACGATTGGGAAAACGGCATCCCCGAATATCCGTCTTTGCGCGGAGATTCCTTCCCGAACAACACCCATTTCGGCGGAAGCCTTTACGGTGTTGCCGAAAAGCTCCCTTATTTAAAGGAACTGGGTATCGGCTGTATCTATTTAAACCCCATCTTTTCGGCGTATTCCAACCATAAATACGACACTGCCGATTTTTTATCGGTCGATAAAAGCTTCGGCGGTGACAAGGCGCTGTCGCATCTCGTCAATGAAGCGCATAAAATGGATATAAAGGTCATACTCGACGGTGTTTTCAACCACGTCGGTAACGACAGCATCTATTTCGACGCCTATAACAAATACGGCAACGGTGCCTGCAGTAAGGGGGTAGCATCGCCCTATTACGAATGGTTCACCTTCAACGAATTCCCCAACGTATACGAAAGCTGGTGGGGAATAAAAAACCTTCCCCGCACGGTAAGATGCGAAAGCTATATTTCCTTCATCACCGAGCAGGTCATCCCCAAATATATGCAAATGGGCATCGACGGCTGGCGTCTTGACGTTGCCGACGAGCTCGAAAGCGACTTTCTGGACAGAATCGTAAGTGCGATCAAAGCCTATAAGCCCGATGCGGTTATCATCGGCGAGGTATGGGAGGATGCCTCCAATAAAATAGCCTATGACGAAAGAAAGCGCTATTTCCGCGGAAGTCAGCTCGATTCGGTCACCGATTATCCCATCCGCAACGCGATAATAGATTTCGTTAAATACGGCAACGCCGATTTCCTTGTCGAAACGGTCAATACCCTTTACCGAAACTATCCTCCGCATAAGTTAGCAAGCGTGATGAACTTTTTAGGCTCGCACGATACCGAAAGAATAGCGACCGTCTTGGGCGGAAAAGAGGATATGGGCGAATCGAACGAAATACTCGCGCACCGCAGAATGTCGGAGGGCGAAAGGGAAAACGCCTTAAAGCTTTTAACCCAAGCCTACCTTTTGCTCGCATCGCTCCCCGGTGTGCCCTGTATTTATTACGGCGACGAATTCGGTATGGAGGGCTATCACGATCCCTTTAACCGAAAAACCTTCCCGACGGGCGCGTTCAATGATAAAAACATCGACTTCTTCAAAAGGGTCAATGCGGTACGTAACGGCGAAGAGCTTTTCAAATCGACCGAACTGTCGGCAAGCGTGCCGCAGGAGGGCGTCGCGCACATCGTCCGCACGAACGGAAAAGAAAAGCTTCATATCCTCGCAAATATGTCGGATAACGAATATACCGCAAACGGCATAAACGGATTTGATCTTATGACCGATGAAAACGTCGAAAACACCCTTACGCTTGCACGACAGCAGGTAAGAATTATAAAAGAAGGTAAATAAAATGACCGAAACCGCAAAAAAGATATCCGAGCAGGCAAAAGCACTCGGAATAAATAAAGGCGATACGCTTTTGGTGCATTCGTCGCTTAAATCGCTCGGCGGCGCAAAGCCCGAAGAGGTTATCGAAGGACTGCGCGATGCGCTTGGAGAAGAGGGAACGCTCGTTTTCCCGACCTTGAGCTATCTAAACTGCAACCCCAACAAGCCGAATTTCGATTATTACGAAACGAAATCGAACGTTGGCTATCTGCCCGAATATTTCCGTACCGAGGTTCAAGGCGTTATCCGCAGTATGAACCCGACACACTCCTGCGCCGCGATCGGCAAAAACGCGGAATTTGTCACCTCGGGACATATTTTGGATAAAACCCCCTGCGGAGCGAATTCGCCCTTCCGCCGCGTTATGGAGCTGAACGGTAAGATCTTGTTTATCGGCTGCGGTATGAATTGCAACACGAGCATGCACGCGGTCGAGGAATTAAGCGAGCCTGACTATCTCTACGGCGGCGATTTCGAATATACCTTTACCGACGCAAGCGGCAAAACCTATAAAGCACCCTGCCGCGCGCACGGGTTTAAGGGCGTCGCCCAATGCTATTACCGCCTTGCCGACCTTCTTGTCGGTGATGAATTGCGTATCGGCAATATTCTTTCTGCCGAATGCCATTTGGTTCAAACAAAGGCTATGTGGGAAAAGGCGGACAGAAAATACCGCGAGGAACAATACTATTTTATAGATTGGATAGAAAGATCTTGAGTATTACAGAGCTTCATTCACTTTTCGAAACGGTTATCGATGAATTCCGTCTTCAGGGAAGTATAAATAAGATTGACTGCATCGGTCGCGGAAACATAAACGATACCTATCTTGTGCAGACCCTAGTGATTACCGGCGAGAGGGAATACATCTTTCAACGTGTCAACCATTTCGTGTTTTCCGAACCGCAAAGGATAGCCGAAAACGTAATAAAGGTCACCGAGCATATCGAAAATAAGCTCAGAGCACGCGGAGTGAACGACGTGCGCCGTCACGTTATGCACTATTACCGCAAGCCCGACGGAAGCTATTTTCATATCACCGAAAACGGCGATTACTGGCGCGTGCTTTCCTGCATCTACAACGCGCACAGCGTCGACCATGCGGATATCGCACATCTCCGTTCAAGCGGTATAGCCTTCGGCGAATTCCAAAACCTTTTGTCGGATTTCCCCTCGGAAACGCTTTATACCACCATTCCCGATTTTCATAACACCAAAAAACGCTATGAAAGTCTTCGCGTTGCCGCTCAAAAGGACGTGATGGGAAGACTCAAAAACGTCCGTGCGGAATACGAATATCTCCTTTCTATGGAGGAGTATGCCGTAAAGCTTTGCGAAATGCAGGAAAAGGGAATACTTAAATGCCGCGTCGTGCACAACGATACGAAATGCAATAACGTAATGTTCGATAATGCAACGGGCGAGCACCTTGCTGTGATAGATCTCGATACCGTAATGCAGGGACTTGTCGCAAACGACTTCGGCGATGCCGTCCGCTTTGCCGCAAACCCCGGCGGAGAGGATAACGAGGATCTTTCGCGCGTTTATCTCGATCTCGATTATTACACCGCCTTTGCCGAGGGCTTCGTGCCTCAAATTAATGGGAAGGTGGAAAACGCCGAGATAGAAACTCTGCCCGACGGCGTGCTTTCGATCACGCTCGAGCTTGCGGCAAGATTTTTGACCGACTATTTAAACGGCGACAGATACTTTAAGTGCAAAAAGATCAATCACAACCTCTTCCGCACCCGTGCACAAATTGCGCTTGCAAAGGATGTTTTTGGCAAAATGCCCGAAATGCGTGCAAGATTGCAGACAATAGTTGATTCGATTTAACATTGATTTGTGCATATTAACAAAATTTTAATAAAGTTTGAAAACATTATTGACAAATGAAATGAATTGTGTATAATTGAATACACAGAGTATTATGCCGAAGTTTCGGATAAATTTTCGGCGGCTTTGGAGGAACAAAAACGTGTTGTCCGTTACAAGGGAAAATGATTCCCAACCGAATGAAGAAGCACTTATCGCTTCTGCAAAAAATGGCGATGAACAAGCGTTTGAGCTCCTCGCCAGGACGTATAAACGCGTTCTTGATTTTCATATCAGACAAATCGATCAGGACCCGTCCAATTACGACGATCTCTTTCAGGAAGGTCTTATCGGTCTGCTGAAGGCTGTAAGAAACTACGATGGGAAGTCTTCCGCATTTTCAACCTTTGCTTCTCTTTGTGTACGAAACAGCATTATCAGCGGCGTGCGTAAGTACGCAAGCCAAACCTCAAAAACGGTCTCTTTACCGGAAATTATCGATGACGACCGCATAACCCCCTCCGCCGAGGACGTTCATCTCGACAGCGAGCGTGTAAAGCTTTTGTTCGATCTTGTTACAAAATCGCTTTCACCCTTTGAAAAAACCGTCTTCGAGCTTTATCTGGCGGATATGCCCTATGAATCGATCGCATTCGCCACGGGCAAAAGTGTCCGTAGCATCCAGAATGCAGTGTTCCGCATAAGGACCAAGCTCAAGCAAATAGTCGGCGACGCTGATAATTTGCCCCATTAAACCAAAAAACCCGAAAAGGGAAAATTAAAAACAACCACAAGAGGAGAACCACCAATGTACGAAGACAAGACTTTAACTTGCAAAGATTGCGGCAACGAATTCGTTTTCACCGCAGGCGAACAGGAATTTTACGCTGAACGCGGCTTCCAGAACGAACCCCAGCGCTGCAAGGCTTGCAGAGATGCAAGAAAGCAGGCTACCAAGGCTCCCAGAGAAATGTTCACCGCAGTTTGCGCTGAATGCGGCGGCGAAGCTAAGATCCCCTTCCAGCCCTCTGATGACAGACCTGTATACTGCAGCGACTGCTTCGCAAAAAAGAGAAACGCGTAATCTGAATTCAATCAGAATCTAATTACTAATGCCTGCTACAAACCGTGGCAGGCATCTCTTTTTTTCTTTTTCCCCCCCGCGGGCGGATGATCCGCCTTTTCAGTTCCCGCGGTAAAGGCGGCTATATTCTTACCCACAACCCGCGTGGACCTTGGTTATTTAATTTTTTGCGGTAAAGGTTTATATAACACCCCGCGTGGGGCGGATGATCCGCCTTTTCAGTTCCCGCGTTAAAGGCGGCTATTATCCACAACCTCTTTCCGCGTGGACGAAAGCTCTGAAAAAATGTAGGGAAAGGGCTTGCCCCTTTCCTCAAGTCAGCAAAACCCACCCCGCGTGGACCTTAGTTATATTTTTTTAGACCGCATTAAAGGCGGCTGTTATTTATAGTTTTCTCTTGCAAAACGCCATGTATAATGATAAAATAAAAGAAAAAAGGGTGAATTCCATGAACATAAACGAAATTTTAACCAAATGCGATCACACTCTGCTGCTTCAAACCGCGACAACAAGCGAAATAAACGCGCTCTGCGCCGATGCGCTCAGGTATAAAACCGCGTCGGTCTGCGTTCCGCCCTGCTACGTTCGCCAAGCCGCCGAAATCCTCAAGGGCGAGGTCAAGGTCTGCACAGTAATCGGCTTCCCGAACGGCAATACAACAAGTAATTGCAAGGCTTTTGAAACGCGCGAGGCTGTCGAAAACGGCGCCGACGAAATCGATATGGTCATCAATATCGGTGCTCTTCGCGAGGGCAATTACGATTACGTCAGGGATGATATCATAGCGGTTCGAAACGCCTGCAAGGGCAAAATCTTAAAGGTCATCATCGAAACCTGCCTGCTTACCGACGACGAAAAAAGAATCATGTGCAAGATCGTATCGCAATCGGGCGCCGATTACATCAAAACAAGCACCGGCTTTTCGAAATCGGGCGCGACCTTCGACGACGTCAAGCTTTTTGCCGAAAACGTCGAAAACGGCTTGAAAATCAAGGCGGCAGGCGGTATTTCGTCGGTTGATGACGCAAACGAATTTTTGTCGCTCGGCGCCGACAGATTGGGCACGAGCCGCATCGTAAAAATCGCGAAAGAGATGGGAATATGACAGATCTTCAATTGATAAAAATGGCTGAAAATGCCGCAAATAACGCATATTCGCCCTATTCGGGCTTTAAGGTCGGAGCGGCGCTTCTTGCAAGGGACGGTCGCGTTTTCTGCGGCTGTAATATCGAAAACGGCTCCTATTCGGCAACCATCTGCGCCGAAAGGGTAGCGATGACAAAGGCTGTGAGCGAGGGCGTGCGCGAATTCGAAAGCATCGCCATCGTCGGCGGAATCGACGATTTTTCAAAGCCTTGTATGCCCTGCGGAGTATGCCGACAATTTATTTCGGAATTTTGCGGCGGCGATTTCAGGCTCATCTTCAAAAACAACGACGCTGTTTTGATAAAAACCTTAGATGAATTGCTCCCGAACAGATTTGAATTATAGAGGTAAATTATGCGAATTTACGATATAATCGATAAAAAAAGGCGTTCACTTGCGCTTGACAAGGAAGAAATCGAATTTTTCGTGCAGGAATACGCAAAGGGCTAACTGCCCGACTACCAAATAAGCGCGCTTTTAATGGCGATCTGCATAAACGGTATGAACGACCAAGAAATCGCCTGCATGACGAGCGCAATGGCAAATTCGGGCGATATGCTCGACCTTTCCTGCTTTGGCGATAATTCGGTCGATAAGCATTCTACGGGCGGTGTCGGCGATAAAACCACGCTCATCCTCGCTCCGATAGTCGCAAGCCTCGGCTGCACCGTTTGCAAGCTTTCGGGCAGGGG
>JAFZDO010000032.1 GCA_017561145.1 Clostridia bacterium | reverse complement strand
CGCGACTTGATTGCCTATAAGTCCACACTGCAATCCGTTTTGTGCCTATGTGCTATGATGCTAACTCAGCCTAGGAGTTTTCCTCAATACCCCTTCTTATCTGCCTAATCCTCTTTTGCAGATATGATTTCAACAGGGATATCCCGTCTTTGGTAGCTAATCGCCGACGGGCGAGACCTGTATCCGCCAATATCCACGCAAGGCAGGCTACATCTATCCACAGCGTCAAAAAATGCACCGCATGATAGGTTTAATCTTTAGACTGTAGATATCTCATATGCTAAGGGCTTACCCCTTCTTGAGTACGGATATCCACAGAAAAAAGCCTCCAAAGGTAGGTGGGTCGAATTCCGTATGCCATTACAGACCGCCCACAAACCTATTCTCCCAGCACCCACCCTCTATTGGGCATAGACAGCAAGCACAAGGAGCTTCATCGATTTGCCTTTACGCGTATTTTTAGGCACGCTTTCAGCAGCAGAAGGACAACTAGGATACTGCGCCATCATGTATAATATAACACATAATATACGGAAATTCAAGACCAATTAGCACGAATTATATTATATAGGTTTGAATTTACTTGTATATTTCTGTTAATTTTCTTATTTTTTTCTCGTTAGGATGAAATCGCAAAATTCGGTCAGACGCGCCTTTGCGTCGGTTGAATCAAATTCGTCAAGCGAGCTTTTCGCTTTTTCGATATATTCAAGCGCTAAAGTTTTTGCGTTTTCCTCGCCGAGCAGCGAAACAAAGGTGCTCTTTTCGCTTTCGATATCCTTTCCGACGGTTTTTCCCAAAACCTCGGCAGTCGAATGGATGTCCAAAATATCGTCCGCTATCTGGAACGCTCTGCCCGTTAAAAGTCCGAAATTGATTGCGGCATGCTTTTGCTTTTCGCTTGCGTTTGCCGCAATACAGCCGAGAAGACACGCGCAGGAGAACAATGCTCCCGTTTTGAGGTCGACAAGACGTGTCAGCTCGTCAACGTCGAGTCTTTTGCCCTCGCCGTCGAGATCTATCTTCTGACCTGCGCACATTCCGAGTGAGCCCGCATGCTTTGAAAGGGCAATAACGGCTTGCTCGTTTTGTTGAGGCGAGCAAAATTCGGTTTGGCAGATTACAAGAAAAGCATCGAGCGCAAGCGAATCTCCCGCAAGTATTGCGGTCGCCTCGCCGAACGCCTTGTGGTTCGAGGGCTTGCCGCGGCGCATATCGTCGTTATCCATGCTCGGAAGATCGTCGTGTATAAGCGAAAACGCGTGCACCATTTCGATAGCGCAGGCGTAATCGATCGAATGCTCGGCGGTTCTGCCGCAGAGATCGCAAAACTCCTGCACGAGATAGGCGCGCAAGCGCTTTCCGCCGCCCAAAAGCGAATAATTTATCGCCTCGTCGAGCGAGGAGACGCCTCCGAATTTATTTTCGGCATGGAATAAAAGCCTGTTTTCGGTTGATTGGGCATATTTGTCGAGTGCCTGGATAAAGTCCATTATTTGTCGAACTCCTCTGCAGTCAGAACGCCGTCCTTCATCTGAAGAAGGCGAACCTTTTCCTCTGCCTTATCCAAGGCGCCCGTGCAGTATTTAACGAGGCTCGTGCCCTCGTCGAAAAGCTTGATAAGGTCTTCGAGGGGGACGTTGCCGCTTTCGAGCGAGCGTACTATCTGCTCGAGTCTGGCAAGTGCTGTTTCAAATGTCATTTCGTTACTCATTTTTTACTTCCTTTTTCGCCCTTGACGGCGTTTTTTAATGCGCGCAGCTCGCTTGAATTCAATTCTCTGAATTCTCCTGTCTTAAGATCGCCCAAGCGTATCGGGCCGAGCGATATCCTTTTAAGCTTGGTGATATAAACGCCGACCTGCTCGCAAATGCGGCGTATTTCGCGGTTTTTACCTTCGGAAAGGGTGAATTTTACAACACTGCTCGTTTCGTTACGGCTTACGAGCTCGACGCCGACGGGTTGTATTTTTTCACCGTCAAGCTCACGCACCGCGCGTAATCTGTCAAGCTCTTCGTTTTCTACCTTGCCCTTAAGCGTTACGGCATAAACCTTTTTGATCTCGCCTCTGGGGTGGGCGATAGCGTTTGCAAGCTCGCCGTCGTTGGTCATAAGCAACAGTCCTTCGCTGTTAAGGTCAAGACGGCCGATAGGGTAAACGCGTATGCCGATATCGACCAATTCGCCGACGTTTTTTCTGCCCCTTTCGTCGCTCATCGTGGTAACGACGCCCTTGGGCTTGTTTAACATTATGTAAACCTTTCTGTCGTTCTTCATAACAACGGGCTTGCCCTTGTAGGTAACGGCGTCGTTATTCGGATCTACGCGCATACCGATTGAAGCGGTCATGCCGTTTACTGCGAAATAGCCGAGTTCTATTTCCTTTTCAGCCGCTCTGCGCGACATAAGTCCGCAATCGGCAACGTATTTTTGAAGCTTGATGCTTTCCATAAGTTTATTCTCCAAAAAGCTTTTCTGCTAAGGTTTTCCTTTTTTCTTTTATTTCTTGGGTTGTTTCTAAACTGATTATGTAAACTATGCTTCCGTTTGCGCGGAAGACGGCATAGCCGACCGCTTCGCCCTTTTCAAGAGGTGGGACGAGCGTTTGCGGAAGTACGAGCTCGCAGGAAATTTTACATCCCTTGGGAAGCAAAATTTCCGCAGTATCGGCGTTTGTAAGACTTGTGAATTGTAAAAAGCCGTTTTTTATCGGTAGGCTCGGCTTTAGTTCGCCGATATCGGCAAGCTTGATGCTTTCGTGTGTCGAAAAGGCGTGCTCGAGCAGAGTCTTATGCGTTGCGGTAGGGAAGGCATCCTGCAAAGTGACGGCTGTAAGGGTCATCCCGTCCTTTTCGGCGGCGCTGACCAGACATTTTCCGTCGCGCTTGGTATATCCGGTTTTAACTCCCGTTGCATAGCTATAACCGAAAAGCAGCTTGTTGTGGTTTACAAGACGTCTGCCATTTTCGGTTCCGTCATAGCGCACCGAATATCTTTTGGTTGCCGCGATCTCGCAAAACAATGGGTATTGCATCGCGTTTGCGGTAATTATCGCGAGGTCGTGCGCGGTGGTGTAATGCGTTTCGTCGCTTAATCCGTGGGGATTTGCAAAGCTTGTGTCCGTTAGCCCCAATTCCTTCGCCTTTTCGTTCATCATTTTAACGAATTCGGCTTCGGAGCCTCCGATCGAAATTGCTATCGCCGTTGCCGCATCGTTGCCGCTTTCGAGCAGAAGGCAATACAAAAGCTCCTTTAAGGTAAGCCTTTCGCCCTCTTTAAGATAGACCGAGCTTCCCTCGATGCCGACAGCCTCTTTTGGGATGACGAATTCGACTTCTATGTCGCCGTTTTCGATAGCGACAAGCGCGGTCATTATCTTCGTCGTGCTTGCCATACCGCGCCGTTCGTTTGCATTATGCGAAAAGAGGATATTACCCGTTTTCGCATCGATGACCGTCATACACCTTGCGGCGTTGATCGGGGAAGCACTTTTGAAATCGACGGCATCCGGTTCCTCGGGCGCTTGAAGCTCTTCTTTTTCGATGCCCGATGAAAATATCGGCACGGTGAAGGCAAAAATAATAAAGCATATAAGAACAAGTGCGGAAATTGCAATAAAGATATACCGTTTCATAAATTCACTCTCCAAAAGAGAGTATATTTACCAGACGGCATATTAATACATCTGTATTTTATATGAAAAATATAACAATGTCAACAAAAATGTTATCGTTTGTGACTCTTCTTTCTGCTTGACAAAAGAGAAATATGATATTATACTTTACATATACAATAATAACAGCACAGAGGTATTCCAAATGAGCGTACTTATTACCGGCGGTACGGGCTATATCGGCTCGCATACCTGCGTTGATTTTATTCAGAAGGGCAAGGAGATCGTTATTCTCGATAACCTTTCCAATTCCAAGGCAGAGGTAGTTGACCATATCGAAGCTATCACAGGCATCCGTCCCAAGTTTTACGAAATCGACCTTCTCGACCGCGAAGGCGTTAAGAAGGTGTTTGATGAAAACGATATCGACACCGTTATCCATTTCGCAGGTCTTAAGGCGGTTGGTGAATCGGTTGCAAAGCCTATCGAATATTACCACAACAACATCACCGGCACCCTTAACCTTATTTATGAAATGCGCGATCACGGCTGCTTCAAGCTCGTGTTCTCTTCAAGCGCTACCGTTTACGGCAAGCCCGAAAGTGTTCCGATAAAGGAAGATTTTCCGCTTTCCACAACCAACCCTTACGGCACCACCAAGCTCTTTATCGAGCAGATACTTCAGGACCTTTGCGTTGCCGATAAGCGTTTCTCGGTAGTTCTTCTCCGTTACTTCAATCCCATCGGCGCGCACGAAAGCGGTCTTATCGGTGATAACCCCAACGGTATCCCCAACAACCTTATGCCCTACGTTACCCGTGTTGCAAAGGGTATCCTTCCTCACCTTAACGTTTTCGGCAACGATTACGAAACCCACGACGGCACAGGCGTGCGTGACTTTATCCACGTGCTCGACCTTGCGGCAGGTCACTATGCGGCTCTCAAGGCTCTTGAAAAGGAAGGCGCATCGGTCTACAACCTCGGTACCGGCAACGGCTATTCGGTTCTCGATATGGTTCACACCTTTGAACGCGTTAACGGTGTGAAGATCCCTTATCAGATCACCGACCGCCGTCCCGGCGATATCGGCGAATGCTATGCAGATGCAAGCAAGGCGTTTGAGGAGATTGGCTGGAAGGCTGAACGCGGTCTTGAGGAAATGTGCCGCTCGGCTTGGATCTTTGAAAACAACTGCAAGTAATTGTATTTTAAAATATTTTTGGATGTGATCAATTGTTCCGCAGATTTTTAATGGGACGGTACGGAAACGATCATTTAAACCTTTTTATAATGCTCGTTTCGCTTGTTTTCGGCGTTGCAACCTTTTTCGCCTACGGTATCGGCGATTTGATCTTCTCGATACTGCAGCTGATGTTCCTTGCACTTTGGCTTATGCGCGCGTTTTCGCGTAATTTTTACAAAAGACGCGCCGAAAATATGGTGTTTTTGCGAATTTGGGGAAGGGTAAAGGCGTTTTTCAGACCTGTAAAGGGCTTCTTTGCCCGTCTTGCCGACCGTAAGCACCGTTATTTTAAATGCCCCAAATGCAAATCCCGTCTGCGCGTACCCCGCGGCAGAGGCAAAATTACAATAACCTGCCCGAGATGCAGAAATATGTTCGACAAAAAAAGTTAAGGCTTCCCCTTAACTTTTTTTTGAAATTATGTGACAAAAGTATATGTTTTTTCGTCTTATAAAGTGAAGACAATCTTTTTGGAGGCAGAATATGAAAAAGCTGACATCTATTTTACTTATTATTTTGCTTGGTTTGAGCTGCGTTTTGGCTTCGTGCGATACTTCTGAGGAAACGTCGGGCGATTCCGATTCTTCGGCAACGACCGAGGAAAGCAAACCGTGGTACAGCACGTCTGTCCCCGACGATTACAGCAATACTATAATCGATAATTCGTCGAAGCCGACACAGGAAAGCTCGGTCCCCGAAAGCTCGATCCCCGAAAGCTCGGATACCGACGTTTCGACTCCTTCGGGCGATATAACTTACGACGATCTTTATAAGATGGATAGGTATGATTTTGCCAAGGCCGCAAAGGGCTACAGCATCGCTTATACCAAGATAAGCCCCTTGCAGGCTGTTGAATGCCTTACGAGTGTAAGCGGCGGCATTACCGCAATCTACGACGGAACCGTCACCCGCTTTTTTGACGCAGTCAACGGCACTTACTATCACGCTTTGTACGGCAGATACGAGCCGTGTGACCTGAATTGGATTGATCTCAATCCCGGCGAATTCGTGGACGGGGATTATGAGCAAATTATTCGGTTTACCCGCATAAGCGAAAACAACGTAACGTTTGATTTGGACGAGTTTGTGATATCTGCTCATGACTTCTCATACGAGGCAGTTTATTCCGAGGCAGACAAAAGGGTATACGTTGTCGACCTCGATCTGAGCGGAATAAAGGGTCAGATGCCTTGCCGCTTATATACAGCCGAAAAGTCGCCGCTTGAAATTTTCGACGGAACAGATGCTCCCGTTATCGACGATTCGAAGCTCGGTAAATACGGCGTTGCGAGTGACGAAAAAGTTATAATCCCGTTTGAATACGATTTTATAACGACAACACAGACAGAGGGTCAGACTCTCGGTGTTTATCTTGCAATAAAGGACGGAAGAAGCTATTATATTTCGTCCGACGGATACAATCTCACGCCCGAAGGGTTCGATTGCGGCTCGCAGCCGTTTAATGACCGCGCTTGGGTGTTTGAGGACGGTCAGGGATATATTATAAAGTTTAACTGAAGTAAATAGGGGCTTAGAGATAAGCTCCTTTTTGTCTTGAAAAACAGACAAAGGCGAGGTATAATTAAAATAAATAAAAAATTAAAAAAACGATGAAACCTCGGGTCGTTTTTGACGAGTATTAGCAATAGACGAAGAATATTTAAAGGAGGCGGTTTGATGAACAACGAGATGAAAAAGATAGAAGAGGTATTTAACGAGATGCCCGAAAAAAAGGCGGGCTTTGTTGCTTCGCATAAAAAAGCGATCATCATCACCGCGCTATCGATACTGCTCGTCGGCTGTATTTTGTTTGCGACGGTCGCCTATATCGTACCTGCGATGAAATACGGTAACGCGCTTGAGGACATCGAAAACGGTAATTACAAGGACGCTTATATCACCTTAAAAACGCTTGGAAATTACAAGGACAGCAAAGAAATATTACGGGATTTCACGCTTGTTTATTTAAATATAGAATTGCTTTACTATGATGAATACGGCGATCTGAGCGATACAACGTTCAGATCGTATTATGAAAACGGGAAAGAACGCGAGTTTTCGAGGTACGACGAAGAGGGTTTATTGCGTGAAAAACGCGAATGTAACGAAAACGGTGATACACTGTTGCATTTGCAGAATAAGGCCGACGGGACTCTGCTTCAAAATGACTATAACGAATATTTCTCTGACGGCAAAATAAGGTATCATGAAACCCACAGTATGTCCGGACGTGAAATACAGATCACAAAAGCTTATTACCAATACGACGAAAACGGAAAAATATCGGTTGAAACACGGATAAACGAATTCGGCGAGTCGAAAACGGTATACAAATATGATGCAAACGGTCGGAAGATCGAGGTAAAGGAGATCGACACCAACGGCAAAGAGCAAAAAACGGTATACAAATATGATGCAAACGGTCGGAAGATCGAGGTAAAGGAGACCGACACCAACGGCAAAGAGCAAAAAACCGTATATGAATACGACGAAAACGGAAATAAGACGCTTGAGATGAAATACAACCAAAGCAATGAATTGACAGAAAAGCGTATTTGGGAGTATGACGCAAGCGGAAACACTGTCTTTTTTGAGCGTTCGGGTCGTTCAAACGGAGAATTCGGCGTAACAAGCAGGACAAGGTCTACGTACGATGCAAACGGTAAAAAGATACTTAGTGTCATATATGACAAAGACGATAACGTTAGGGAAAAAACCGAATATGCATACGACGATGACAGCCGGTTGATATATATGATAACGTATGATGAAAACGGCGATATTACAATCCAAGATGAATATAAGTATAATTCCGATGGTCAAGATATTTTTTATGAAGGCTACAAAAGCGGGATCTTCACGAGGATCGTTGCAGAATACGACGGCAAAGGAAGAGAAACGCTTTCTGAAACCTATAAGCGTATAGATGGCGGCGAAGAATTCTTGAAAAATAAAATCACCTCTGAATACGATAAATACGGCAACACAATTTTAAAAACAGAGTACAATAATTATAAGGAATTCGGCAGTCAATACGGCGAGACCACCGAAGAGTACGAATACGTTCTTGAATACGATGAGGACGGTATCGTTATTAAAAGGACAACATACCTTAACGGCGTTTTGCACCGGGACGCAACCTATAAGGACCCGATAGTTTTGTACGAGCCGAGGGAAAGAGAATAACAAAAGAAGCAGACCGAGAGAAATGAGGCTGTTTTTGAAGAAAAACGAGCGTTGGCGTAGAAAACTACGGCAGTCGAAGTTTTTCTTCAAAACCCTTGAAAATACAATAAAAAATTTAAATTCCTTATAAAAATTAAGCGCTCCTTCGAATAATTACGAAAGAGCGCTTTTTTGTTGTTTTTCTTTTCAAGGGTGTAAACAGACCATTTGTCTTCGGTCTGAAGGGACTTCATGCGAAGTCCCTTTTTGTTTAAAGCTTGCGCTTTGCGAATTTGTAGGTCATATCGTACATTTCGCGGTAGAGCGGATTTTTCGATCTCCAGCCCTTTGTTATCACGCCGCCGATAGCCGAGCCGTGGTAATAGATCTTTGCGGTGTTCATATAACCGGTTTCGGCACCTACGGTAAGATATTCCATAAAACGCTTTATATGCTCGGGGTTGTCGATATTTCCGTGAACGTCCTCTTGTATCTTCCATACCTCAAGCTCGACACACATACCCATCCGCTTTGCTTCGCTTGCGGTATCGTAAAGGCGGCTTTTTTGTATATCAAGGTCGAACATATAATTCGGCTGCATACAAGCGGTATCAAATCCGTATTTTTGCCAATGCTCATATCCGAGCGCGCGGAAATAGGGTATCCAGAAGCATTTATAGCCCTTTTTATGAACGTAGTCGCAGGTGAATTTGATAAGCTCTTCTTCGTATTTGTCGGTCGGGTTCAATGCCTCCTCGAACCAATAAAAGCCCAAAAGAGCAGTGTTTTCGTAATTGCACTCGTTATAGCGGCTTATCATCGTGTCAATAAGCCACTTTATCGCCTTTTTGCGGCTTTCGACGTTATCGAAAACAAGATGCTCGCCGTTTAAATATCCGAAATCGTCGTGACCCGTAAAGGTGTAAAGGATCGTGAAATATACGCCGACCTTATAATCGGCAAGACCGACCGCTTGCTTTACACGTCCGACGGTTTTATCGAGCGCCGATAGGTTTTTGTCGGGGACGAAAACGCTTTCCACGTATTCCTGCCAGCCCTCGACGTGTTGTCCGCGCGGCGAAAAATCAAAGGAAACGTCGGGCAGATAAAGAAATCCGTCCATAAACGTGTCGAGTAATTCGCCTTTTTCGGAAAGGTAGGCGACAAGGGGGAGATAATCCGATTCGGTCTGCAATCCCTTGTCATCGGCAATCGGTCGGTAGTTATAGGAAAGAGCGATATTCGATGAGCCGAGGATATTTTCATCGGGATATTCGTTAATTTCGGTTGCCGATTCAAATTCGTTGAACATCGGCTTTCCGTCGTTTATCGGCATTAAAGCACCGGTTGTATCGGTACAGCCATAAAGCTCGAGCTCGTCGATATAAACGTGGTGCACCGTATCGTAAACGAATTGTACGTAGGTCGCCATCACAGGCTCGAATTCGCCCTTGTAAAGGACGGTGCGCATATCTCGCGGGGAGCGAGTATCCTGCTCCCACACGGTTGTAAAATCGCTTCCGTCATAGGAAACGCGGATCTTGATATAGCGCGGCGAGCGGATGCCGACTGCATCCTCGCGGTTGGTGCTCATCGAAAAGCCGCAAACTGAGCAAAGGCAGGGAAGCTTGAAGGTTATCGCTCTTCCTCCGCCGCTGTGAGAATGAAACCATTGCTCGTTGTGCCAATCGCGGTCGGGCGAATAAACGCCGTCGGTAAGAAGTCTGCAATCGGTGTTGTAATTCATATGAGGACGGTCGGCGTGAATGGTCGATTCGTCCTTTATATCGATTGCATGAATCGGAAGCCCGAGTATTAGGTTTCTGATCTCCTTACTCGGGCTTTCTGAAATATTCGGTTGTATTATTTCGATCGGATTGTTGTTGTAATACATTCGCTTTACTCTTTTGGCGCAAAGAGCATACATCCGCTTTCGCGCCAATATTCGATCTTTTCCTTAAGCTTTTCAACGGTTACGCCGTATTTTTCGGCAAGACAGGATATGCAAAGAAAATCCTTGTCCATACCGCGGTTTATAAGCTTGCGCGAAGCTCCGATATCGTCGGGCGTAAGGGTGGAATCGCATTTAATACATTTATTTTGCATCGACTACCTTAAAGCGGTACATACGGCATTCGTGTGCGGGGATGTGGTCGGTACGGAAAACGTCGGCATAAACGCCAAGCTCTTCCTTCTTCCAAAGGTCGCGAACGCTGACAGCCTTGCCCGAAACGCGAGAAAGTCCAAGTGCGTCAAGGGGAATAAAGGGATCTGCCGCGTGGTCGGTAAGGTTAAATATACCTATTGCGATATCGCCGCCTTCAAGATATTTTGCCCAAACCTTAACGTCGTTTATCTTCCAATGGTTGCCGCAGTTAAAGGGTTGTCTGTATGCTTCGTCTTGGTTGATCGCAATAATTTCCTTATCCAAAAGAATGCTCTTTGTGGTTTCGTCCATATCGCGAACGTCGCCGCCTGCCATAAGCGGCGAGCCGAGGAATGCCCAAGCCGAAAAGTGAGTGCGGTATTCTTCATCGGTACAGCCCGAAAGTCCAACGTTGCCTTTGCCGCGCATACCTACGATAAGCATATCCATATCGTTAAAGCAGCCCTGACCGTTGGTGGTAAGATATTCATCCTGCTTGATAATAAGCGACTTAACCGAATCCCAGCTATCGACGATATCGCCTGTCGAGCGCCAAAGGTGTGCACCGGTTTGCTTTATCCATTCGTTGGTTTGGTCGGCGCCCCAAGAACAAGCCGAGAAGCAGATATCTCTGCCGCAGTTTGCAAGAGCCAAGCCCATTTTTTTGTAAAGCAAATGACCTTGTTGGTCCATAGGACGGAAGCAATAGTCGTATTTAAGATAGTCGACGCCCCAGGAAGCAAAGGTTTCGGCATCGATAAATTCGTAATCGAAGGAGCCGGGGAAGCCCGCGCAGGTGTAGGTACCCGCACAGGAATACATACCGAATTTAAGTCCCTTTGAATGAACGTAATCGGCTACCGCCTTCATTCCGCTCGGGAATTTAACGGGGTCCGCAACAAGGCGTCCGTTTTCATCGCGCTTTTTTAACGACCAGCAGTCGTCGATAACGAGATATTCATAGCCTGCATCGAGCATGCCCGATTCGACCATAGCATCGGCGGTTTCTTTTATAAGATTTTCATCGATGTTCCATCCGAAAGTGTTCCAGGAGTTCCAGCCCATCGGCGGTTTGCGTACTATCATTTTTATTCACCTTTCAAGTTTGAAGTTGGTATTAATATTTTAGCATATAAAATCGCGTCTTTCAAGAGCTTTGTTAAAAAAACTGTTGCATAAAATTGCGTTAATTGTTATAATGAAGACAAATAAGTAGGAGGACGTACTATGAGAAAAATATTGCTTTTTACCCTTGTATCGATGCTTTGCGCTAGCTCGTTTTTCGCCTGCTCGGAGGAAACTTCGGAAACAAGCTCGGTTCCCGAAGCAGAAAGCGAAGAGATAGAGGAAAGCTTAGAGATTTCCGAGGAATCTATTCCCGTCCGCCCCGAATATTGGGGAAATACAGTTTATGATATAGCAGAACAGCCAAATTCTCCCAAGGAGGTTGAAACACACGAAATGAAGGTTACAAAAACAAGCGATTCTCTTTATACGATAACTTTTACCACCGATGCGGGTGACCATACCGTTACGGTCAAGGAGACCCCTTGGGGCACCTTTAACCTCGGCGCATGGAGCCTGAAGGCGGATAACAAGATGCACGTTTTCGTTTCGGGCAGCACCGATCTTGAATACGTTTACCGCGTAAGCGACAAGCCGTCGGGCGGTAATATCTGGTCGGGCGGTAACCACGGCAACGAGGTTCTTATTTCTCTTGAGCTTTACAACGGCGAGACCGAGGAAAAGATCGAGCTTAACAAGGGCGAAAGCGTTACCGTTAACAAGCTTCACGTTATCGAAAAGACCAAGCTTTTGTGGTGTGCCGATACCGACGGTGACGGATACGGCTTCCGTTACAAGGATAAGGATAGCTATGAAGAAAAGGATATCTATGCAGAGGTGTCGAGAAAATACACCTTCGTCGGCCCCGAAATCAAGCTTAACGTCGACTATAAGTATATAAAGGATACCTATCACTATCTTTCTTATACCTGTATGTTCCCGATCGAAAAGAAATACGGTCTTTACTGCGATATGATCGGCAAGGACGGCAATCTTATCAAGACTATCGAAACTCTTAAGGTGGGCAAGGCGGACTATTCCGGCCCGATGAACAGCGGCAACGCGGCTACGAGAGTGCGTATTTACGGCTATACCGACAAGCGTTATCAGTTTGACGTCCGCGTGAACACCTTTGCCGATTCTCTCGAAAATCAAAAGAACACCTTCAAGACCGCATTCTGGGATATGAACACGAGCAGCAACAAGCTTTATTTCTCGAAGTACGACCAGAATAAATCGAGCAAGATACCTGCAGGCACCGAATATCACACCGAATGCATCTGGCAGTTCGTATTTGAAAAGGATGCAAAGTAATATATGGATAAAAAAGCGTTAAAGGTCGCGTCTCTTGCGATATCGGCAACAAGCCTTGCTTTTGCGATCGTTTCCGTTTTCCTGTTGCCCCAAAAGATATACGTGCAGATAATCAGCGAGACCCGTCTGCCCGAAACAGGCACGCTCGTTTTCCTTATCATCGGCGTTCTTGCGATAGCGGTTGCCGGTGCGATGAGCATTTTCAACGCCAACGGGAAAAAATGGATCGCGCTGCAAAGCGTGCTTATGATCGGATTTGTAGGCTGTCTTGTTTATAATATGATAGTTCTGTGAGGGATATATGATTTATCGCAGTGAGCATCCGAAACCTCAATTCAAGCGTGCGGATTGGGAAAATCTTAACGGCTTGTGGGATTTTGAATTCGATTTCGGAAACAGCGGCGCCGAAAGGGGAATGTTTTCCGCCGACGCCGAATTCTCGAAAGAGATCAACGTTCCCTTTTGCCCCGAAAGTAAGCTTTCGGGAATAGGGTATACCGATTTTATCGATTCGGTATGGTACAGAAGAAAAATAAATATCTCTGAAGCCCGAAAGAATGGCAGGATATTTTTGCATTTCGGTGCTGTCGATTACAAGGCGACCGTTTATATCAACGGAGTGCTCGTCGGCAGTCACGTCGGCGGTTATTCGTCGTTTTGCTTTGAGATAACCGATTACGTTGAAATCGGTGAAAATACCCTTACGGTACATGCCGAGGACGATACAAGGTCACCTCTTATCCCGTCGGGCAAGCAAAGCGAAAGGTACGGATCTTACGGCTGCTTTTACACCCGCACAACGGGTATCTGGCAGACTGTTTGGCTTGAATTCACGCCGAAAAATTACATAAGATCGCTTAAATACCTTACCGATGCTTCGACAAAAACGCTTACCGTTCAAGCAGAGCTCGTCGGAAGCGGTGCATTAAAGGCAGAGGCGTTTTACGAGGGCAGAATTATGGGAAGCGCGAGCGTTGACGAAAATTGCGGCAACGCCGTCCTTACACTGACCCTTGACGAGCTTTATCTTTGGGAGGTAGGCAAGGGAAGACTTTACGATATTGTGTTCACCTTCGGTGACGATAGGGTAGAGAGCTATTTCGGTATGCGCTCGGTCGGCTTTGACGGATTTAGGTTTATGCTTAACGGCAAAAGCGTTTTTCAGCGTCTTGTGCTCGACCAGGGCTTTTATCCCGACGGTATCTATACCGCGCCGAGCGACGAAGAGCTTTTAGGCGACGTCAAGCGCTCGATGAAATGCGGCTTTAACGGCGCAAGACTGCACGAAAAGGTCTTCGAGGAGCGTTTTCTTTACCATTGCGACAGAATGGGATATATCGTTTGGGGCGAATATCCAAGCTGGGGATTGGATATAACCGATGCTTCGGCGGTCGCGCATTTTCTTCCCGAATGGCTCGAAATATTAAAGCGCGATTTCAATCACCCGTCGATAATCGGCTGGTGTCCCTTTAACGAAACCTGGGACGTTGGGGGCAGACGGCAGTGCGATGACGTTTTAAGGCTTGCATATCTTACAACAAAGGCGTTTGACCAAACCCGTCCATGTATCGATACAAGCGGTAATTACCACGTTATGACCGACGTTTTCGACCTGCATGATTACGATGCATCGGGGGATGCGATACGCTCGCGCTATGACAGGCTTTTTACCGAGCATACTCTTGTCGATAAATTTTCCGACCGACAAGTCTATGACGGCAAATTGCCGGTGTTTATAAGCGAGTACGGCGGTATCGGCTTTATGCTCGATAACAACGGTTGGGGATACGGAAACATTCCCAAAACCGAGGAGGAATTTCTAAAACGCCTGAAGGACGTTACCGACGCCATTCTTGACAATAAGGCGCTGTTTGGATTTTGCTATACTCAGCTTACCGACGTCGAGCAGGAATGCAACGGACTTTACACGTATTCACGCATTGCGAAGTTTGATACAGCCAAAATTTCCGCTATTTTTGGGCGTGAAGCGGAAATTGAAAAAAATTAAAAAAATTTCAAAAAAGGTATTGACTTTTGAAATTACTTATGATAATATAATCAGCGTTGCGAGTGAGCAACGCTTTGGGGGTTTAGCTCAGCTGGGAGAGCATCTGCCTTACAAGCAGAGGGTCACAGGTTCGAGCCCTGTAGTCCCCACCAAAAAAATCGACAGGTTTAGACCTGTCGATTTTTTTATCCAATCCGAAGGATTGGTATGTAATCACGCGTAGCGTGTATGGCATCACCGCAGGTGTATCTTCCTTCGGATTGATTACATACCACCTACGGTGGATTACATACATTTCTTCGAAATGATTACATACCGCAACAAGTTGCGGATTACATGTAATGCTTCGCATTGATCAAAGCACCGATCGGTGCTTTTTTTCTTACATAAATATAAACAAAACAGTTGACTTTAGCGTGATAATGTGATACAATTCAACTAATATATCCAATCACTTGTGTAAGAAAGGGAAATTACTTATGACGAGCGAACAGATACAAATTATCATCGCTATGTGTGTTTACATGGCTGCCGTTGTATTTATCGGTATTTTTTATTCAAAGCGTGCCAACCGCAGCTCCGCGGATTATTTCCTCGGCGGCAGAACGCTTGGCCCGTGGGTCACTGCAATGAGCGCAGAGGCTTCGGATATGTCGGGCTGGCTGCTTATGGGTTTGCCCGGTGTTGCTTATTGGTGCGGTCTTGCCGATGCTGCTTGGACTGCTATCGGTCTTGCGGCAGGTACTTATATCAACTGGCTTCTCGTTTCCAAGCGCTTAAGACGCTACAGCGTTCGTACCAACGCTATCACGCTCCCCGAATTCTTTTCTAACCGTTACAGAGAAAAGAAAAAGATCATTCTTTCGATCTCGGCGATCTTTATTCTTGTATTTTTCACTGTTTACGCTTCCAGCTGCTTCGTTACCTGCGGCAAGCTGTTCTCGGCGCTTTTTGATGCCGATTATACCGTTATGATGATCATCGGTGCGGTATTCGTCGTTGCATATACTCTGCTCGGCGGCTTCCTTGCCGAAAGTATTTCCGACTTCTTCCAGGCGATCATTATGGTCGTTGCGCTTGCAGTTGTGGTTATCGTCGGTACTATAAACGCCGGCGGTATCGGTGCGGTTATCGAAAATTCGCAGAATATCCCCGGCTTCCTTGAATTTTTCGGTATGGCTTCTCCCGAGCTTGGTGCCGACGGCGCACAGACCGTTATAAACGGTGTTCCTCAGTTCGGCGAGGCGGCAAAATACGGTGCTCTTACCGTTTGCTCGACTCTTGCTTGGGGCTTGGGTTACTTCGGTATGCCTCAGGTGCTTCTCCGCTTTATGGCTATCCGTAAGGAAGGCGAATTGAAGCGCTCCCGCCGTATCGCGGTGGTTTGGGTCGTCATTTCGCTTGCGGTTGCGGTATTTATCGGTCTTATCGGCAGAACGCTCGAGCCGACTGCTCATCTTACCTCTGCTTCTTCCGAAAATATCTTTATCACGCTTTCGACAGGCTTGCTTCCTGCGGTGCTTGCGGGATTCGTTATGGCAGGTATTCTTGCCGCAACAATGAGCTCCTCCGACTCTTATCTTCTTATTGCGGCTTCCGCGTTTTCGAAGAACATTTTCCAGGGCTTGTTCAAAAAGAATGCTACCGACAAGCAGGTAATGCTTATGTCGCGCATCACCTTGCTTGTTCTTTCGGTTATCGGCGTTATCATCGCTATCGATGAAAACAGCGTTATCTTCCAGATCGTTTCCTTTGCTTGGGCAGGCTTCGGCGCGACCTTCGGTCCGCTCGTGCTCTTCTCGCTCTTCTGGAAGCGTGCTACACGCGCAGGCGCGATTGCAGGTATGCTTTCGGGCGGTATAGTAGTTTTCGTATGGAAGCTTCTTTTAAAGCCCATGGGCGGCGTGTTCGGTATTTATGAGCTTCTTCCCGCGTTTATCGTTTCCTGTATCTTTATCGTGGTCGTTTCGCTTCTCACCAAGAAGCCGAGCAAAGAGATCGAAGAGGATTTCGAAGCGGCAAAGAGCGGAGAGATCGAATAAAGAAAAAAACTGCTTCGACCTTTTTAAATAAGCAAAAAAAGTGTACTTTCGTACGATGCGGAAGTACACTTGCTTTTTTATATGGATTTTATTTTACGAAGGTGAACTCGGACTTAACGACGTTCATTGCGTTTTCGACCTTTTCATAGCTTTCCTCGGGAACGACCAAGGTGATAAGGTAGACCTGACCCTCGCGGCAGGCGATGATCTGCTCGTTGAGATAGGTGATATCGTTTATCTTGCCCGAATATTTAACCTTCAATGCAGGGACGTCATCAAGGAGATCCTTTTCTTCAAGGTATTCCTTGGTGTCGATAAGCTTGTAATCGGTATAAATGGTTTGGAGCTGCTTTTCGTGTTCGGTCCAATAGGGCTTAGCTGCCTGAGTGGGATCCTGAAGCGAGAAGGAGAGAACGCTTATCGTTGCGTACTGTGCATACATATTCGATTCGTTGCAATCGAATTGGATCTCAATAACGCCGTCGTTACGGATGAGCGACCATTCCTCGGGGTAGGTGAAGCTGTATTCAACTGCTTGGTTGCCTGCCTGATTGCCTGCAAGCTTAAGACCTTGGGCAACGATTATTTCACCGTTGGAATCGGAGCAGGCGCAAAACGCAAACACCATTATAAGGGTGAGTACGAGTATTAAAGTCTTTTTCATTTTTAGGGTACCTCTCTGTTAATCTCTGTCGGCGGATAAAACGGTCTTGTTTTCTCCGTTATAATAATAGATCTTATCGATCTCGGGAAGGTCGTTGATAGTGACGGTGACGTATCCTTCGTCATCGGTTTCCAAAAAATCGCCTGCTTTGGCAACGTAGATGGAAATATAAAGCTCGCCCTTGATAACGGCGTAAGAAAAGCTTTTGATTTTCATTTCACCGCTTGTCGGCTTGAATTTTCCGGTAAATGTGCCGTTTTCGATCCTGCGCGCCTTGGAAGACAGGTCGACAAGATCGATTATCTCGTCGTGGTTGTTATAGGCACTGTAGATGCCAAAGGCAATACCGCACATCAAGACAAGCAAAATAAGGAATATTATTGCTCTGCGCATAAAATGCTCCTTTTGTTACAGATAAAATCATTATAACTCTTAATTGTCAAAAACGCAATAGATAATCGGATAAATTTTTGTTACTATTTCATTATAAGTTTTTCTTTATTTTTGGCGGATTTTGTGGTATAATGTCGAGGTTAACGAATTGGATCTACGGGAGAAAATAGATGACAGGACAAAACACAAGGGAAAATCCCCTCGGATATGAGAAAATAACGACGCTTTTGCGCAGATTTGCGCTTCCGAGTATAGTTGCGATGCTTGTAAGCTCGCTTTATAACGTGGTCGACCAGATGTTTATCGGCAACTACGTCGGTAAGCTCGGAAACGCCGCGACGACGGTTGCTTTTCCGCTTACGACGATATGCATCGCCATTTCGGTGCTTGCGGGTGTCGGCGGTGCTTCGCGTTTTTCCATTGAGCTCGGCAAGGGCAACAAGGACGAGGCAGGGAAGTGCATCGGCAACGCGCTCGGCTTTGCCGCAATTTTAAGCATTACTTATTCTCTGCTTGCCTTTATCTTCAGCGAGCAATTGCTTACGCTTTTCGGCGGAAGCGGTGAAACGCTTCGTCTTGCGATGGAATATTCGAATTTAATCATCCCTGCGATGCCGTTTCTTATTATTTCAAACGTAATGAGCAACTTTATCCGTGCCGACGGCTCACCGAGATTTTCGATGACTTGTATGATAATCGGTGCGGTGATAAATATCGGTCTTGACGCGCTTTTCGTTTGCGATTGGGGCTTTGATTGGGGTATGGCGGGTGCCGCGGGAGCGACAGCCATTTCACAGCTTATCTCCTGTGCGGTCGCTTTGACCTATTTAAGACGCTTTACTGCAGTCAGGATCAGCAAAAGCACCTTTGAGCTCAATATTCGCAAGATGTTGAAAATTGCGTCACTCGGTATGAGCAACTGTGTTAACCAGCTTGCTATCTGCTTGGTTCAGATCGTTATGAACGCTCAGCTTACGACCTATGCGATGAAGGAGCTGGCGGAAGCCGATTGGGATACTCCTCTTGCCGCATTCGGTGTTGTTATGAAGGTCAATTCGATAATCATTTCGGTGTTTATCGGTATGGCGCAGGGTATGCAGCCTATTGCCGGATATAATTACGGCGCGCGCAAGTTTGACCGTGTTAAGAAGGTTTGTCTTATTGCCGCAGGGCTTTGCGGCGGTATTGCCGCCATCGGTATACTTTGCTTCCAGATATTCCCCGAGCAGATAGTCGGTATCTTCGGATCGGGCGATGCCTTTTACGAGGAATTTGCGGTAAAGACGCTTACGATATTCCTTCTTATGGTGCCTGCGACGGGTATGCAGATGACCATTGCAAACTTCTTCTCGGCAATCGGCAAGCCGACGCGCGGCGTAATACTTTCGCTTACCCGTCAGGTCTTGCTTATCGTTCCGTTGCTTATCATCATCCCCTTGTTTTTGGGACTCGACGGCGTGCTTTATGCCGCACCGATAACCGATTTTCTTGCATTTTTGCTTGCTTTGGTGTTTGCAATATTCGAATTCAAGCGCCCCGAATATAAAACGAAATAAAAAAGAAACGTCAAAAAAGGACTTGCGCTGTGCAAGTCCTTTTTTGACGTTATTTTGATTATCCGCCGATCTTGTAAGTGCCCATTACGTGGCGCTTGATGAGGATGTAGTCGTACTTTTCGACTCCGTCCTTCTTGTTTACGTCAGCAGCCTTTTGTTGAGTTTCGTCAAGAGTAAGAGTACCCATGACCGCACGCTTAACTGCGATATAGTCGTACTTTTCGATGCCGTCCTTGCCGTTTACGTCGCCGAGGGTGAATTCGTCATCGCCGCCTGCCTGCTTTTCCTTGCCGATAACCTCGATCTCATCGATGAAGAGGAAGGATTTTGCGCCGAGATAAGCTTCGATCTTAACGAATCTTGCACTGCCCTTTACCGAACCGCCTACGGTGTAGACTGCGTTCGCATAAAGCTCGGATTCATCGGGAACGTTGAGCTGGTAAGCGCTGCTCCAGCTTTCGCCGTCGTCGGAGAGATAAACGTTTGCACCGTAGCAGATGCTGATACCCGACGCATCGTTATAGATGGTGTTGATGTTAACGCCGCTGATATCATAGATAGCACCGAGGTCGATGGTAACGGTACCGAATCTGTTACCGCCGGTGTTGCCCGAAGCATCGTCGGGATGGCACTTGAAGGCAAACCAAACGTCGCCGCTGTATGCCATCTTGTCGGACTTGATGCCGTCGGTGAGCTTTGCGTTATATCCGTCGAGAGGAGAATGGGTGGTGTATTCCTTGCCGAGTGCGAGATTTTCGCCTTCGATAACTTCATCGTCATCGTCGTTGCCACCCTCGACCTTTTCTTCACCGTAGATTTCAATTTCATTGATGAATGCAAAGGTTCCGTCGAGCTTAACGCAAACGCGGACGAATCTTGCGTCAACGGGCTTATTGAGAGCGATTTCTGCCCACTTGACGTCTGCGCCCGAGGAGGGGGAATAGGTTTGCTTTGCAACCTCGGTAAAGGTGGTTCCGTCTTCGGAGGTTTCAACGCTGATATATTGAGGTGATTTGATGCCTGAGGTGTTACCGAAGAGGGTGTGAACTCTTACCTTGTCGATAGTGTGGAGCTTTTCGAAATCGTAGGTAACGGTACCGAGGCTGTTCGGAGCATTGATGTCGCTATATGCGGTGTGGTAATAGAAGCCGAACCAGGTGCTTGCTTCACCCTTGCCGTATTCTACCTTATCGGTTGCGATACCGTCGTTGAGCTTGGCGCAATAGGAATCCTTTCTTTCGCCTACGCCAGAAACGGTGTAATCCTTGTTAAGCGCGATATTGCCGCCTTCGACACCGTATGCGCTGATCTCATCGCACCAGAGGAAGCCGGTGTTATAGAAGGTCGCACGGATATATCTTGCTTCGGTCTTTTCTTTGGGCTCGAGAGTATATACTGCCTTTGTCCAATCGCCGTCATCGAACGCCTTGATAGCGTCTGCCTTGCCGACCAAGGTATAGCTCTTGCCGTCGTTGGAGACCGAGAATTCAACGTAGATGTTCTTTGCGGTATCGAACGGATTGGGAATACCCCAACCGGGATTGCCGTACAATTGAGTTCTGAACGCCTTGATATCGTATTTGCCCTTAAGGTCGATATCGACGTTTATCTTTGCGCCCTTGACACAGCCGATAGCAGAGCTCGAGCCGTTATCGTCTGCGTAAATACCGTTGGTGTACTTACCGATAAGGGAACCGTCTTCGTTATGCTCGGTCCAGGTGCCGGTATATGCGGTGCCGTTGGTGGTATAAGGCTTATTGACCGTAATGCTTTCGTATTTGTTGCCGTTTACGTAATAGATATCCTCGTCGGGAAGAAGATCCTCTTCCTCTACCTGATAATCATATTCTTCTTCGCATGCGATCTTTGCGCATTCCTGAAGCTTTCTTGCAACGTCAGCGCCAAGGTCTGCATCGTATTCAACGCCGACAGGGTCGATTCCGAGATAGGAATAGAGCCAGGTGCAGGCGATAAGATAGCTACCCTCCTTGGAGTGGTGGGAGTTATCGGTCGCATAAAGGTTGATTTCGGGATATTTGTCGGTACAGATGAGGAACGAGGTCGCCGCGGGAGAAACGTTAAGACCGTACTCGCGGGAGAGACGGGTGTAGTTGATATAGTGCTTTCTTGCGCTCATAAATCTTTGAGCAGGGTCGCTGTTGGAGGAATAGCGCATATAAAGCAGAGCTTCTGCGCCGCTATCCTTGATAAGAGGAAGAAGCACGGAAACTGCGGGCTTACTGTCGGAATAATCGGCAGTACCGCCGTCCTGAAGCACTACGTAATCGAAGTTGCCGGTTTTTAAGTGGTTACGGAATGCTTTTCCGCGTTCGTGGCCTGCATTTGCGTATTCATAAAGGAACGCACTGCCGTAGGTACAGTAGGTAACGTCAACGTCAACGCCTGCCGATTGAGCAAGACCCTTGAACTTGATGGGGGTACCGTTGAAGTAGGTGGAGCTGTTACCTACAAAGAGGAATTTCTTTGCACCTTCGGGAGCAGCGGTTGCGTTGTCATACTTAATGGTAAGAGTTTTTCCGCTGTAGCTACCGATAACCTCGTGGATGACCGACATTGTCGCATTGTAAAGCACTGCGCCTTCCATTGCAACGTCAAAGCATTTTTTGAGGTTTGTAACACTGGGGTTGAAAGCGATGGCAAAGCCGCCTGCGGGAATATTGATATATTCCTGAGCAGAGCCGTTAATGCCGTCAACGTGGGTAAGGTCGCCGCCCGCTTCGATAAGACGGCCGTCCTTGTTGAATATCATAATTTTGGAGTATCTGAAATTGTCAGCGCGATAATCGGTGCTTTTAATAACGCGTACCGTGTCGGTGTCGTTGGTGTAAAGCACGACGTTGTTGCTTAACGTGGAGCAGTTTGTACCGTTGATGGTAACGGTGAACGTGTTGTCATAGGTCTTTGCGCTTGCAGGTACGGCGCCGATAACCGCAGTTGCGAGCATGGCTGTCATCAACGCGAGGGAAAAGACCTTTTTGATTGCCTTTTTCATAGTTCTCTCCTTATAGATATCATGATTGAAGTTATTATACATTATTATGCTAAAGTTGTCAATCGGCAAAATATATAAATTGCGATGCAGGCGCGTATATATAAAAAAGGGAAGGGTGCTTTATCCTTCCCGTGATTTGATTATTTCTTCTTTGTGATAAAGATAGCGATCGCGATTACCGCAACGACCACAACGCCGCCGATGACCCAATAGAGCCATGCAATGCTCTTGTTTTCGTGCTCGACGTATTCGGGGAGGCTTTCTTCGGCAGATGCCGCTTCATCGCTTGTCTGACCGTTCTGGCCTTCCTGAGTATCCGAATCGGTCTCTTTGGAGGTATCGGTCTCTTTGGAGGTATCGGTCTCTTCGGAGGTATCGGTCGTGCCGCCCGAGCCGCCCGAGCCTTCCGTGCCGTAAACGCTGATTTCGCTTACCCAGTTGAAGACGCCGCCGTTAAAGGTGAGTCGGACGTATTTTGCCATAACGGGAGCGCCGAGCTCGAGCATGAAATCATATCTCAACCAATCGCCGTCTTGTGTTTTGTTGGAGGAGCTTGCCGTGCCGACGGAATTGAATTTAACGCCGTCGTTGGAAATTTCAACGGTTACCTTTGCGTCCTTCGGGTCGGTAATACCCCAAGCGTTGTTACCGAACATATCTGTCTTGAATGCGCGGAGCTGTGAAATGCTGCCGAGGTCGATGGTTACCGAGTGACCGTCGTCCTTCCAGCAGCCGACCATGGGGTCGGTGCCGTCTTCTGCGTAGGTGCCGTCGGTAAGCTTGCCGATGGGCGAGCCGTCTGCATTGGCGTCGGTCCATTTGTCGGAGGTGTATACAGAACCGGTGACGGTGTAGGGCTTCTTAGCCGCGACGTTCTTATAGATATCGCCGTTCTTATCGGTATAGACGTCCTCTTTTACCTTTTCTTCTTCGAAATCATAGCCCTCGGTGCAGGCGATGTAAGCACATTCTTGCAATTTTGCCGCGATATCGCCGAGCTGAGCGTCATAGCTGTTTCCTCTCGGGTCCTTGCCGAGATAGGACATAAGCATCGTGCAGGCGATAAGATAGCTGCCCTCCTTGGAGTGGTGGGAGTTATCGTCGGAATAAAGGTCTATTTCGGGATATTTTTCGGTACAGATAGCATATGCAAGCGCCGCGGGAGCATAGGGAATATCGAATTCCTCGGAGATCTTTGAATAGTTATCAAAGTGCTGCTTTGCGCCCTCTTTACGACCCTGTGCGGAGGAGGATGCGGAATAGCGCATATAAAGCAGAGCCTCCGCGCCGTTTTCCTTGATCAGGGGAAGGAGCTTTTCGACTGCGGGCTTGGTGTTGTAATAAACACAGCTGCCTGCGTCTTGAAGAACGACGTAATCGTATTTTGCATCCTTGAGCTTTCTGCGGAGAGTGATGCCGTTTGTATGGCTTTCGTTTGCAAATTCGGAAAGATAGGAGCTGCCTACGGTGCTGTATGCAACGTCGATATCCAAGCCTGCGGCGAGGGCTAGGCCCTTGAACTTAATGGGCGTGCCGTTTACGTAGGTGGCGCTGTTGCCGACAAAGAGATATTTCTTTGCGGTTTCGGATTTTTTTACGTTGTTGTATTTAACGGTAAAGTGGGTATCGGTATAGCTACCTATTGCCTCGTGGATGACCGAGATCGTCGAGTTGTAGTGCATTGCGTTTTCGGTAACGACAGAGTAGCAATTCTTAAGCTCGGGAGAGCCTGCACCCTTGAAGGCAAATGCAAATCCGCCTGCGGGGATGGAAAGATATTCCTGGATCGAGCCCGATTGAGTTGCGCTGTTTGCGAACATATTCTCGCCCGCCTCGATCATTTTGCCGTCTTTATCGAAAACGAAGATCTTGGTGTAACGGAAGTTGTATTCGTCTGCCTTGATCTTGCGAACCGAATCGGTCTTGTTGGGGTAAAGGAAGAAATAACCGTTGTCGGTTTTTATGTCGACGCCGCTTATTTTGACCTCGACCGTGTTATCGTAGGTTTTTGCCGACACAGCGGGGATAGCGCTTGTGAGCATTGCCAACGACAAGAGGGTCAGGAGCGCGAATTTGAGAATTCTTTTCATAAAAGCACCTCATTCTTCTGATTTTGTTTGAAAATATATACATAAAAAATATAACACAGAAAGAAACGTCCGTCAATTCGTTTTTCGCATAACCTAAAAGGATAATTTTGGCGATATTTCACAAAAGTCGATTTCGTATTTGACTTTTGCGACAGAAAAACGCCGAAATGTGCGAAATGTTGCCGAAAGCTATTGACAAAACGGATGAATTTGCATAAAATTATGTCGGTTAGCATTGGCTAACTCAAGGAGGAATGCTTATGAAAACGATGCGCGATGCAAAAATCAAGGATACCGTGCGCGTTGTGCGAGTTCACGGAGAGGGCGCATTAAGACGCAGAATTATGGATATGGGGCTCACAAAGGGCGTTGAGGTCTATATCCGCAAGGTAGCGCCTCTGGGTGACCCTGTTGAGGTAACGGTGCGCGGCTATGAGCTTTCGCTTCGTAAGGCCGATTGCGAGCTTATCGAGATCGAATAATTTGTTTTTGGGGAAGTGACCCCAAAGTTTTTATACAGTTTGGTTAGCACGGGCTAACCAACGAAAGGTAAATTGTTTTTATGAGTAACAAAGAGCTTAGAATTGCACTTGCCGGAAACCCCAACAGCGGTAAAACGACGCTTTTTAACGCGCTTACCGGCTCGAATCAGTTCGTCGGTAACTGGCCCGGTGTAACTGTTGAAAAGAAAGAGGGCAAAATGAAGGGTCGCGACGGAATTATCGTCGTCGACCTTCCCGGCGTTTATTCGCTTTCGCCCTATACGCTTGAGGAGGTCGTTGCAAGAAATTATCTTGTCGACGAGCGTCCCGACGCGATACTTAATATCGTAGACGGCACGAATCTTGAACGTAACCTTTATCTTACCACTCAGCTTATCGATCTCGGTATTCCCACCGTTGTTGCGATAAATATGGCGGACGTGGTTCGAAAAAAGGGCGATCATATCGATTTTGACGGACTTTCAAAGGCGCTTGGATGCAAGGTCGTTGAAATTTCGGCGCTTAAGGAGGAGGGCATCGACGATGCTGTCGAGGCGTGTATCGAGGCGACTCTTAAGGCGGCGGAAAGCAAAAAGCATTTGCCGATGCACAGCTTTTCGGGTGCGGTCGAGCACGCGCTTGCTCACATCGAGGAGGTAACCGTTCATAACCTTCCCGCAGAGCAGCAGCGTTGGTATGCGATAAAGCTTTTCGAGCGCGACACAAAGGTGCTTGACGCCTTAAAGCTTTCCGACGAAACTATTGCCCATATCGAAGAGGATATCAAGGCGTGCGAGGCAGAGCTTGATGACGATGCCGAAAGCATTATCATCAACGACAGATATGAATATATCACGAGAGTGGTCAGAAAATGCGTCAAAAAGAAGAACGCAAGTAAGCTTTCGACCTCGGATAAGATCGACAGGATAGTTACCAACCGCTTTCTCGCATTGCCGATATTTGCGGTGATAATGTTCCTTGTTTATTACATTTCGGTTTCGACCGTCGGCGCTTGGGTGACCGATTGGACGAACGACGGACTTTTCGGTGACGGCTGGCATATCGCAGGCTCGGATGAATATGACGCCGCACTCGATTCTTACGGAAACGAGATGCTTTTCGAAAACACCGAGCTTAAGGATATTATCCTTTCTGCAAACGAAAACGGTGTTTTGGGTGCAGAAGAGCTTAATATTGCGTTTGCCGATAAGGATTACGGCGCATTTACCGAGGCATACGGCTCTTACGGCGAAAAGCTTGCGGCAGAGGGATTTTCGGTTGCGGAAATTGTTGATCCCGTTCTTGAGGGTGAGCCAAGCCCTGCCGATTACGGCACCTGGGTGCCCGGTGTTCCCGCATTGTTCGATAAGCTTTTGCTTGACGAAAACGGCGAGCCCGTTGTTGCCGAATGGCTTTATTCGCTTATTCAGGACGGTATCGTTGCCGGTGTCGGCGCGGTGCTCGGATTTATTCCCCAGCTTTTGGTTTTGTTCATATTCCTTGCCTTTCTCGAGGCGTGCGGATATATGTCGCGCATTGCCTTTATGATGGACAGAATATTCCGCAATTTCGGTCTTTCGGGCAAATCCTTTATTCCGATACTTATCGGTACGGGCTGCGGTGTTCCCGGTATTATGGCATCGCGTACCATCGAAAATCAAAACGACCGCAGGATGACGGTCATCACCACGACCTTCATACCCTGCAGTGCAAAGCTTCCGATAATTGCGCTTATCTCGTCGGCACTGTTCGGCGGTGCGTGGTGGGTTGCCCCCAGTGCATATTTTATGGGCATTGCGGCGATACTCATCTCGGGCATCATGCTTAAAAAGACCAAGGCGTTTTCGGGCGAGCCGACACCCTTCGTTATGGAACTGCCCGCGTACCATATGCCCACCCTCGGTGCGATAATGCGCTCGATGTGGGAAAGAGCAAGCTCGTTTATTAAAAAGGCGGGTACGGTCATTTTGCTTTCGACCATCGTCATCTGGCTCGGCTCGAAGCTGGGTAACACCGGCGACGGATTTGGCTTTGCCTTAGATATGGAGCTTGAAAATTCGATCCTCGGTTATATTGGCGGCGCGGTATCCTGGTTATTCGCTCCTTTGGGCTTTGACAGCATCAAGGCCGCTATTGCAACGCTTATGGGACTTCTTGCAAAGGAAGAGGTCGTCGGCGTGTTCGGTGTGCTCGATTTCGAGGGTATGAGCGCTTTGGAAGGCTATTCCTTCCTCGCGTTCAACCTGCTTTGCGCTCCCTGCTTTGCGGCGATGGGCGCTATCAGACGCGAAATGAATTCGGCAAAATGGACCGCGTTTGCGATAACCTATCAATGCGTTTTTGCTTACGCCGTTTCGCTTATGATCTATCAGGTCGGTATGGCATTCAGCGGCGGACTTAACATTGTCGGTCTTGTTTGCGCGATACTCGTTGCGGCATTGATCGTGTTTATGCTTGTAAAAAGGCCCTATAAGGCAAAAAATAATTGATCGGAGTGGTTCGTATATGGATTGGATCATCGAAAACGGCGCTACGATCGCTGTTTCGGCAGTGCTTTTGGTAATTGTCGGTCTGATCGTTTTTAAAATGGTTCGCGACAAAAGAAGGGGCAAGGGCGGCTGCGGATGCGGTTGCGGCGGCTGTGCTATGGCTGATATCTGCCACGGCAAAAACGCAAAAAACGAGAAATAATTAAAAAAGAAGGGCCGCAAGACTTGTTTTTGCGGCTCTTTTGAGTTAAAATAAAAGAAAAAAACGGAGTTTTTGATATGTTTGAAAAGAAATTAAATGCAACGGTTTCGGTTGACGGAATGCATTGTAACCACTGTAAGGCAAGAGTCGAAAACGCTATCAAGGCGGTCAAGGGCGTTAAGGCGGTTACCGTTTCGCTTGATACGGCTACTGCCGAATTCGTTTACGCAGAGGGCAAGACGACTCCCGAAGCGGTAGCCGAGGCAGTAACGGCGATCGGATTTGCCGCAAAAGTAAAATGAAAGTTCAAAAAACGATAAAGGTCGGCGGAATGTCTTGCGTTCGATGCTCCGCCGCGGTTGAGCATGCCATTTGCGCTGTTGACGGCGTTGAAGGCTGTTCCGTTTCTTATGCAAACGGCAGGGCAGAGGTGATATTCGACGACGAACGGGTAAATATCAAGACTCTCGAAAGGGCGATAAAAAAAGCGGGATATGAGGTTTTGGAGGACGTGCGCGAGGCGAAAAAGCGGGAATTCAAGGGCAATTTAAGGCTTTTTATCTTCTCGCTTGTTTTTTCGTTGCCCTTTTTTATTATGATGGCGCTTATGTTCATCATCCCCGAAAGCTCTGTCGTGCATTTTCTTCACAACGGGATATTGCAGTTGATTTTTGCAACTCCCATACAGCTTGTGGCGGGTTGGCGCTTTTACAGAGGCGCATTTAAGAGTCTGATGAACAAAAGCCCGAGCATGGACCTTTTGGTCGCCTTGGGTACGACGGCTTCTTATGCCTACAGCGTTTACAGTCTTATTGCAAACGGAGCATACGGAACCTTTTATTTCGAAAGCTCGGCGATGATAATCACTCTCGTTCTTCTCGGCAAAACGCTCGAATCGCGTGCGCGTGCAAGAACGAACGAGGCTATTGAAAAATTGACCGACCTTGCACCGAAAAGCGCAACGGTCGTGCGGAACGGGGTGGAAGAGGTCATTCCCGTTTCCGATATAATTGTCGGAGATATTATTCTCGTCCGTCCGGGTGAATCGATCCCTGCCGACGGAATCGTCGTCAAGGGCGAAAGCCATATCGACGAATCGGCGCTGACCGGCGAAAGCATGCCTGTTGCAAAGCGCGTTGGCGATAAGGTCTTCGGCGGTACGGTGAACGGGAACGGTTCCTTTTATTTCCGCGCCGAGGGTGTCGGAGGCGATACCGTCCTTTCGGGCATTATCCGTCTTGTCGAGGAGGCGCAATCGACAAAGGCACATATCCAATCGATAGCAGACAAGGTTGCCGCTGTTTTCGTGCCTGCGGTTACGGGAATATCGCTTATTACCTTTTTATTGACTTATTTTATCGGATACAACGCCTTGGATGCGCTTGATTCGGCGGTTGCCGTTCTTGTTATCGCCTGTCCCTGCTCGTTGGGGCTTGCAACTCCGACTGCATTGATGGTCGGTATCGGTCGCGGTGCTTCGAACGGGGTCTTGATCAAAAACGCCGACGCGTTGGAGCAGGCTTGTGCGATAAAGGCGATAGTGCTTGACAAAACGGGTACCCTTACCGAGGGTAAGCCGAGCGTCAGAGAAACGGTTATTCTCGACGGAAACGAAAATTCGGTCGTCTATGCGGCAAGCGCCGAGGCAGGATCTGAGCATCCGATAGGCGTTGTTATCGCATCGCTTTGCAAGGAAGTGCTTGAATGCGAAAGCTTTGAATCGGTCACGGGCAAGGGCGTTATTGCAAGGATAAACGGCAAAAGCGTTCTCGTCGGAAAGCCCGATTGGATAGAAAAGGAATGTAATTTAAAGCTTGACGACGGCGTTATTGCTCTCGCAAGCGGCGGTAATACGCTTGTGGTCTGTGCTATCGACGGTCAGCCGAGCGTTGCCTTTGCGATATCCGATGCTGTCAGGAGCAATGCTACTGATTCGGTTCATAGGTTAAAGGCGTTGGGTATTCGTACGGTTTTGGTTACCGGCGATAACGAGGAAACTGCAAGAGCGGTTGCTAATACTGTCGGCGTTGACGAATATATTGCAAACGTGCTTCCCGACGGTAAGGTAAAGGAAATTGAACGCTTGAAGGAAAAATATAAAACGGTTGCTATGGTCGGCGACGGTATAAACGATTCGCCTGCGCTTGCGGCGTCCGACGTCGGATTTGCAATAGGAAGCGGCACCGATATTGCCATCGAATCGGGCGATATCGTGCTTGTCGGAAGCGATATCAGCGCTCTTTCCTTTGCAATGATGCTTTCACGTGCGACGATGCGAAAGATAAAGCAGAATCTGTTCTGGGCGTTTTTCTATAACGTCATCGGTATTCCGCTTGCCGCATTCGGACTGTTGAACCCCATTATCGCAGGTGGCGCGATGGCGTTTTCATCGGTTTCGGTCGTTACCAATTCTCTGCTTTTGAAAAGAGTCAAGCTGAAACAGACTGAGAGAAATGAGGCTGTTTTTAACGAAAAGCGAGCGTAGGCTTACAAAGGTAAGGTAGTCGAGCTTTTCGTTAAAACCCTTGAAAATACAATAAAATTTCAAAATTCCTTATAAAAATCAAGAGTTCTTCCGATGTAAACGAAAGAACTCTTTTTTGTTATTTTTCCTTTCAAGGGTGTAAACAGACCATTTGTCTTCGGTCTGAAGGCACTTCGTGGGAAGTGCCTTTTTTATTACATTTTGTCCGCGATATCCCAGACACAGCTGTTTTCGACTCTTGCTATGATATCGGCATAATTGGGGCCGTAGTAGAACAGCGAGAATTGACGTTCGCTTTCGTGGGTGTCTAAATGGTTGAATATCTTGTCCATAACGCGCATAACGACAGCCTCGGGCGAGCCTTCCTTAAAGCGGATGATAAAGCAGCTTCCGAAGAAGTTTTCGTTTATGACCTTTTTTACAAGGTATATACGGCTTATCGAGTTTTCGCTGATGCTTTCGAAATATTTAAGTATCGAGTCGAGCATTTCCTTGCTCATATCGTCTTGCATAACGTTGTCGGTCGGTAAAAGTTCGCTGAGCTTGGAAAATTCGTCGATATTGGATTGAGCGATAACGACCGACCTTTCACGGTATTCCTCAAGCTCCTTTTGCAAGCCCATTTTACAGCAGTATTCGCCGATTACCTGAAGTCCCTCCTCGACGTAATTGCTGTTGATGTCGATCGCATCGTAGATGTAGCCCAAAAAGTCCTTGTCGTAGCGCATTGCAAGAATTATGCCCTTTAGCAGACGCGAATGAGCCGTTGCGGCGCGGTTTTTGTTGTTTGCGATAATATCGTCGCAGAGCGCTTCGACCTCTACAAAGCGGTGAAGCTTCCAAAGCGCTTCGAGAATCGGACGCGAGGATTCGTCGGTGATCGGCTTGCCCTTGCGCTCCCAGCTTTCGATAACGTCAAGGTGCTTTAAGTATTCGGTCTTGCGTATTTTATCGTATTCTGCGTTGCTTCGATCGAAAAACTGCTTGTCGGCTTTTGCGGTTGCGATCTTACATTCCTTGCGGTAACCGTCCGAACCGTCGGGAAGGGTAACCGTGAAATCCGAAACCCCCATCGCCTCCATACGCGCGCGGAAAATCGGGTGCGATGCGCTTCGCGGTTGGATCTCGTTCATAAGGAGATTTTTCCATATATCATGGCGCTCGGGCAACACCTTGCGGAATTTCGAAATCAGAGATTGCGAAACGTCGCTTCTCATTTTTTCGGGAGCATAGATAGGCTCGTCGAAGTTATAAAGCTCGTGTGAAAAGAGGTCGTACATATTGATCTTTGCAAGCGAGCTGACTATCAGTTGGGGATCGCCGTATTTTCTTTCGGTTTCGTCGGCGATGATTTCAAGTGCTTGGGATGCCGTGATACGGTAGATGTAAAATTCCCTCGAAAAGAGCACGTCGGGATAGGAAAAGAGTGCACCGATAATTTTGCGCGATAGGTTATCAAGTCCGCGCAGGGTGCTTATTTTTTCATTCAGCGAGATATCGGCTTGGCTTATCTGACCCGATTTTGCCATATGACCGAATTCGTGGAGCAGTATTGTATAAAGCTCTTCCTCGGTCATAAGGTCTAAAAGTATAGTGCCTATCTGAAGCGAGATAACTCTGCCAAATCTCGCTATGCCGGCGTTACAGTCGGTTAAGAGCTGTATTTTTATTTCGCCGTCAACATCGACGGTCTTTGCCGCCTTGCGTGCGACGGCGTAGATGAGGGGGAAATCCTTTTCTTCGGTATAATCCGTAAAATTGTAATTTGCGTAAAGCGGTGTGATACGCTGAAGCGCAACGAGCATCACGCAAAAGAAAACGGGTATTATCAGCATGAAAAGAAACCAATGTCCCGAAGCACCGATGAGATAAGAGACGGCAAGCGAGCAGAAAAAGAGGAATGCACCGTACAGCACGTTCAAAAGGCGTAATCTTGCGACCCTTCCTTTTGCCGCCGCAAGGTCGGAAAGCGCAAGCTCCTTTCTGCGGTTAAAGTCCTCGTGACGGTCGCGTATCTGTATATTTTCGGTGTGCTTTTTAATATATCGCTTTTCGCCGAAATAACTCGATACACCTAAAATGGCAAGGAAAATTATTAAACCCAAAAAGATATAAAGCGATGCGGATTTAAATCCTTCGCTTAAAAGAGGGCGTGAAAAATAACCCGCCGCGACCAAAAGCAGCATCAAAATGAATGATGCAACGTAACGCGGACGAGAAAGATGCGGATTAAAGCGTTCGTTCATAAAATGAAACCTCCGTGTTTAGCGTTGAGATATTATATCACAAAAGATTGATTAATGCAATAGAAAAAGGCGGCTAATTAAAGCCGCCCTTGTATACTATTGGTTTACTTCTTTTTCTTTGCGATAACAACGATAACAACAACGATTACTACTGCTGCCGCGCCGATGATAACGTAAAGCCAGATGCCAAGGCCTTCTTCTTCGTTAACGGTGGTGTCGGTAGATTCTTCAACAGATTCGGTAACAGATTCCTCGACGGAAGCTTCAACGGATTCTTCGGTGGAAGCCTCAACGGATTCTTCGGTGGAAGCTTCATCGGATTCTTCAACAGATTCCTCGATAACCGCGCTCGATTCGTCAACGGGCTCTTCGGGAATTTCGCTTGTGGGAACGAGAGAAAGCTCGCGTACGGTAACGGTCGCGCCCGAAACAGAATATACCTGAATTGCAGAGAAGGTGATATTGCCGTCAACGATCAGGTTCTGGGGGAAGGTGGTACCGCCGAGGAACATTGTGGAGTTTACAAAATCAGAAAGCTTGATAGCACCCTTGTAATCGCCTGCATAAAGGTCGCCGCTGCCTGCGTCGTAAAAAACATTGCCGAGCGAGTTGTTTGCGATGGAATATACAGCGGTGGATCCGAAGCCGTCGGTAAAGGTGAAGTTAATGTTGGTAGCGCCGGTGGAAACCGAGAAATCGTAAACGAGGGAGTAATCCTCTACGCTGACGGTGACGATCTCTTCGTCGGTATAGAAGTATTCAGCGCAGGGCCAAACGCTTTCGGCAGAAAATACAGCCGCGCCGTCGACGTATTCGATTTCGAGGTTATAGCCCTGGCAAGCGGTTTTTGTCCAGTTGTCAACGTTTTCCTCGGAAGGGATGAGGGTGTAGGAGCCTTCTTCTGCACCTGCGGTCAAGGCGATACAAGCGCAAACGAGAATAAAAGATACGAAAAGTGCGATTATGCGTTTCATAAATAGATCCTCCAAATAAAATTTACGTGTAAATTTTAACACAGAAGCTAACAATAGTCAATACTTTTTGGGTCAATCCATTGACGAAAGCTCTTTAATGTGGTAAAATACGAACAGACTATAAATACGGAGAATCTGATCATGAATATTAAGTCGGCATTTGAATATTTATCGGGCAAAAAGCAATTCGACGTAACGCTTGCGCGCGAATACGCGCTTCGCGGCGGAGAAGAGGGCATTGTCCTTTTGGAAAACAAAAACAAAACTCTTCCGCTTAAGAGCGGCGAATCGGTCGCTTTCTTCGGAAGGATGCAAAAGCATTATATCATCCTCGGTACCGGCTCGGGTGGACGCGTTCACGCAATAGAAGGACACAATCTGTTCGATTCCTTGGCAGAAAACGGTGTGAGCCTTGATAAGACCGTCGAGGAATTTTATGATAATTTTGTTGCCGAAAATCCTTATGACAGGTCAAACGGCTGGACTCACCCGATGAGTCAGGTCGAGCCCTTGCTCGATGAAGGCTTTGTGGCTAATGCTTCGGCAAGAAACGAGCACGCGCTTGTCGTTATCACCCGTGAGGCGGGCGAATGTCTTGATCTGTCGGCAGAGCGCGGCGGTTATTATCTTACCGAAACCGAGCTTGCCAATTTAAAGCTTTTAAGAAAGCATTTTAAACGCCTTACCGTGCTTTTGAACGTGGTCGGCGTTATCGACGTTAAGGAGATAAACGAAATCGCGCCCGATGCGCTTTTGATGCTTTGGACGGGCGGTATGATGGGTGCCGTTGCGGCGGCAAACGTTATTTGCGGCAAGGTCAATCCCTCGGGCCGTCTGCCCGATACGATGGCGGTTTCGCGTTCTGCTTATCCCTCGGCGGATTGCTGGGGCGATGCTAACGCAAACGATTACCGCGAGGATATCTTCGTCGGCTACCGCTATTTCAACACCTTTGCACCGCAGGATATTATTTATCCCTTCGGCTACGGTCTTTCCTATACCGAATTCGAGCATTTCTTTATCGATATCCACCGCAAGGAGGGCAAGACCGTTATCCGCGCAGTGGTAAGCAACGTCGGCACGGTCGACGGAAGCGAGGTGCTTCAATGCTATATCGCCGCTCCCAACGGTAATCTCGGTAAGCCCAAGAGAGTGCTTGCCGCTTTCCAAAAGACTCCGATCCTTAAGGCAGGCGAAAGCTGCACAGTTACTCTTGAATTTTCGGATTACTCCATTTCGTCCTATGACGATTCGGGCGTAAGCGGTAATAAATATTGCTATATCCTTGAAAAGGGCGAATATATCGTTGAGCTCGGCAGTAACAGCATCGATTGCGTTGAGGCGATAAGCTTTACCGTTAACGAGGATATTGTTACTAAATCGGTTACGAGCGCACTTGCGCCTGTTAAGCCCTTTGACAGAATGGTCAATAAGTGCGGTATTATGACCTATGAGCCCGCACCTCTTAAAATGCCGCTTGACGAGCCTGTCCCCGATGAGATCAAGCAGGTCGCAAAGGACGGCATGACTCTTGACGACGTATATAACGGTAAAATTACCGCAGAGGAGCTTGTTGCACGTTTTTCGGATGCCGACCTTATCCATTGCGTCCGTGCGGAGGGTATGGCTTCTCCCAAGGTAACTCCCGGTACCGCGGCGGCGTTTGTCGGTATCACCCCCTCGCTTAAGTCGCTCGGTCTTCCTGCACTTTGCTGTACCGACGGCCCTTCGGGTATCCGTATCACGGGCGGCGGTCAATACGTCGCATATCCTGCGGCAACCTGCCTTGCGGCTACCTTTAACACACAGCTCGTTACCGAAATGTACGAGCAGTGCGGCAACGAGCTTGCAAGCATCGGCGTCGATATACTTTTAGGCCCCGGCACCAACATCCACCGCGATCCGCTTTGCGGCAGAAACTTTGAATATTATTCTGAGGATCCGCTTCTTGCGGGTAAGATGGCGGCGGCAGTATGTATCGGTCTCGACAATGCGGGCGTAAGCGGTGCGGTCAAGCACTTTATGGCGAACAGTCAGGAAAACAACCGCCACGCGGCGGATTCGATATTGAGCGAGCGTGCGGTACGTGAAATCTATGCGAAGCCCTTTGAAATTTGCGTTACTGAAAGCAACGTCCGCTCTGTCATGACCTCCTATAACCGTGTAAACGGCCGTTGGGCGGCTTCGAATTACGACCTTACGACCCGCTTGCTCAGAAACGATTTCGGCTTTGACGGATTCGTTATGACCGACTGGTGGGCAAACGTAAGCGGCAAAAACGGCGAGGAATGCAAGACTGCGCTTTCGGGTATGGTACACGCGCAAAACGACGTTTATATGGTTTCTCCCGATGCGGTTGCAAGAGAGGACGATCTTTTCGAATCGCTTGAAAACGGAACGCTTAAGCGTGCCGACCTTCAGAGATGCTGTGTCAACCTCGTTAAGTATGCTCTCTTAAGCCTTTCCTACGAGGCGCAAAGAAACGGCTACGGAGCACGCGACCTTAAAGCCGAATGCGACGGCAAGGAGCCGTTTGCGAGAGCCGAGGTCGTCGACGGCAAGGCGGTTTGCGCTTCGGGATATTCGAGACGCGTGATATTGCGTGCAGAGTTCGTATCTACCACCGACGAGCTCACCCAGACCAACGTTATGCTTAACGTAACGACCAAGAACGCAGGCGGATTTATCATCGGCGGCACAAACGGCAATATCTTTGCAGACTACCGCGAGATCGGTCTTTCCGAGGGTAATAACGAATTCGTATTCACCTCCGAAAACGATCAGTGCAAGGCAATTGCTATCGAATTGTACGAGATATAATATCGTTTTAAAAGAAAAAAGGACTCAAACGAGTCCTTTTTTTGTTTGTTTAATCCGCTAAGTATTCATCAAGCGTGATGCCGCGTTCGTAAATTTCGGTTGCGGCGGTGCGTCCGACGTATCGGAAGTGCCAGGATTCGTGCTTGATGCCGGTTATATGCTGGGTGTTGGGGGGATAGCGGAGGATAAATCCGAAGCGGTGCGCGTTTTCGGCAAGCCAAATTGCTTCGGGCGTGTTATCGAACTTGCTTGTCGTTTCGGAGAGGTTGTGCATGTCACAGCAAAGTCCAGATTGATGCTCGCTCGTGCCGGGGCGGGTGGAATAGGTAAGCACGTGCGCGGTGGTTTCCTCCTCGGTGGGTCTTCTTAAAAGATTACCGCAATCGGCACAGCATTTCTTTTCCGCCTTTCCGGCAACCGACATACAGGTAAGGCAAAAAAGCTCGCCCTCCGATTCGGTCAATTCACCGCCGCAGGCAGAGCAGCCTACGACCGTTTTTACCTTGTTGGGGAAATAGGAATAGTCGATATAAAGCTCACAGGTGTCGCATTTGAAGTCTTCCTTTAAATCGCTTGCGACGTAGTTGCTGAAAAGTCCTGCCTGAGTTTTATAGGAGCGGTATGCGTTGGTAACGGTGATATCGTCAAAGCCGTAATGAGCCGCCTCGAAAAGGAATGCCTCGAGCGCTTTGTTGGCGGTTGCATCGATATAAGAATAGCTTTCGGGTCTGCCCTCGCGGATGTTGGTGCATTTAACGAGGTTTGCGGGCACGTAATCGGCAGCTAAGGGGTTTGCGGGATTTACGAGATAAACGAAATCGCTTTCGTTTTCGGGGCAGATGTATTGCTCGTATTCCTCCATATCGCAAACGTAATCAACGCCGATATATTTTTCGTATGCCTCGGTAGGGGAGAGTGTCGGCGCTTCCGAGCTTTCCTCGACAGATTCCTCGACCGAGGATTCATAGCTTTCGTCGACAGATACCGTAATGCTTTCCTCGGTGCTCGATTCGGTGACCGATTCAAGGCTTTCCTCAACGGGGGTCGATTCATCACCGCAGCTTGTGAAAGCGACACACAGTATCGCGACGAAAAGCATTGCGACGACGATGAAAAGCGTTATTGCGATATAAAGATAGTTGTTTGCGTTTTTACGCCTTCTTCTTTTGGCTTGCGGCATAATTACTCACCCATTCTTGCGGCTTTGAGCACGTCCTCAGCCGCTTTTTTGATATCTTCCTTGCCAAGCACGCTGCTTCCTGCGACAAGCACGTTTGCGCCTGCTTTTACGCAGAGGTGAGCATTTTCGGCAGAAACGCCGCCGTCGACCGATATTTCGTAATCGAGGTTATTCTTTTCGGCAAAATCGCGCAATTCCTCGCACTTGGGGAGCATATCCGCCATAAACTTCTGTCCGCCAAAGCCCGGCTCGACAGTCATGACGAGAACGAGATCGACAAGGGGAAGATATTCGTAAATAGCGCTGACGGGAGTTTTGGGCTTGATGGAAAGGCCTGCCTTTTTGCCGCATTCCTTTATTTTGTTAAGGGTCGCTTTTACGTCCTCACAGGCTTCAACGTGGACGGTGATGATATCCGAGCCTGCGTTTGCAAAATCCTCTATGTAACGGATGGGATCAACGATCATAAGATGGGTATCGATGACCATATCGGTGCATTTCGCAAGCGATTTTACGACGGGCTGACCGAACGAGATGTTGGGCACAAAGATGCCGTCCATAACGTCAAGATGCAGATATTCGGCACCGCCGTCACGCGATGCTTGGATCTGTATGCCAGCATTGGCAAAGTTGCAGGAAAGCGCAGAGGGTGAAAGCTTTATTTTTTTCATATATTTTTATTCCTTTTGACAAGTTTTGACATATTATGGTAGTAAATACACGGCGGCGAGGGCAGGGATACGGACGTTAAAAATAAAAGGATATAAAGGCTTTACCCTGTTTGCCGTCTTTATATATATTCTATACCTTTTTGTCTTTTATGTCAATGCAAAAAAGAGTATAAAACGCTATTTTTATCCGCCCGATTGGTTGGGCGTATTCGATTCCTTGGGCAGTACGCTCATTTTGCCCGTACGCTCGAGCACGACCTTTGAAACGTCGGTCATATCCGAATATCCGTTTATCCGCACCTGCGCGGCTACGTCCTCTTTGGAAAGACGCGTCATTATAAGGCTTTTTCGGTTGAAGGCGCCGTTTTCGTAAAGGGTTATCGGGTTGCCGTTTATAAAGGTACGGAATTTTTTGCTCTTCTGGCAGAGGATGGCGATGATCACCTCGACCGATGCGATGATAAGCAAGGGGATAAGACCGACAAACAGAGGTACGCGCGTGTCGGTCACGGGGTAGACCGCAAGCTCGGACAGAAGGATGGTCGTTACAAATTCCGAAAGCTGCATTTCGCCTATCTGACGCTTGCCCATAAAGCGCATAAGCGCCATTAATATAATATAAAAAAACAATGCGCGTAACGCGACCGTCAACATAAAAAATCACCGCGATTATTTTGCTTAAAATCATTGAATTTATGCGTTGTCGGTTGACATTTCGGCTTTTTTGATGTAGAATACCGTAGCACTTTTTGGTACGAGGTATTTATTATGACACACAGAGAAAAAGCGATAGAGCTTTTTTGCTCGGGATATAATTGCGCACAGGCTGTTTTTTGCGCCTATGCCGAGGATCTGAATATTGATATGGCTACGGCAAGAAATATTTCCTCGTCGTTTGGCGGCGGTATGGGTAAGTTAAGACAGGCGTGCGGTGCTTTTACCGGTGCTTTGATGGTTGTCGGTGCGATGTACGGCGGTTACGACGTTAACGACAACGAAAAGAAATCCGAGCATTACGCGCTTGTAAGAAAAATAGCCGAGGAATTTATAGCACTTAACGAAACGATCAATTGCGAATCTCTTTTGCAAGGCATCGCCAACGCGAAGGGAAAGGACCCTGCCGTTCGCACTCCCGAATATTATGCGACACGCCCCTGTGCAAGGTTTGTCGGTGATGCTTGCGATATTCTCGACCGTGTTATCGAGGAGAAAAAGCTTTAAAATAAAGGCTGTTTCAGCGCTTTTCAAAAAAATGCAAAAAAATGAAAAAATTTTTGAAAAAGGTATTGCATTTTGGAAAAAGATATGCTATTATAATCAAGCGCGCTGACGCAAGCCAATACGGTTCGGTAGTTCAGTTGGTTAGAATGCCGCCCTGTCACGGCGGAGATCATGGGTTCAAGTCCCATTCGGGTCGCCATTGCATGCTCTCCGTGCCATGCACGGGCTAAATACATGCCTCGGTAGCTCAGTTGGTAGAGCAAGGGACTGAAAATCCCTGTGTCGGTGGTTCGACTCCACTCTGAGGCACCAGCTTGCTGGTGTAGCTCAATTGGCAGAGCAGCTGATTTGGAATCAGCAGGTTGCGGGTTCGAGTCCCATCGCCAGCTCCACCCTTTGGGTCAAGAGGGAAATCTAATATGGGTAGGTT
>JAFZDO010000031.1 GCA_017561145.1 Clostridia bacterium | reverse complement strand
GTTATGAGCCCGACGAGCTACCAACTGCTCTACTCCGCGATATAGAATTTATTGATTTTGATTGATTACATAAATGGTGCCGGAAACCGGGCTCGAACCGGTACGAGGGGTAAACCTCACTGGATTTTAAGTCCAGGGCGTCTGCCAATTCCGCCACTCCGGCATAACCGATGCGTAACCCGCTCGAATATATTATCATAAACCGAGTTTGATGTCAATACTATTTTTAAAATTCCGTTTATTTTTTTCATACGGTTGACAGAAAATGTCATACAAGGTATAATATTGCCGATATTAATATTAAGGACGGACGTTTTATGAAATCCAAGGTATTTTTCACTCGCAGTCTTGACCCTAACAAGGTTACAGAGCTTTATGATCTCGTCGGAAAAGAGCTTAAAGGCAAAGTTGCGATAAAGCTCCACTCGGGCGAACCGGGCAACCAAAACTTTTTAGGCCCCGATTTTTGGGAACCGATCATAAGCACGGTGGGCGGCACTGCGGTTGAATGCAACACCGCTTACGAAGGAACGCGAAACACCACCGAAAAGCATATAAAAACGCTTGCAGATCACGGTTGGAGCAAATATTTTGAATTTGATCTGCTTGATGCCGGGGGACCCGACCTTGAGCTTGATATTCCCGAGGGCAAATGCATTAAGAAAAACTACGTCGGTAAAAATATCGTCAACTACGATTCAATGCTCGTGCTTTCCCACTTTAAGGGACACCCGATGGGCGGCTACGGCGGAGCACTCAAGCAGCTTTCGATCGGCGTTGCTTCCTCCTTCGGCAAGGCATATATCCACGGCGCGGGCGAGCCCGAAAAGATCTGGACCGCCGACCACGATTCCTTCCTTGAATCGATGGCGGACGCGGCTAAATCGGTCGTTGACTACTTCAAAAACGAGATCGTTTATATCAACGTTATGAAAAACATGTCGGTCGATTGCGACTGCTGTGCGGTTGCCGAGGATCCCTGCATTGCCGACATCGGCATGCTTGCTTCTACCGACCCCGTTGCTATCGATATGGCTTGTCTTGACCTTGTTTATGCATGCGACGATCCCGGAAAGGCGCATCTTATCGAAAGAATCGAATCGCGCAACGGAATTCTTACCGTCGATGCCGCCGCAAAGCTCGGCATAGGCAGTAAGGAATACGAGCTTGTTGAGATCTAACGAATAACAAAAATCAGGTTCGCTTTGAACCTGATTTTTTCGTTCATTTTCTTATTTCTGGTTTTTATAAGAATCCACTATTTCTGCGATAGCGTCGGCTGTGATCTCATCGATCGCGTCGTATTCCGAAGCGAAGGTGCCGACAGGCTTTTTAAGCATACCGCATACGGTATCGTAAATGCCGAGGTGGTAAATTTCCGCGAGCTCGCAGGTACGGGTATCGAAAATAATGTCGAGCATTCTCATCGAATCGTCATCGCGCGAGATCTGGTATTGAAGCGTCTGCTCGTAATAAACGGGGTTGAGCTTTTTGTGCGAAACCGCCGAAAGTGCCTCGATAAAGTAGCCTGCAAGATCAAGGCTTTCGCCCTGAACGAAATTGGGAATAACGATACAGTTTGTCGACCAGCAGCCGATCTGCGAGGAATATCCCTCCTGATGCTCGTCGTACAAAGGAGTGGGAAGCACGCCGAAATCGCTTTCCATATCACGGATAAGGTCAAGGTTCATGATCGCATCCATAAAGAACAGCAATCTGTCCGCCTTGAATTCGGGCACGATCACATCGCGCACGGGAACCTGGCTTACGTTGAAATAATCGTTTGCAGAAATAAAGCCGCCCTGAGGGTCTTGCAAATATTCCTGAGCGTTTTCAATGATATTAATTGCTCTCTCGTTGTAAACGGTAAGCTCGGGATAACCGTTTTCGATAGAAATTATCTTTTCGCCTGCCGCGGTGAGGAAGTTATAGACCGCGCCGTCCTGACCTGCAAGACCGTTGATATCGCCACGATCGCGAACGTTGTTGCCGTTAACGTCCTGATAAACCGATTTTGCCATTTCGAACATAACGTCCTGAGTCCACGCCTTATCGTCGACCATTGCGTAAAGCGAGCTGTAGCCGTACTTTTCGGCAAGCTTATAGGAATCCGCCATCTTCTTGTTGAACGCAACGAAAAGTGTCGCCTGCTTGCTTACTGTTCCGATATCGCTTATTGCGAAATAGGTGCTTCCGTCAACGGTCACGCCTTCGTTGAATTCGTGGCACCACCACTCACGAGAAAGGTCGATATTCGGCACGGTATTAAGATCGTGAAGAAGTCCGTCGATGGAAAGCATGCTTGCTTCGATAGAGCAGGGCATCGCAAAGATATAATCCGCGGTACCGCTCATCGCATCGGTTACGATACGCTTATACATATCGCCGCCGTAGCGCGACCAGGTGTAAACCATTTCTTCTTCAACCGTCACGTTAAGCTCTTCTTCAACCAAACGCGTGCATTCCTCACAGGTGGAAAGGACAGCATTGGTGTTTTCTGCGTTATATTGCTCGTTATTGTTGGGCTGGATCTGGTGAGTTGTGGGGCTTGCGGCGGTACCGGTAGTCAATACCTTAACGGTTTTTCCGCCGAAATCAAGCGATTCGGGAATGTCAAGTCCGTAAAATCTGCCCTGAGCCAAATCCGACGAGCTCTCGTCCGTACCGCTTTGTGCGCCGCTTTCGGACGAAACGGAGGAGTTTTGGCTTTCTATAGGCTCTTTACATCCCGAAACGGCAATGCAAAGAAGCACTAAAAGAGCTGCAAGGAGAAGCGAGAAAATGCGTTTTTTCATAGTTGATCTCCTGATTTGTAATTTAGTTTAACATCAAGCGGTTTTTGCGCAAGACCGTGATTATCGGAGGTATTGCAACAAGCTGAAGGATTATTCCGGGTATGCTTTGGATTACGGTTGCGCTCCAGATAAGCGAAAATCCGATCTCGCCTGCGGCTTGATTTGCAAGTATAAGCACGAACATGACCGCACCCCAGACAAGTCTGCCAGCAACCATCGCGGTGATAAGGGCAATAAAGGTATAGAAAATGTTCTTATTCAGCTTTTTGTAAAGGATGCCCGCAACAAAAGCATAGGTCGCAAGCTCAAACGCCATCGCAAGCGCATTGGGCACTATAGCAATGGGAGCTCCGAAAAGCATAGACCTTAAAATCGGGGTAATAAATCCGACCGCCATTCCCCAAGTCGGCCCGCAGATAAAGCCGCACAGCATTACCGCAAAATGCATCGGGCAAAGCGATGCGCCTATCGTCGGTATCTGCATCGTAAGAAACGGAAGCAGCAACCCGAGCGCAAGAAACATAGAAGAATATAAAAGCCGCGCCAACGCAACGTTTTTTCCTTTTGCCATAACTATCTCCCTCTTAATAAAAACATTATATTAAGTATAACATTCTTTCCTTTTATTTGCAATAGTTACTTGACAAAAAAGACTCTCCGTTTTAAAATATGCTGGGGTGATTTGATGACGATAAGAAACGCAAAAATTGCGGAAATCCGCCTTATAAAAGACATCTACGAAAGCGCAAAGTTGTTTATGCGTGCAAGCGGAAATATGCATCAATGGACGGGCAATTATCCGTCGCTCGAGCTGATAGAGCACGACATAAGCAACGGCAACTGCTTTGTTTACGAGGAAGAAAACGAAATATTGGGTGTTTTCTGTCTTTTCAAGGGTCCCGACGTCACCTATGGCAGAATAGATTACGGAAGCTGGATAAGCGATACCGATTATTACGTCATCCACCGCATTGCGATGAAAACACACGGCAAGGGCATCGCGCAGAAATGCTTTGATTTCGGGATGTCCAAAAACAACCACCTCCGCATCGACACTCACAAGGACAATATTCCGATGCAGCGTGCGCTTTTGAAATACGGCTTTCAAAAATGCGGAATAATTTATCTCGAATCGGGCGATGAACGCATTGCTTTCGAGAAAACAGGAGAATAATATGCTTTTCGGAAGACACATAAACAAATATTATCTTAAATACTCTCCCCTGCTCTTACTCGGCATACTTTCGCTTGTGCTTGTCGACTATATGCAGCTTGTACTGCCCGAGCTTTACCGCACGGTAATTAACGGCGTTAACGAGGGCTTTGTTGTCGTCGACGGCGTGAAGCAAGCCTTCGATATGGATTTTTTGCTTGACGAGATATGCCGACCGCTCCTTTTCGTTATCGTTGCAATGATCTTCGGCAGATTTTTATGGAGAATCTGCTTTTTCGGAAGCGGTATAAGAATCGAAACCGACCTTCGCAACAGAATGTTCGACCGTTGCCGCGAGCTTGGTCAGGATTACTATCAGCACAACAAGGTCGGCAACCTTATGTCGCTGTTTACCAACGATCTTGAAACCGTTCAGGACTGCTTCGGCATGGGCATTATGATGTTCTTTGACGCGCTGCTTCTCGGCGCGCTTTCGATCGTCAAGATGTTCAAAATGGACCCCGTGCTTACTGGTCTTTCGATGATACCGATGGCAATAATGCTTATCGGCGGTATGATACTCAGCAGATATATGACCTTAAAGTGGCAAAAGCGCCAAGAGGCGTTTTCGGCACTTTCGGATTTCTCTCAGGAAAGCTTTGCCGGCATCGCGGTAATAAAAGCGTTTGTCAAGGAAGCAAAGGAATTGCTTGCATTCCGCAAGCTGAACAAGCAAAACGAGGATGCGAATATCGAATACACAAAGCTTTCGGTCAAGCTCACCGTTTGCGTTACCTTGCTTGTCGAATCGGTAGTTTGCGTTATCCTCGGCTACGGCGGATATTTGGTTTACACGGGCGACTTCGATGCAGGTATGTTGGTTGAATTCATCGGCTATTTCAGCGCGATCGTCTGGCCGATCATGGCGGTTTCTCAGCTTATCGAAATGAACTCACGCGGCAAGGCTTCGCTTAACCGTATCGGTGAATTGCTCGATGCAAAGCCCGAAATTGCAGACCGCGAAGACGTTATCGCGCCCGAAACGATAAAGGGCGATATCGAATTCAAAAACCTTACCTTCCGTTACCCCTCGGGCGATTACGACGTGCTTAACAGCGTTTCGTTTAAAATAAACGCAGGCGAAAACGTCGGCATCGTCGGACGTACCGGCTCGGGCAAAACAACCATTGCCGATCTGATCCTGCGCACCTATAACGTGCCCGACGGCACGGTCTTTATCGACGGACACGATATTAACACCATTCCGATAAAATCGGTACGCGACCACGCGGCATACGTACCGCAGGACAACTTCCTTTTCAGCGACACTATCGCAGAAAATATCGCCTTTGCATCGGACAGCAACGATGCCGAATCGATAAAGGCATCGGCAATACTTGCCGACGTACACGGTAATATCGACGAATTCCCCGAAAAATACCAAACCGTTTTGGGTGAGCGAGGCGTTACCGTTTCGGGCGGACAAAAGCAACGTATCTCGATCGCGAGAGCTTTGATGAAGAATGCGGAAATACTTATTCTCGACGATTCGGTTTCGGCGGTAGACGTCAAGACCGAAAAGGTCATTCTTCAAAACCTTAAAGAAACGCGCAAGGGCAAAACCACGATACTTATTGCCCACAGAATCACAACCATCGAGGGCATGGACAAGATAATCTTTATCGACGACGGCAAAATAGTCGACGTCGGACCGCACGCCGAGCTTATCGCGCGCTGTGCGGATTACCGCAATATGGTCGAGCTTCAGCGCCTTAACGACCTTGAGTCGGGAATGTAAAGGGGGGTAGACGGATATGTATGAATTTTATCCCTTGTTAGTCGTCGGCGGTGTTATCGGCTTGATGTCGGCGATATTCATTTTTGCCTTCTGCACCATTAAGGACCGCAAGGAGGCCATCGGCTTTGACCGCAATATGAAGGATTCCGAGCTTATCAAGCGATTATTCGTTTATGCAAAGCCACACGCAAAAAGCTTTGTCGCGGTATTTCTGATAATGCTTTTCTCGATCTCCTACGATATCATCTCCCCTACTCTCGTGGGTAATATCGAGGAAACGATAAAGGGCGATTTTCTGCCGAGCGAGCTTATAAGCTACGTTCTCGTTTACGCGGGTATTCTTATCGTTTCTCTTATCTGTACCTATCTGCAGGCGATAATTTTGCAGAAAACCGGTCAAAAAATCCTCTCGGCGCTTCGCGAGGACCTTTTTATCCACATCGAATCGCTTTCGCACGGACAGCTTACGACAATGCCCGTCGGCAAGCTTGTAACACGCGTTACCAACGATACCAACGCGATATCGATGCTTTTCACAAACATTCTCGTAAACCTTTTAAAGAACGTTTTCGTTATCTTCGGCGTTATCGGCGCGATGCTTATGCTCAATTACGGCCTTACGCTTATGGTGCTTTGCTTCGCTCCGTTTATTGCGCTGTTTACGGTCATCTTCCGCAAATTCTCGCGCAAGGCATACCGCGAGGTAAAGGACGGCACGACCGATATCAACACCTTCCTTTCCGAAAACCTTTCGGGAATGAAGATAATTCAGATATTTAACCGCGAAGACCGCAAAATGGCGGAATTCAACGCAAAAAACAACAAGCTCAAATCTGCTAAGCACCGTCAGATATTCGTTTTCGGCATTTTCAGACCGATGGTATATATGCTTTATATCACCTCTGTTCTTTGCCTTTTGTATTTGGGCGGCCGCGGATATATCAAAAATATCGAATTTATGGGACAAACGGTCTCAAGCGGCGTGCTCGTTTCGTTCTATATGTATATCACGAAATTCTTCAACCCCATCCAATCGCTTGCCGAGCAATTCAACTGGCTGCAATCGGCTTTCGCTTCGGCAGAAAAGATTTTCACGGTTATGGATATCAAGCCCGAAATCGTCAATGCCGACGATGCGATAGAATTGGAAACCGTCGAGGGCAATATCGAATTCCGCAACGTTTGGTTTGCTTACGAGGGCGAGGAATGGGTGCTTAAAGACGTTTCCTTTAAGGTAAAGGCAGGCGAAACCGTTGCCTTCTGCGGCTCTACCGGCTCGGGCAAAACGACGATCCTTTCGCTTATTTGCCGCAACTACGACATACAAAAGGGCGAAATTTTGATTGACGGGATCGATATCCGCAAAATAAAGATATCCTCACTTCGCAAGCATTTCGGCCAGATGCTCCAGGACGTATTTCTGTTTTCGGGCACGATACGCTCGAACATTCTGCTTCGCAAGGAAAACGTTTGCGACGACGAGGTGAACGAAGCTTGCAAATACGTAAACGCCGACAAGCTTATCGAAAAGCTTCCCAAGGGGCTTGACGAGGAGGTTATGGAGCGCGGCGCAAACTTCTCGGCAGGACAAAGACAGCTTATCTCGTTTGCAAGAACGATAATCCACAAGCCCGAAATTATGATCCTCGACGAGGCGACGGCGAACATCGATACCGAAACCGAAATTCTTATTCAGGATTCTCTTGAAAAGCTGATGAATATAGGTACGCTCCTTATCGTGGCACACCGTCTTTCGACCATCCGCAACGCCGACAGAATAATTTATCTATCCCACGGCGAGATAATCGAAAGCGGCACCCACCAAGAGCTTTTGGAGAAAAAAGGCAGATATTACGAGCTTTATAAGCTCCAGCAGGACAAAGCATTGCTTAAAAACAGTTAACACAAATACCGTTATGCAAAAAAGCATAGCGGTTTTTTGTTTTTGCATATACTGTAAAGAATACGCTAAAAAGGATGATGCTTATGCCGACGGGCAATCTTATTGTTGTTTTACGCACCGCAACGGGCGCACTTCCCATCAATAACGGCTCGATAACCGTTACCAATATGCAAAACGAAACCGTATTTTATGAATTTCTCACCGCCGTAAACAGCGGTGTTTCGCGCACCGCGACGCTTGAAGCTCCGCCTAAAAGTCTTTCGCTCGACAGCGATATCGGATCCCCACTTCCCTATTCGCTTTACAACGTAATTATCCGTGCCGAGGGCAGCTACAAAACCGAAATCGACGGAGTACAGCTTTTTGAGGGAAGCAGCACGCATTTGCCGATACAGCTCATACCGCTTCCCGAAGGAGTTACCGACCCCGATGACGAAAGAACGATAGTGATACAAATTCCCGAGCATATTTTACGCACCGACGGCCCTTCGTCGGGAGCCTCGCCGACGGTTTCGCAAATAATCAACGGTGATGCTATCCCCGCAATAATTATCGGAGAGGGCGTTTTTATCCCCGAAACGGTAACCGTCCACCTCGGATCCCCCGACGAAGAGGCACAAAACGTGACTCTTCCCTTTGCAGACTACATAAAAAACGTAGCGAGCAGTGAAATATATCCCACTTGGCCGCGCCAATCGTTAGAGGCGAATATTACCGCACAGATATCGCTTGCGCTCAATCGCATCTACACCGAATGGTACAGAAGCCGAGGATATGATTTTGATATAACGAACTCGACCGCATTCGACCAAGCGTTTGTTTACGGCAGAAACATTTTCGACGAGATAAGCGAGGTCGTAGACGATATCTTCAATCAGTACATCGTTCGGCCAAACACCGTTTCTCCGCTTTTTGCATCCTATTGCAACGGCACGACGAGCACCTGCGCGGGGCTTTCGCAATGGGGCACCGTCGCATTGGCTAACGACGGTCAAACGAGCGAGGACATTCTCGGCTTCTATTACGGCGATATAAGGATCGCCGAAACCAACGATATCCGCACGCCCGAGGAATCCTACCCCGGTGCTCCGCTCACTTTAGGGGCACAAAGCGAGGACGTGAGGATAATTCAGGAGCAATTGAACAGAATTGCCATAAACTTCCCTCAGCTTCCGTTGATTGCCGTGAATGGAATATACGATAGCCAAACGCAGGAAACCGTGCGCGAATTCCAACGGCTTTTTATACTCCCGATAAGCGGAACGGTCGACCGCGCGACATGGTACAGAATATCGCAGATCTACACCTCGGTAAAGCGCTTGGGCGAGCTGACGAGTGAGGGGCAACGCGCCGCCTACAATCAACAGCTCTATCCAGGAAGCCCGCTGAAGCTCTATTCGCGCGGCTCGGAGGTGCAGGAGATACAGTTTTATCTGCAAAGAATAAGCCGATTCAATTCTGCCGTTCAAAGCCCGACGCTTGACGGCATTTACGGAAACGATACCCAACGCGCCGTTGTATCGTTTCAAAGTGCATACGGACTCGAGCCGACGGGTATAGTGGACGAAAGAACCTGGGCGGATATCGTTTCGATATACAACGGCACGCTCGATAACGTACAAGAGCCCGAGCCTTCGCTTAATACCGTGCCCTATCCCGATTACGTTGTTTCGGTAGGCGCTCGGGGTGAATACGTAAAATATATCCAAGAAGCCTTAAACGTGATAAACAACGTGTTTTTAACCATTCCCGAGCTTGTAGCAGACGGCATTTACGGCAGTAAAACCCAAGGCGCTGTAACCGAATTCGCAAATCTTTTCGGATACAATGCCGCCAAAGGCATCGACAGTCGGCTTTGGAACAAGATCAACGAAATATATTTATCAGTTGCGAGCAATTGCATATTTGCGACGATGACAAGCAACGGCGTGCGCGATTTTGCGGGCACGACGCTTACGATAGGCTCAAGCGGCGAAAACGTTCGGTATATTCAGGAACGGATAAACCGCATTCACACGGCCATTCCCTATATCGGTCAGCTTACAATCGACGGCCTCTACGGGTCGAAAACGGCAGGAAGCGTATCTGCTCTGCAGCGGATATTCGGGCTTACCGATACAGGCACCGTAAACGAAAGCACCTGGCTGCTTGTAAACTATATCTATGCCGCCGTCGAAAACAACTGTCTGCCGTCCGACAGCGCCGCATCGGTTGCTTCCTTCATCTTTGATGAGATTGGGAAAGAGGAGCACGTAAAGGTAAGCGAGCTTAAGGAGATCATGAAGAGAAACGGTATAAACGTCGGCAACGGACCGATGTTCGGATTAAGAACAAGACGCGCCCTTGCGGAATGGCAATTAAATCAAGGGCTCGAGCCGACGGGATTGCCCGACGGCAAAACGCGGTCAAAACTTGCGAAAAATTGCAAAAACCATAGATAATGCAGTTGTTTTGTATTCTTTTTTTATTGACAAGCGCATAAAGCACGAGTATAATTTATAATGTCTAAATTTATACTTATAAGAGGCTTTAATGAATAAAAATCTTGAACCTGAAAAGAAGGAGACGACCGAAGCAGAGGCTTTGGGATCGGACGTTCATCAGGCGAAGCTGAAAAAACGGAAAAAGATAATTGCGATCGTTTCTGTGCTTATCGCAGTGGCATTGTTCATTTGGTTGGCTGTTTATCTTACAGAAGTAATATTCAAATCGCTTGAAAGTGAAGGCGGTATCGAAGACACAGCCAAAAACTTCAAGGAAATGATAAAAGGCTACGGAAGCTGGGGATGGCTGGTCGCATTCGGCATACAGATGCTTCAGGTCGTCGTTTCGCCGATACCCGGCGAATTCGTTGAGGTCGGCATGGGGCTTTGCTTCGGCTGGTTCGGCGGAACGGTTTTGTGTATGCTCGGAAGCGCCTTGGCGGCATGGGTAATTCTGCTGTTCGTCAAAAAGCTCGGCGTTCGTGCGGTAGAGCTTTTCGTACCGTTGGAAAAGATAAACGAATTAAAGTTTATCAACAACGAAAAAAAGCTTTCGACCTTCGTTTTTCTGCTCTATATGATCCCCGGCACCCCCAAGGATCCGCTTATCTTCTTCTTTGGGCTTACCAAGATCAAAATTTCCAATTTTATAGTTATTTCAACTCTTGCAAGAATCCCGTCGATAGTAACATCGACGATCGGCGGCGAATTTCTGGTCAATAAAAACTATCTCGGCGCAATACTGCTTTTTGCAATTACCGGTGCCGTTTCCGTCATCGGATTGTTGCTTTACAAAAAGATACTCGAAAAGCTTAAAAGCAGAACCGAAAAACACAAAACAAAAATCACAAAGGGATAATAAATTATGTCTGTTACAGTACCGAAGGGCTATAAGCCCGCATTAAATATCCGCCAGACCGAGGTTGCCATTAAAAAGGTCAAGGACTTTTTCGAGCGCGACCTTGCAATACAGCTCAATCTCACCCGTGTATCCGCGCCCCTTTTCGTTGATGCGGACAGCGGTCTTAACGACAACCTCAACGGCGTTGAACGTCCGGTTGCGTTCGATATCAAGGGCATGAACGGCAACAACGAAATCGTTCAGTCGCTTGCAAAATGGAAGAGAATGGCGCTTGATGCATACGGCTTCGAGCCGGGCGAGGGTCTTTATACCGATATGAGCGCAATACGTCGCGATGAGGATACCGATAATATCCATTCGGTCTACGTCGACCAATGGGACTGGGAAAAGGTCATCACGGCAGAGCAACGCTGCTTTGACACCTTGAAGCGTGCCGTCAAGCAGATATACACCGCACTTATCCACACCGAAATATATATCGCCTACGATTATCCCTTCCTCGGCAGATTACTCCCCGAAAAGATCGCCTTTATCACCGCGCAGGAGCTTGAGGACGAATATCCCGACCTCACACCCAAGCAGCGTGAATACGAGGCGGCTAAAAAGCACGGCGCGGTCTTCCTTATGCAGATAGGTGGCAGGCTTAAATCGGGCAACAAGCACGACGGACGTGCGCCCGACTATGACGATTGGTCGTTAAACGGCGATATTCTCGTTTATTATCCCGTGCTTGATATCGCGCTCGAGCTTTCCTCGATGGGTATCCGCGTTGATGCCGAAACGCTTAAAGCACAGCTTGAAATTTCGGGCTGCAACGACAGAGCATCGCTCCCCTTCCATAAAGCACTGCTCAATAATAAGCTTCCGCTTACTATGGGCGGCGGTATCGGTCAGTCGAGAATGTGTATGTTCTTCCTCAGAAAGGCGCACATCGGCGAGGTTCAGTCCTCGCGTTGGGAAGAAAAGGATATGGAGATCTGCAGAGAAAACGAAATTCATCTGCTTTAATTGAAAATGATACTTACCTTTAACAATTCAACCGAAACGGTCGGCGAAACTCCGTCGATCGAGCTTAAAAGCATCGAAAACGAGCTTGATCTCAAAGCCCGTCTTATCGCAAAGGTCGAGGGTGCAAACCCCGCAGGCTCCGCAAAGGACCGTGCCGCGCTTTATATGATCGAGCACGCCGAAAAGCAAGGTCTTATAAAAAAGGGCTCAACTATCATTGAACCGACAAGCGGTAACACGGGTATTGCCTTGGCGGCGATTGCGGTACCGAGAGGGTACAGAGTGATCATCGTTATGCCCGATAATATGTCCGAGGAACGCAAAAGGCTTATGACGGCATACGGTGCGGAATTGGTGCTTACCGACGGAAAATTTGGTATGTCGGGCAGCATCGAAAAGGCATACGAGCTTCAATCGCAGATCGAAAACAGCTATATCCCCGACCAGTTCAACAATAAAGCGAACGCTCTTGCGCATTACGAAACGACAGCGCCCGAGCTTTACCGCGATTGCGACGAAAGCGTTGATATTTTCGTTGCGGGTGTCGGAACGGGCGGAACGATCACGGGTGTCGGCAGATATTTAAAGGAGCAAAACGAAAACGTGCAGATCATCGCCGTCGAGCCTAAAGGCTCCCCCATACTTTCGGGCGGAAAAGCGGGCGCACACGGTATTCAAGGCATCGGCGCAGGATTTGTGCCGAGCGTGCTTGATTTAAGCGTTATCGACGAAATTATTTGCGTTACCGAGGAAGAATCCTATAATGCGGCTCGAATGCTTGCCAAAAAAGAAGGCATACTTGCAGGTATTTCATCGGGCGCGGCACTTCACGCGGCGATAGAGATCGCAAAACGCGAAGAAAACAAAGATAAAAATATTGTTGTTTTATTACCTGACAGAGGCGACAGATACCTTTCGACGCCTTTGTTTGAATAAGGAGCTTAAAAATGGACTACAAAAGAATTTTAACCATCCAAGACATTTCCTGCTTTGGTCAATGCTCGCTTACCGTAGCGTTGCCCATTCTTTCGGCTTGCGGTGTTGAAACGGTCATTCTCCCCTCGGCGGTGCTTTCTACCCACACGGGCGGATTTACCGGCTTTACCTTCCGCGACCTTTCGGACGATATTCCCAAAATTTCGGAGCACTGGCAAAAGGAAGGCATCGATTTCGATGCTATCTACACAGGTTATCTCGGTTCTGTTAAGCAGATCGATATGGTAACGGATATTTTTAACACCTTCTCCGCGAAAAAGAAGTGCATTAAGATCGTTGATCCCGCAATGGCTGACAACGGCAAGCTTTATTACGGCTTTGACGAGGTTTATGCAAGCGAAATGGCGCGTCTTTGCCGCAATGCGGACATCGTTATCCCCAACATAACCGAAGCTTGCTTTATCACCGGCATTGAATATAAGGAAAATTATGACGAAGCATACGTTATGAGCATTCTTGAAGCGCTCGACAAGGACGGTATGAAGAATGTCGTGCTTACCGGCATCGGCTATGACGAGGATACGACGGGTGTCGTTATAAAGATCGGTGACAGCATCAAGCATTACACTCACCGCCGCTTCAAGCAAGGCACACACGGCACGGGCGACGTTTTTGCAAGTGCTTTTTCGGGTGCGCTTCTTCGCGGTAACGATGAATATGAATCGGCACGCATCGCGGCAGATTACACCTTGCGCTGCATCGAAAATTCAATAGGCGACGAAAACCATAAATACGGCGCAAAGTTTGAAACTGCGATTCCCTATCTTATCGAATTGCTCAACAAATAATGATATACGTCGACAACGCCGCAACGACAAAAATTTGCCAAGCGGCAAAGAAAGAAATAACCGACCTGCTTGATTTTTGCGGTAACGCCTCAAGCTCGCACCATATGGGGATTATCGCATCGCAAAAAATAAGAGCCGCGCGCAAGACGGTAAAAGAGCTTATCGGCGCAAGCGAAAACGATAATCTCATTTTCACGTCGGGCGGTAGCGAGGCAAACAATCAAGCGCTTCATATAGCATCGCTTACGGGCAAGAAACGGATAATAATTTCAAGCATCGAGCATAGCTCGGTCTTCAACACCGCGTTTAATTTGGAAAATCACGGCTTTGAAATCAAAACCGTCGGCGTTGATAAAAACGGAATTGTTAACCTTGACGAGCTGAAATCGCTTATCAATAACGATACCGCGATCGTAAGCATTATGGCGGTCAATAACGAGATCGGTACTGTCCAACCGCTCAAGGAGATCGGCGCGCTTTGTAAGGAAAAGGGCGTTATCTTCCATACCGATGCGGTTGCGGCAATCGGACATTTAAATATCGACGTTAATAAAATGAACGTAGGTATGCTCTCGCTTTCGGCGCATAAATTCGGCGGTATGCAGGGTGTCGGCGCGCTTTATATCCGCGAAGATATAAGTGCAAGACCGTTAATCTTCGGGGGCGCTCAAGAAAATAAGCTCCGCGCAGGTACCGAAAATTTAATCGGCATCGCTTCACTCTCTGCCGCGTTAAAGGACGCTTGCACGCACCTTGACGAACGAAAGGAATACGTGTCAAAGCTTTCAAAAAGTCTGTCCGACAGACTTTTAAAGCTTCAAAACGTTATCCTTAACGGCGGTAACCGAAGTGACGGCATAATCAACGTCACGTTTAAAGGAATAAGCGCCGAGGCAATGCTTTTGCACCTTGACGGTAAGGGTATTTGCGCTTCAACCGGCGCGGCTTGTAATTCGAACGACAAAGCACCGAGCCGTGTTTTAAAAGCCTTGGGCATCAGCGACGAGGATGCATTATCCTCCATGCGCTTTTCGCTCTCGCACGAGAACACCGAAGAAGAGATCGGTTATATCGCAAAAACGGTCGAAAGCTTTTGTAAAACAATATAAATTTTAAAAGGACCTCGACGGTCCTTTTTCAACAGCCAAAACTCAAGCAATGCTTGGATTTAAAACAATGAATTGATAATTGAATATCTGCAAAGCATCCGATATAATAAAGGCAACAACAAATTCGGAAAGGAAAATTTGTATGCAAATTAACTTAGGCGAAAAAATAAAACAGCTGCGCAAGCGCGACGGAAGAACGCAAGAAGACCTTGCGAACGCGCTATCGGTTACAAGTCAGGCGGTATCCCGTTGGGAGGCTAACGGCGGTTTCCCCGACATGACGCTTATTCCCTCCATCGCTAATTATTTTCACGTTACTATCGACGAGCTTTTCGGCTATAACGGCGAGCGCGAGCACAGAAAAAACGAAATTTTAAGGAAGGCTGAGGCAGAGATAAAAGCCGACTGTGACAACAGTGAAATTATCGATTTCCTTCGCGATGCCGCAAAGGAGTTCCCTGCCGACGCCGATATTCTTTACTGTCTCGGATATGCACTTGCGAATCAACTGGCGCAGAATGGCAATCTTAAGGTGTCTTTTCCCAACAAATATGCCGAATTCGATATTAATCACAACAAAAATGACAAGTATATCAGCGAATCAATATCTGTTTTTGAAAAGCTTTTAACTCTTGAGGATGCAAGTGTTTCACAAAAAGGCTTTGCAGTTTTGAATCTCGTACCGCTGTATAACGCCACGGGACAGGGGCAAGCGGCGATTTCTCTTGCCGACAAGCAGGTAGGCATTGACTCATGCAAGGAATTTTTGCTGATGCTTGCCGCAAGCGGAAGAGAGCGCAGCGTTATAAGTTGCTCGGTAATGATCGCGTTTTTAAGATATTTAAAGGTGAATGCGATCTGGACTATAGGCAACGACAAAGAAATACGCTCGTCTCAAAAGGCAATCGATCTGCTTTTAAGTATCGTAAACGTTTATAATACCGTCATCGACGACGGACGTTTCGGTGTGATGCACAGCGATCTATCCGACCTTTATGCCTCCTGCTCCGTCATTGCCGACAGAATGAATGATCGCAGGAAAGCAAAAGAATTTTTTGCCCTTGCATATTTCCACAAGAGCGAATATGATAATATTAGAAGATCAAAAACCTATAAATACAGCTCGTGGCTTTTTGCAGATATTGAATTCCCCTGCAACGTTCTTCCCGAAAACACTATGGGCATGTTAAAAGCATTCTGCGCAAAATTTTCCGACGAGTTAAAGCAGGACATCAAAAACGATAGCGAATACGACACACAAAATTGGTGGGATTGAAATGTATATTATCAAGGCAAATAAAATAAGCAAAGCCTTCGGCGAAAATAAGGTTTTAAACGAAGTCTCGTTTTCGGTCGCCGAGGGCGAAATATTCGGACTCATCGGTCCGTCGGGCGCAGGCAAGACTACCTTGCTCAACATTCTCACCGGTCAGATTAAGGCCGACAGCGGCGAAGCCTTTGTTTGCGGACTCGCATCTTCCGATCCAAACGATGAATTTTATCTCTCTATGGGTATCGTTTTTGATACGTTAGGTCTTTTCGAGCGCTTGACGGGATATGACAATCTTGCTATTTATGCAGATATTTACGGCATAGGAAAAGAAAATATCGCAACCGCCTTAAATTCAGTAGGGCTCGATCCGAATAATAAAACAAAAGCGTTTCAATATTCAAAGGGTATGCGCCAACGCCTTGCCATTGCGCGGGCGGTGTTGCACAAGCCGAAAATACTTTTCCTCGACGAGCCGACAAGCGGACTCGATCCTGCCGCAAAAGCGGATATACACGAGCTTCTGCTTGATATGAAAAAAGACGGCACTACGATATTCCTGACAACACACAAAATGGACGAGGCTTATAAGCTTTGCGACAGAATAATGCTTATTAACAACGGCACCGCAATTGAAATCGACACTCCGTTCAATATTTGCCTGAAATATAACGCAGACAAAAAGATAATCGCTATTTTAAAGGACGGAAGCAAAAAAACATTCAACACCGACGAAAAATCCGCCGATGAGATTTGCGAATTGTTAAAAAGCGGCAGCATCGAATCGCTCCATTCTTCCGAGCCGAGCCTTGAAGACGTGTTTTTGAAAATAGCGAAGGGAGGCGTCGACGTTAATGAAGCTTAGAAGGATAAAAGCGGTTTACAAGAAGCAGTTTGCCGATAAAAACGCTTTACGTTCGGTTGTTTTTCAATCTGTAATTTATCCGTTAATGGCAATGATGTTTTCGCTTTCGGGCGATGAAAGCGAAAAGTTCATTATGGTATCAACTCTCACACCGATGTTTGTCGGCTCGTCGCCTATGCTTACCGTAAACAATCTTGTAAGAGAAGATAAAAACGGCGGAGCCTTGCGCGCATTAACTTTAGCATCGGTCAGACCCTTGGAATACATAATCGCAATCGCTTTGTTTATGCTCAGCATATCGGGCGCAACGACATTGCTTATGGGCGTTGTCGGCGGTATGGACGGAATCGGTTTGATGTATTTCTTCCTTTCGACCATGCTCGGCTGTCTTCTTACAGTTATGCTTGCCTGCTCGATATCACTGCGAAAAAACAGCAGAACAAACGCAGTGATGTTCATTAACCTCATTTCGATATTAAACGGCTTTGTGCCGCTTATCGGAATGCTGTACCCTTCTGCAACCGTTGTGACGAAATATTGGTATACACAGCAGGTGAAAGAGGTTATCGGTTCAATTTACAGCGGCAACACACAAGGGCTTTGGTTTTCCTTCGGGGTGATAATTGCCAGCTTGGTGATATTCACTTTACTGTTTGTCGTTTCCTACCGCAAAAACAGAATATTCTCGCAGGAATAAAACAAAGAGTGCACTTTCTTGAAAAAGTGCACTCTTATTTTTACACATACTTAATAATATCTTCAACCGTTTTGGCGATATAGGTGCTTTTTGCGTTTGATAGCTCGGCAATATCGCCGTAGCCGTAAAGGACACCAAGCGAATCGATTCCGTTTGCTATCGCACCCCTGATATCCTGCTCTCTGTCGCCGACCATAAGGCAGTCACTTTTGTCGGTGATATTACAGCTGTTGAGCGCATAAGCGATAACGTCGCCCTTTTTTGTTCTCGATTTATCGAGCGTTGCTCCTGCAACAAAATCGAAATAGCTGTCGAGCTTAAAATATTTAAGTATTTCGATTGCAAAGATTTCGGGCTTGCTTGTAGCAAGGATAACGGTTTTTCCGTTTTCCTTCAATGCCTTAAGAAGCTCGGGCACGCCTTGATATATCTCGTTTTCGTAAATTCCCTTGGGCTTAAAATATTCGCGGTAGTATTCAACGGCGATGATTGCTTCGTCGCTCGAAAAGCCATAATATTTCTCGAACGAATCGGTCAAGGGCGGACCGATAAATTTATAAAGCTCTGTTTTATCGGCAACGTCGATACCGAATTTGTTAAGCGCATAGGCAACCGAATTGGTAATGCCGCGTCCGGGATCGGTCAACGTTCCGTCGAGGTCGAACAGAATATAATTATACATTATTTCCTCTTGATAATATAGTTAAAAAGATCGAATTTGGTAAATCCCATTTCTTTAAGCGTCTCAACGCTTTTTTGACGGTCGGATTCGGTGTTGAAATCCTTTATAAGCGGAATTCTAACGGTTATTCGGTCGGGAGAGGTCAAGGACAGTAGCAATTTAAGGTTTTCGATAACCCTGTCGTTGCTTTTACCCGTGTAGCTTTCATATATTTCGCCGTTCATATCCTTGATATCGACGTAAAAATGATCGATGACCGAAGAAGCAAGCTCGACTGCTTCGCTGTTTACGTTAAGGCTCGTTTCGGCGCAAAGGTGCCATTTTTCACCGCAAAGAGAACGAAATTCCTTGAGAAAATCGGCATAAAGAAGCGGCTCGCCTCCGCCGAAGGTAACTCCGCCGTTTGTGGCAAGAAAATAAATATCGTCAAGCTTCACCGCATTGTAAAGCGATTCGGGCGTGTGAAGAAGCTTTTTCGTATTATCGCGGAAGGATTGGGGGTTGATGCAATATTTACATCTTAACGGACATCCGTAAAAGCCGCAAAGCGTGGTTACCCCTTCCCCGTCGGTTTGTATTCTGTGACGCGATATTGCAATAAACGGTGCTTGATTCATTGTCATTACGGCATATCACCCATAAGCGGTTCTACAACACTCGGCTCGCCCATTAGCTCTTCCTCGCCCATTAGCTCTTCCTCGAAAACATTGACGCTTTTGCAAAAGCCGTCTTCGTCAAAGAACACCTCGATATATCTGCCGTCATCGGTCATATAAAGAGTCGAGTTTGCATAACGGTAGGTAATATTTTCGCGCCATCCGTAATCGATATATTTACGCGACCAGTTCACAAGCTCCTTCATTATTTCGGCTTCGGTCATATTTACCGCATCCTCTATGGGAAGGTAAAAAACTGCATAATCACCCATTATGTCGGGATATGGGTTGGTTATTTCGGGCATAGAATCTTCGGGCGGTAAAATGCCTGCGGTCTTCGTTTCTTCTTCCGATATTTCGGGTTCCACTCCCATTGTATCGGGCATTTCGCCGTCTACCATTACAATATCGCCTTGCATAGATACATCGGAAACGCCGCTTTCGTTTTTAATACTGTTTTCGTTTTGCGAATATTCGGCAACAGGAACGCCTTGATATTCCGTCTCGCCTTGGAGCGTATCGCCATTAAAAAGCGAAAAAACGTCACTCGTACAGCCCGTAGCCGTCGCGGTCACGCCGGCGGCGATGCCCGCGATCGCAACCCTTTTGCCGAGACCTCTTTTGCGTTCAAGCTCGCGCTCCAAGTATCTGACCTCCGATTCACATTTCGGGCAGGTACCGGGGCAGTCGCCTTGGTATTTACATTCAGTGGTGATATATTCAATATCGTTTTCTTCAGCGATCTTTTTGCGAATATCCTTTAAGATCCTGCATCGGTTCTTTCCGTTCATGGCAACTTTCCTTTCTTAAATAGGTGTTCTACCTATTATACAACCGAAAAGCGAAAAATCCTTATAAAAATACGAAAATTTTTTCGAATTATAAAGATAACCTGCGGAGGAATGCTCCGCAGGTTAAAATTAAGCAAAATTATGCCTTGTTGTTGCAGCCGAGAACGTTAACGAGCTTGTGCTTAACGAGAGACTTGATGTTAGCACGTGCAGGGCTGAGGTACTGTCTGGGGTCGAAGTGTTCGGGGCTCTGAGCGAAGTGTTCGCGGATAGCAGCGGTCATTGCAAGACGAAGGTCAGAGTCGATGTTGATCTTACATACTGCCATGGAAGCTGCCTTGCGGAGCATATCTTCGGGAATACCGATAGCGTCGGGCATTCTACCGCCGTTAGCGTTGATGATGTTAACGTATTCGGGAATTACAGAGGAAGCGCCGTGAAGAACGATCGGGAAGCCGGGAAGTCTCTTTTCAACCTCTTCGAGGATGTCGAAGCGGAGCTGGGGCTTCTGACCGGGCTTGAACTTGTATGCGCCGTGGGAAGTACCGATAGCGATTGCCAAGGAGTCAACGCCGGTCTTTTCAACGAATTCCTGTACCTGATCGGGATCGGTGTAGGAAGCGTCCTTTTCGGAAACGTTAACTGCATCTTCGATACCTGCGAGACGGCCAAGTTCGCCTTCAACGGTAACGCCGTGAGCGTGTGCATATTCAACTACCTGCTTGGTAAGAGCGATGTTATCTTCGAAGGAGTGGTGAGAACCGTCGATCATAACGGAGGTAAAGCCGCCGTCGATGCAGGACTTACAAAGTTCGAAGGTGTCGCCGTGGTCAAGGTGAAGTGCGATAGGAAGACCGGTTTCCTGAATTGCAGCTTCAACGAGCTTTACGAGATAGGTGTGGTTAGCGTATTTTCTTGCGCCGGAAGAAACCTGAAGAATAAGGGGAGCGTTTTCTTCTTTAGCAGCTTCGGTAATACCCTGGATGATTTCCATGTTGTTAACATTGAAAGCACCGATAGCATAACCGCCCTTATAAGCTTTTTCAAACATTTCTTTTGTTGATACGAGAGGCATTTTGAAATCTCCTTTGATATATATTACATATTAATTTCATGCATAGTTAGTTTAGCTTTTTTAACACGAAAAGTCAATATTATTTTGCAAATAAAAGCACATTTTTCTTGTTATTTTAAGCTTTTAAGCCATCGGAAGCGTATATGTTCCGAAATAAATGCGTTTCACAAGCACGTAATCGGCAACAGTCACCTTGTCGCGGCCGCTGAGAAGCGCGGCTTTAAGGTAAACTCCCTCAAGCTTAAGCGTGCCCATAAAGTGGCGTTTTACGCGGACATAGTCATAAGTCGAAACCTTACCGTCGCCGTCGATATCGCCCATTATCAAAAACGTTGCCGCGGTATAGCTGCTACCGTTTTCGGTAACGATTATCTTGCAGCCCGTTCCGACGTAATCCTCGTCCTTGAGCGCTTCGCCCAATGCGTTTACGATAGTGAATTTACCGGTAAAGCTGCTCTTTATTTCCTTTACTGTGGTTTTGAGTGCCACACCGTTAAGCACGCCCGACGAGATCGAAAGTCTTTCATCGGTCACGGTAAATTCCTCGTCCTCGGGAGGAACAACGGGATCGTCGGGATCGTCGGGATCGTCGGGATCGTCGGGAGGATCGACCGGATCCTCGGGATCGTTGGGAAGCTGAACGGTGGTTTCAACGCGATTGCCCTTTACGATATAATCCGCCGAGCAATAGCCCTTAAGTGTTCCGTCCTTGCTTTCAACTGCATACCAGCCGTCAACCGCTTCGCCGATAATTATAATGTCTTCGTTATTCTTGAACTGACCAACAACCGCGCCGTTGGGCTCGCTTCTTACGTTAAGGCTTGTAGCATCGACTCTGCCGTAATAGAGAAGCGTTATATAGCTTGCAGAGGAATAGCCGCTTATTTCCTTGCCGTCGGTTCCCTTTCCATAAACACGGTACCAGCCGTTTTCGGCTTCGCCGATAACGGTTATTCTTGTATCCTTTGCAAATCTGCCGACAGAATCATAGCTTGTTCCCGCGCCCTTGCGCACGTTAAGATCGCTAAGGGTTATCGCTACGTAGCCGGTAGTCGGTTCTGTATCGTCGCCCTCGATGGGAGGAAGGATAGGCGCCGCAGTAAGATCCGCATAGCCGTGGATCGCTGTAAGGTCACTCGGATTTTTAAGCCCTACGATATAGTCCCAATTGCCCTCGGCATCTGCAATTATTGCATATTTACTGCCGCTTGCCAGAACGCCGTAGGTCATCGAGCTTGTATCGCATTCCTTGTAAACGCGTATCGAGTCACTCGCGGTCGCATAGGTGATCTTGTAATTATCTTCAACCAAGCGGATATACGAGGAATTGGAATAACCGCTGATAACGGTACCCTTCGAATTCTTTCCGCTTATCTTATACCAGATTCCGTCGGGTTCACCGATGACCGTAACCTCAGTAAGGAAATCAACGGTGCCGACTCTTGATGCGTCGGGATTCGGCTCGGCTCTGACCACCAAGGTCTCGTAAGAGGTCGCAATGCCCTTATATTCCTTGTAAAACGGAGCGACAGTCACCTTGATAACGCGCTCTTTTCCGCCTACCGCCATTGCCTTTACGGTGGTTTCGCCAAATGCAACTGCGGTGATAACGCCGTTTTCGTCAACGGTCGCTACCGATTCGTTGCCGCTCGACCAGATAAGCTGAGTATCGACCGCATCGGCAGGCGAAATTACCGTTCTTACCGCATATTTGTCGCCCGGCTTTATGGTGATATCGTCCTTTACGACGGTGATATCCTTGACGTAGCGCTTTGCTATGTAAATATATTCGGCAAGGGCATAGCCGCGGACGTATTCGCCCTTGCTGTTAAGTCCCTCAACCTTGTAGAATTTATTCCCGTCGGAATCGGAATAAACCGTTTCGTCGGTTACCTTCATTGCCGTTCCGCGGTAGATCTTGCCGTTGGTCTGAGCCTCCGCCGAGGGAGTTTGATATATGTCTGCGTCCTTATCGATAACAGTCGCATTGCAATCGACGTAGACGATAAGGCAGGCTTCCCTTCCGTTTGCAAGCGTCGCGGTGATAAGAGTCATACCGTGTGAAAGCGCGGTCACGTTGCCAAATTCATCAACTGTTGCTACCGATTCGTTATCGCTTGCCCAGACGACCGAGGATGCGCTTGCATCGGCAGGATAATAGGTAAGCGGAACGCTATAGGTTTCGCCGATCTCCAAATATTTACGTTCGGGGTCGGTGGTAACCGCAACGACGCCGTCGGCATCGGGGGTAAGATCGTCGTATTCGGTAAGACCGTATTGCTCGATAAGCTTGATAACGGTATCTGCATAGCCGTCGTCATCGCAATAGCCCGCCTTTACGATCTCCCTTGCGGCTGTTTTGTAATCCTTTTCGCCGATAACCGCCGCATACTTGCTTTCCTGAATGAAAAGATTACTGTGCACCGAAACGCTTTCCGCCCAGTTTTTATGCGCACGCCAAGCAGAAATGGTGTTTACGTGGGACTGACCGGTTGCAAGCACGAAATCCTCGTAGGATGCATAGAGCATCGAGGTCCTTTGGTCGTAAACCATTCCGCCCCAAGTGCTGTACGCCTTGATGCCGAAGAGGTTGTTGCCGCCCACGGGAAGCGAATATCTTCCCCATCCGCCCTCGTATACCGCCTGCGATACGGTTACCGACGCCAAAACGTCGGTCTGATAATAATCAGCCCTCGCAAGCGAGCCTATAAGACGGACGTAATATTTTTGCACCGTATTAAGGCTTGTATTCGATAAATCTATCGCCGCAGAGACCGAAAACGGCATAGCAAGTGCCGCAAAAAGCATCACCGCAACGAGAAGAAATGAAATTATCCGTAAAGATTTCAAAGGCTTTGTGCCCCTTTCGTGAAATTATGACATTTTAATCTTACCATAAAGCGCGAATTATGTCAACAAAAAGAAAAAGAGCATCTCAACAAATTTGAAATGCTCCGTAATTCTAAATCAAAGACCTGCTTTAAGCTTTTCTGCGCGGTCTGCTTGGATAAGCGCGTCGACCATATCGTCCATCTTGCCGTTCAAGAAATTTTCGAGCGAGTGGATGGTAAAGCCGATTCTGTGGTCGGTGATTCTGCCCTGAGGATAGTTATAGGTACGTATTCTTTCGCTTCGATCACCCGTGCCAACCTGTGCACGGCGCTCGCTTGCGACTGCCTGTTCCTTTTCGCGGTTATACATGTCCGCAAGACGGCTTTTCATAATTTTAAGCGCCTTATCCTTGTTCTTGATCTGCGAGCGCTCGTCCTGACAGTCAACGGTAATACCGGTAGGAATGTGAATGATACGAACCGCAGATTCGGTCTTGTTTACGTGCTGACCGCCCGCACCTGCAGAACGGTGACGGGTAATTTCAAGCTCGTCCATATTAAGCTCGAAATCTACGTCCTCGACCTCGGGCAATACCGCGACGGTTGCTGTGGAGGTCTGGATTCTTCCCTGCGCCTCGGTTTCGGGCACACGCTGAACACGGTGAACGCCGCTTTCAAACTTAAAGCGAGAATATGCGCCCTCGCCCTCGATCATAAAGGAAACCTCTTTGAATCCGCCAAGCTCGGTTTCGTTTGCACTCAAAAGCTCGGTTTTAAAGCCCGACGATTCTGCATACATATTGTACATTCTGTAAAGAACCGCCGCAAAGAGCGATGCCTCCTCGCCGCCCGCGCCGCCGCGAATTTCAACGATAACGTTCTTGTCGTCGTTGGGGTCCTTGGGAAGAAGCAAAATGCGCAGCTCGTCCATAAGCGGCTCGAGCTTTGCGCGTGCCTCGTCCTTTTGTTCCTCGGCAAGTGCGCGCAATTCTGCATCATCCTCGATGGAAAGAATTTCCTCGGCATCCGAAATGTCGGTAAGCGCCGCCTTGTATTCGCGGAATTTTTCGACAATGGGAACGAGGTTTTTATATTCCTTCATAAACTTTTTATATCCCTCAAGATCGTTCATAACCTCGGGGGAAGAAAGCTTTTCTTCAATTTCAAGATATCTTTTTTCGATTTGCGAAAGTTTATCAAGCATAGTTTGACCTCCTGTTTTATATAATCAAACAAGGACTTAAAGTTTAAGGAGCGAATTTTATTATGAAGCAGGAATACAGCTACGAAGGTAAATTGCTGAAAACCGAGAAGAACCGATATTTCACACAAAACGTAGACACACTATCCTCTGCAATGAACGGCGGATTGATACTCGAGGGCATCGGTTATCTTTGCGACCACGACCGCCATTTACACGTTAAGATCGGCGATATCGAAGGAATCATTCCGCGCAACGAGTGCGTTTACACCGCAAAGGGCTTGCCCGAAAAGGATATTGCGATAATCTCACGCGTCGGCAAGCCTGTCTGCTTTAAGGTCAAGGGCATCGACAAAAACGAACGCGGTGAAACGATAGCGATATGCTCGCGCCGTGATGCACAGCGTGACTGTATGCGCGAGAAGATAAGCGAATTATCCAAGGGCGACGTTATAGAAGCGAAAATAACGCGACTCGACCCGTTCGGTGCCTTTTGCGATATCGGTTGCGGTATAATATCACTGCTCCCGATCGATTGCATGTCGGTTTCGAGGATATCACACCCGCGCGACCGATTCAGAAACGGTCAGGTGATCAAGGCCGTTGTAAAAAGCGTCGCCGATGAGTTCGGCCGCATCACCCTTACACACCGAGAGCTATTGGGCACTTGGGAGGAAAACGCTTCGAAATTCACGTCGGGGCAGACTGCCGCGGGAATTGTGCGTTCTATCGAGGAATACGGCGTTTTCGTTGAGCTTGCACCCAATCTTGCAGGTCTTGCGGAGGTGCGCCCCGACGTTCAGGTCGGTCAAAGCGCCGCCGTGTTTATCAAAAATATCATTCCCGACCGTATGAAGGTAAAATTGGCAATAATCGATTGTATCGACCGCGAAAGCTCGATTCCCGATTACGAATATCCCGAGATCGACCATATCGACCGTTGGCAATATTCGCCCGACGGCTGCGATAAGATCATCGAAAGCGTTTTCGAGGGGTAAACGGCAACGGTTATTTCGGGAAGCTTTTGAAAAAGTTTCCCATACCCTTCAAAACTTTTCAGTATAAAATAATTGCGAACGGACATCCAAAATCCCATTGAAATCCTTGTGATTTCAATGGAAAGCGTCAGCTTTAATACATAAAATCAAATTCGATGTCGTAGATCGAAACGGTGTCGCCCTCCTGCACGCCTGCATCCTCGAGCGCCTGAATAACGCCCTTGTCGCGAAGCACGCGTTGGAAGAACTGAAGCGATTCGTAATCGTCGAAGTTGATATCGTTGCAAAGACGGATGAGCCATTCGCCCGTAACGACGTAAACTCCGTCGACGACCTCGACGTGAACCGACATATCGGTCTCCTTGGGAATTTCCACGTATTCTTCCTCGTAATAGGTCATGGGAGGAAGGGTTTGGAGCTTCGCCGAAACCGCCTTCATCAATTCGGGAACACCTTCGGAAAGACCGCCCGAAATAAGGAACAGCTCACAGCCGTTAACATCTGCGTAGCGCTTGACCTCTTCAAGATGCTCCTCGGAATAGCCGAGGTCGATCTTGTTTGCAACCAATATCTGAGGACGCGAAGCAAGCTCTGCGCTGTATTTTTCCAATTCCTGATTGATCTTGATAATATCCTCAAGCGGATTTTCGCGTTCGCTTGCAGAAATATCGAAAACGTGCAATATAAGACGGCATCTGTCGATATGACGAAGAAAATCGTGACCCAAGCCCAAGCCGTCGGACGCGCCCTCGATAAGACCGGGGATGTCCGCCATTACAAAGCTTTTGCCGTAAACCGTAACAACGCCAAGATTAGGTGCAAGTGTTGTGAAATGGTAATTTGCGATTTTGGGCTTCGCCGCGGTAACCTCGGAAAGAAGAGTCGATTTGCCGACGTTGGGGAATCCCACCAAGCCGACGTCCGCGAGCATTTTAAGCTCGAGCGTAATATTGCGCTCAGCGCCCTTCGTACCGCTTTTTGCAAAACGGGGCACCTGACGGGTAGGAGTTGCGAAATGGGTGTTGCCCCAACCGCCTCTGCCGCCCTTTGCGGCAATATAAGGCAGACCGTCCGACATATCGTGGATAACGAGTCCGCTTTCGGGATCGCGAAGCACGGTTCCGGGCGGAACGGGGATAACGAGATCCTCGGCGCTTTTACCGTAAAACTTCTTCGACATACCGTCACCGCCGTTTGCGGCAACGAATTTGCGACGGTATTTAAAGTTAAGAAGCGTATTTTCGCCCTCGTCGATGACGAAAACAACGTTACCGCCCCTGCCGCCGTCGCCGCCGTCGGGACCGCCCTTGGCAACGTACTTTTCGCGGCGGAACGAAACGCAGCCGTTTCCTCCGTCGCCCGCCTTAATGTAAATTGTAACCTTATCTATAAACATACTGAAAACCTCCTTATAGAGTTTTTCGTTAATAACTTTCGAAGCAAAAAAGAAAAAGAGTAGTCAGGATGAAAACCCCGACTGCTCTTTTTAACCTTAACTAGTCTGCATTAACAGCGTAAACGCTGACTTTCTTTCTTCCGCCTACCATCGGTTCGAACTTAACCTTACCGTCGATAAGTGCGAAAAGGGTGTCATCGGAGCCACGGCCGACGTTGTTGCCGGGATGGATCTTGGTGCCTCTCTGACGAAGAAGAATGTTGCCGGCAGTTACGAACTGACCGTCCTGTCTCTTAACGCCAAGACGCTTGGACTCACTGTCACGACCGTTCTTGGTAGAACCGACACCTTTTTTATGTGCAAAGAACTGAATAGACAATCTGAGCATGGTTTATAGCTCCTTTCGATAAAATTATTTAACGGTTACACGAACAAACTTCGGGTAATCGTGTGAGAGGGCAGACAATTCGCGCCATAACCCTTCAATAAGTGCGCATCCGCGTTCATCGTCCGATTCCAATGTGAAATCGATCGTAGGGCCGTTTTCATCGGCTTCGACGGTTGCGGGGATAGAAAACGATTCGGTAATATTGTTTACCGTGAGCATCGCCATCGAGCTGACGGCGGCACAAACAATATCGCTTCCCTCTTCGGCATAACCCGAATGACCGCTGATGCGAAATTTCAAAAATTTTCCGTTCGACTTAAAAAACGAAGCGGTTGTCATCTCTTATTTGGAGATGCTGAGGATCTGAAGCTTGGTATAGGGCTGTCTGTGGCCGATGTGCTTCTTGGAATCCTTCTTGGGCTTGTACTTGATTACGTGAATCTTTTTGCCCTTGCCGTTCTTAACGACACTTGCGGTAACGGTAGCTGCTACGGTAGGAGTACCTGCAACGAAACCGGTTTCATCGGAGAGAGCAAGAACCTTTTCAAAGGTGTAGGTAGCGCCTTCTTCGAGACCAAGCTTTTCAACAAAGATGATATCGCCCTCGCTAACCTTGTACTGCTTTCCGCCTGTTTCCACGATTGCAAACATTTGTAAGCACCAATTCCTTTCATAAGACTCGCTGCCTAGTGGGTGTGCATTCTTGACGCAACTTTAAAAACCCCATACATGCGGCAAATGAGAGTTTAACACAAATATCTATGAAAGTCAATAGGTTTAAACGAATTTTTTAAACATTTTCATATAAAATAAAAAGGGGCGAAAATCGCCCCATTCATTAATATTATACCACCGCAAACGCCTTGTTTTTAAGGCGGAGATTATCGGCTATCATCGCAATAAATTCGGAATTTGTCGGCTTACCGCGTGAATTTTGAACGGTATAGCCGAAAAAGGAATTAAGCACGTCAAGGTCGCCTCGGTCCCAAGCAACCTCTATCGCATGGCGTATCGCGCGTTCAACTCGTGAGCTTGTCGTACCGTATTGCTTTGCCACGGTGGGATAAAGCACCTTCGTTACAGAGTTAATCACTTCGGTATCGTTTATCGCCATTATTATTGCCGTTCGTAAGTATTGGTATCCCTTTATGTGCGCAGGCACGCCTATTTGATGTATTATCTTGGTTACCTGCGCTTCCAAATCGCCCTCTTCCCTGCCCGGCACCTTGGCGTTACCGCGGCGGCGTGTTTTATCGGCAAGACGCTTTATTCTGTCGGCAAGCGCATTGAAATCGATAGGCTTAAGCATACAGTATGCCGCACCCGCCTCACAGCATTCCTCGAAAAGGTTTTGGCTTGTAAACGATGCAAGCATAATAAATGCGGGAAAATCATTAGGCATTTGCTTTTTGGCACTGCGGATAATACCGACGCCGTCGATCTTGCCGAGATAAAGGTCGGACACAACGACGTTCGGCTTTGTTCTCGCTATCTTTGCAAACGCTTCCTGACCGTCTGCGGCCTCCGCCACAACCTCTATATCCAGCCGTTTAAGACTTTGCACACACTGATTTCTGAAATCGCTGTTAGAATCAGCAACTAACACCCTCGGTTTTTCCATAAACTTGTAGCTCCTTGTTATTTTATTTTCCGTGAATGTATTTTAACACACAAAAACGGTCATAAGCAATAGATTTTACCCAAAAAGTCGCAATCTCATTTAACTTTCGTACAACAAAACAAGAGTTTTTTGTCGATTTTTCGACAATTTTCGCACTTTTTTCGACCATTTCGACGAAATTCGTGTCGTATTTTGTCGAATATTGTCATTTGTCGAAATAATGTCCCAAAATTCATCCCTTGGGGAAAAGCAACGTATTTTGTCGAAGGTGCAATATAACGCAAGGCGATTTAACTTGAAATATTTCTTGAAGCATGATATAATTTGCGCAAGAACGTTATAGGGAATAAAAATATGGAAATTTTCAAAACATTATATATGAACTCATCAAAAAGCCGTGTGTTGGTCGCAAGCGATATACACGGTCATTACGAATATCTGTTAAGAGCGCTCGACAAAGCGGGCTTCGGCGGCGACGATTTTTTAATAGTCATCGGGGATATGGAAGAAAAAGGACCGGACAGTCTTAACGTGATACGTTATCTTATGAAGCTGTGCGAAGAAAACCGCGCGACGGTTCTGATGGGAAACGTTGACTACCGTTTTTTGTGGCAGTTGGATAACATCACCGATATCGATTCGGCAAAGCCGTTTTTGGACTATTTGTTTTATATGCGCGATTGGTTGGGAACGTCGCTTTTTGACGAAATGGCAAGGGAGCTTGGCGAGGTACCTCGGACAGCTCAAGAGGTTTTGGAGTTGATTGGCAAGGTCAAGACACATTTTAAAGCAGAGCTTGATTTTATGCGCGAGCTTCCCACAATGCTCGTCACCGACAAATATATTTTCATACACGGCGGAATTTATGAATCGGAAAAAGAATTTTTGAAAATCCCCGACAGCGAAAAGAATAGATACAAATGCCTTAAATTCGACAGCTTTTTGGATTTCGTGCGCGAAAAGGGCTTGAAATTCGAAAGAAATATCATTGTCGGTCATTGGCCCGTTGTTAACAACAACCGCGAAACGCGCGATATGAATCCGCATTTTGACAATGATATAAACGTTATATCCATCGACGGCGGCTGCGGAACCAACCGCGACGGACAATTGAATTTGCTGATAATGCCGAATATCAATTGCGACGTTAACGAAATCGGCCATATCTATTACGACGGGCTTGATACGGTAATCGCGCTTGACTCTCAATCGGCTTCGGAAACGAGCGTTAATATTTGCTGGGGCGATAACGACGTGCGTATTCTTAACATCGAAGAAACCGCCGTTGAAATTGAGCATATAAAAAGCGGAAGAGTATTTTGGATACCCACCGATTATATCTGGGATCAAAGCAAGCTTTCGGTCGGAGAGATAGCCGAAGCATCCTCCTGCACCGACCACCGTTTGGAGGTAAACGCAGGTGATGAATTATCGGTAATAAGAAAAACCAACCGCGGTATCCTCGCAAAGAAAAACGGAATCGTCGGTTGGTATTACGGAAAGATAAAGAACGATATTTGATCGCAAACAAAAAAGACGGCAAAACCGTCTTTTTTCGTTATGCCGCGATCTGATAATAGCCAATGCTTGCCCCGTAAGCCGACTCTAACATATTCTCGATAAATATGCCGTAGCCTCTCGTCGGATCGTTAACGAGAACGTGGGTGACAGCACCGACTAGCTTACCGTTCTGGATTATCGGGCTACCCGACATGCCCTGAACTATACCGCCCGTGCGGTCAAGAAGCGCTTGGTCGGTTACGCGGATGAGAAAGTTTTTAACGTTGCCCGAGCTTTTATAGATCTTCTCGATCTCGATCCCATATTCCCCTATTCCGCCGCCGTCAAGCGTTGTGAGAACCGCCGCCTTGCCCTCGGTTATCTCTTCCCTGCCTGCTACGGGAATCGGCTTTTTGTCGGTCGCCGGTACCTTGCTAAAGTTGCCGAAAACGCCCTGCTCGCTGTTGTCCCAAAGCTCGCCGACGGCTATATTATCGAAGCTGCCGCGAAGCTCACCCGGTGCGTTCGGATAGCTTTTTATTACCTCGTTTATCGTCACGTTCACCACAGCGCCGCGCGCAAGCGGAAGAAGGATAGCGCTTTCCGAATCGTAAACGCCGTGGCCCAAGCCTCCGAAATCGTTGGTCTTCGGGTCGATAAAGGTAACAGTGCCGATGCCCGCAGTCGAATCGCGCACAAGCACACCGATTCGGTACTTTCCGCTTTCGTTATCGCGCACGGGCGTTACGTCGACCTTATTTTCCTTTCCGTCACGTATATATACTACTGCTATATCCCTGCCGCCGCAGCCCGCTATCAGGTCAACAAGCTCCTCTGCCGTTTCGAATTCCCTGCCCCCGGCACGTATTATGATATCGCCTGCTTGCAGACCGACGTCCTTTGCAGGCGAGCTGACACCCGTTGCCGATTCGACTCCCGTTGTGCCGATGACAACACAGCCTTCGGTGAAAAACTTTATTCCGAACGCCATACCGCCCGGTATAAGCTCGCGCGCATCGGTTTTTGCGGTTGCGGTAGCCGAAAGCGTAAATACGAGCAAAACAGCAACCAACAAGGCAAAGAACCTTTTGTTGAATTTGCCGCTCATTGAATACCTCCTGTCTTGATTTTGATTTTCATCAAGTTTAATTTGTGCAAAAGGTTATTTTGTATTCGAGGTAAAAAAATACACCCGCAAAACGCAGGTGCATAAATTTACAGACCGAGAGAAGCGTGTCTGCTTTTTATTTTTTTAAATTGCTTTTTATCGCTTTAAAGGTTTCATCGCTTATAACGTGCTCGATCTTACAGGCATCCTCGGAAGCCGCTTTCTCCGAAACGCCGAGCGAAACGAGATATTTCGTAAGCACGGTATGGCGCTCGTATATCTTTTCGGCAACGGAAATACCTATCTCTGTAAGAGTCAATCCGCCGTCGGCGCCGACGTTAAGATAACCGCCCTCTTTCAAAAGACCGACTGCGCGCGAAACGCTCGGCTTTGAAACACCGCGATAGTCGCATATATCGATCGCACGGACCGTTGTAAGTTCCTTTGACAAAACGTATACCGTTTCGAGATACATTTCGCCCGATTCCAAGAGCTTCATCGCTTTCCCCTTACCATTTATTTTCTATATGATAACATAAGGGTAAACGAAAATCAAGGTATTATTTGTTAACGTCTTTTCATAACGTTTTTCATTTTTCGTTTTTTGCTTTTTGAAAATTTCGTTACCGCAAACGCGGAAAGAGCGTTTCCTACGACCGCAGAAAGCAATACCGCGACCGCAGATACAAGGCTGAAGCTGCCCGAAACAAAAAACGAAATTAAAATTATAGGTAAAACAGCGGTCGCCAAGGAAATAAGCGTAGTTGCGATAATATTATTGCTTTTAAAAGCCGAAACAAATCCCCCGACCGAATTTCCCGCAAACGTGCAAAGGCATACCGACGGCAAAACGAAGGAATTAGGGTCATCGAATCCCAAAACCAAAAACGGCAAAACAAGCAAAAGCGCAACCGTTACGCCCAAACCGATAAGCCCGCCGATAACAGACGGCAAAAGAAAGCTTTTTTCGTTAGCGTTTGTTGGGTTTGATCTTTTTGTTCGTTCCATATATATCAATCCTCTCGGTTGATATATATGACAGTCAACCTGCCTTTATTCCCCGAAAAGCCTTTTTATAAACGAAAGCGTATATTCGTCCAGAAGACTGAAATCCATCGCTCCTATATAAATGCTTTCGATACGGTCGTGGCTTTCTCTCGCACGGGAAAGCTCTGCTTTTGCCTCGTTCGACAGCTCGGTTATTATTCTGTCAAGACCGCGCAAACGCACACGGCATCCCGACAAAATATCTGCGTTTGTAAACCTTGCACAGGAAACACTCTTTTCTTCCTCAAACGAATCGCACGGCGGATTTTGAAGCATTGTAACAAGCACACCCGTCGAGGGAAAATAAAGCGAATCGGGCATCGACGGATCGGGCGTTGCAAGCGAAACGGTCGTTTCGGCACCTCTTTCACGCGCGATCCCGTAAAGCGAATTCAAAACACGGAACGACGCGTAACCGCTTATGCGGTAAAGTCTTTTAACCTTACCGAAGGTGGGAAGCGTTTTTATTCCGTTCGAGGTAAACGCCGAAGTAAAAAGCCTTGTTTCATCCCCATGACCCTCTATTGCACTTTCGGCTATCGAAAAAACAGTTTCGTCACATTTATCGGAAATTACCGACGTTTGAACGATCTGCCTCTTTATATCCTCGGCATTTCCCATTGCCGAAAGGCATCGGTATGCGTTTTTGTAATGCTCGCCCTTTTTATCGGTAAGCGCAATTATCTCATCCTTATGCGGAAGTATTTTTCGTTCATCCCAAAACTCACCCATATTTATTATGCTTTCGCGCACACAGGGATATTTAACGTCCATAACGTGCGGAGAAGTGCCGTCCGCGACGGCAAAATTCAGCCCGTGAACTATCACACCGTCTAAGCTGTCGGGGTCTGAAGAACAGCGTATAATATCGGTCGTATAGCCTAACTGTTCGGATCGACCGGCGATACGCCGCATAAAGGTCGATTTTCCGCAACCGCTTGAGCCTTTAAGTATAAAAAGTCTTGTGACGTTTTTAAAGCATTCATCAAAAAGCGATTTAAAGCCGTTTCGCGTATTACCTGCCGCAAAATATTCCATAACATATCACTCCGTATATATAATGACCTACCTTGTAACCATTTTATGCAAAAGAATCAATAACGGTTTATTTTTTTATTTTGTTGTGATAAAATGTGAAATAACTTACAGTTTTTTGCATTTTTGCCGTCTTATAGAGTGTAGAGCTCTCACAAAACAGGAGGTGTTTTAATGAACGGTGATAAAAACATTTTATCCGACGAAGCGATAATCAAGCTTTATTTCGACCGTAACGAGACGGCAATAAGCGAAACCGACCGAAAATACCGTCAGTATCTTTTCTCGGTCGCTTACAACGTATTGCACAACGATGCCGATTGCGACGAATGCTTAAACGACACCTATTACCGCACATGGAACGCAATACCGCCCAAAGTGCCCAAGATATTAAAGCTGTTTCTCGCAAAGATAACGCGCAATCTGGCATTCGACCGCTATGACGAAGCCAAACGCTCCAAACGCATACCCGCTGAAATTTCCGATTCCCTTGACGATTTTGAGGGCTTCGTTTCGACCGGCAAAACGCCCGACGAGGAAATGGAAGCGAGAGAAATAGGAAGAATTATCAGCGACTACTTAAAGCAGACCTCCGACAAAAGACTTTACGTTTTTATTAGTCGTTATTACTTTGCAATGCCCGTTAAGGATATCGCAAGCAAGCTTAATTGCAGTGAATCCTCGGTAAACAAGGAAATAAAGGCGATAAAGACCGAGCTTTCACAAAAGCTGAACGAGGAGGGAATGAATTTATGAGCAAAAGACTTTTTATTAAATCGGTAGGCAATATCGACGACGAATTGCTTATGCGCTATGACAGGATAGATAAAAAGCTGTCACAAAAGCGCACCCTTAAACCGATGATCTTAAAGATAACCGCGTTCGCCGCCTGCTTTTGCGTGATTGCAGGAGCAATGCTTGCGGCAATATACAGCGGTAACGATACCCCGCAAATACCGAGCACGGACGTATCCGACGCTTTATCGGTCGGTTCTGCGCCCGATACCTCCGACGAACCGAAGCCGCCGATTCAAAACGACGGTAATTACGTCATCGGCGAAGACGATTCGGTATTTATTGATAATTACGACAAGATAATCAACGATCCTACGCAATCGGGCTCGAGCAACGAGCCTGCATACTTTTGGGATATGGCATACACCAACGGAATGCTGGTAGTTGCATCGGTAGAGGACTTTATGCCCGACACCTATTGCTATCCCGGGAATTACGATTCAAAATGGGGCTACCGAGTGCTGAAGCTCAGGGTAAAAGAGGTTATAGTCGGAGAAAACGTACCCGACGAATTATACTATCTCCTGCACGGAGCAAGAGAACCCGACCTGCGTGAATATGAGGATATCATTTTCGCATTCCGTCAGGCAGGTGTAGGCGAAACGGCTATTGTAAACCGTGATAAGAAGCGGGTAGAAGCATTTGAAAACCTTGTTTTTGACCATACTATGGAAGGTAGTGTCATTGCTTATAACGGAAGCAAATGCGATATAAGTCTTTTCGACAAAAAGGGCTTTGAGGGCGAAAAAAATCATTTTCTCAAATATTATATGCAGGGTGAAATACAAAACGAATACGATTGCCCCGTTAAGCAAAACAATTCGCTTGAAGAAACCGTCGAAGCGTTGAGAGCATACGCTTCCAATAACGCAAGTCCATACTCCAACCACCGTTTCGTTCACGAAACCGACTTCAACGCCGAGGGTTCTAAGGAGGTTTTCAAATACGTAAAGCCGTTTGAAAACGGATATTTCGCACAGCGCGAATTTTCGGTTGACTCAACAAGGTTCGTACGTATCATAAACGGATTTTTCACCAACGAATCGTTCTACCTTACCACGAATCCTTACGAGCAGAACGAGGATTCGGGCGTTCGTTTTACCGAAGAGGATATAAAAAACGCGCCCGACATCGGACGGTTTATAGCCAATCTTGACTACGATTCACTTAAGCCTCCGCACACCGAAAACGCCGATGAGCTTGAATTGGGCTCGAGGTGCGTTATGGGTAAATACGTCAAGCACAACGGCAAGGTATACGCTATTGTAAGAATATATTGGACCTTATTATGCGATGATTGGTCATACGTCGAGGACGATACGTATTACGTTGTAAATACCGACGGAAGCGGAACCGTTTTGGAGCGTGACGAGCTTTGCGGGCTCATCGGTAACGACGGAATAATATGCAGCTTCCCCTATAATGAACGGTCGGAGGTTATTTACGAATAACAAAAAAGCAGGGCGGAAAAACCGTCCTGCTTTCTCATTAATAATTAAAAATTCTGATTATGTGCTTCGCGGATTATTGCGAGCTGTTGGCGAACCTGATAAAGCTTGATATCGTGTTCTCTGCCTTCGGTAAAGAGGGCATAGATTTGATCGTAATAGGTCTGAACAGCCGCAATGAAGGGTGCCTGAGGGTCGCCGTCCCAGGATTTTTCATACCAGGTAAGAGTTTCGCCGCAGTATGCGGGAAGCTTTTCCTCGCCCATTGTGAGCGATTCGCGAATAAGGTGCTGTTCGGGTGCTTCTTCTTCCTTAAAGAACTTCCAATCGATATGCGCCATAGTGCCCTTAAGGGTACCGCGTGTGCCTTCTACCTTATAGGTATATGCGGGATAAGCATCGCAGGAGGAGATATCGAGGTCGATAATAGGTCTGTTGGGCGCTTTGAGGATAAGCTTGCAATAGTCCTCGGCATCACCGAAGGTGTTGCAACGGTCCATGTGGCTGAATACGGTAGGCATTCCGTCATAATAATCCAAAAGGTTAAGCGCTTGGTCAAGCGGGTGAGGGCCTGTGTTTGCAAGGTTACCGCCGTTAAGATCAAGACAGCACTGCCAGTCCCAACGTCTTGCAAAGCCGTTGAACTGAATGCCGATGTGAACGATCCTTCCCAATTCGCCCGACGCGATAACTTCCTTTACCTTAAGGAAATAGTTAGCAAAGCGGCTTTGTTGGAAAACAAGAAGCTTAAGTCCCTTGCTTTCTGCAAGAGAAACAAGAATATCATATTCTTCGACGGTGGGAACGAAGGGCTTTTCACAAAGAACGTTGAAGCCGTGCTCCAAAAGATCCTTTGTTACTGCAAAGTGGAAATTACTGGGAAGCGAGTTTACGACAAGATCGATATCGTCGCGGTTCAAAATTTCCTTATAGTCGGCATAAACGTCACAGCCGTATTCCTTTGCGGCTCTTTCGCGACGGATCTCCATTTGATCAACTACCGCAACGACCTTAAAGCGTTCGGTGTCCTTTTTAAGATGCAAGCCGTGGATATCGCGGCCGCTTCTGCCCTGACCGAGTATAGCAATGCGGATCTGTTCCATAATCTAAAGCTCCTTTTCGGAATGTTTTTACAATACAATAATATCAAACTCTTTCCGAAAAGTAAAGAAAAATATTACTTTTTCAATCGTTTTTTTGCAGCATCAGCCTTACCGAGCGGTATTTACCGTCTTCGCGGAGGAAAAATTCCATATCCTCATCGCGAAGCACGAACAGCTCGAGGTCGAGCTTCTTTAATTCCTCCCTGCTTAAAAGGCTTGAAAGTCCCTTCAACAGCTCCTTTTTCGGCATAAAATAATGCGCCTTGCATTTTGTGCCGAAATTCCTTTCCCAAACCTGCGTTTTGCGTTCGGTATTCGGAGGATTTACTCCGTCGCAGACCGAAAGGTCGGTAATTACCGACAGATATTTTTCGTCAAGCCGAGTTATTTCGTATTTCATCAAGGCAGAAAAGGGGACAAACTCCTCGGGGTTTGCACAGTATGCCTCTTTTGCCTTTTTCATAAGCTCGTTTGCGGCATAGCCTTCGAACGATACCGCGATGTTTTTGTAAAGATCCTTAGCGAAAAGCTGCATACAATCCTTTTTTCCGCAAACAAGTTCGGGATAGCGCAGATTTATCCTCACAAGGCATATCCCCTCGTCGGTCACTTCCCTTTTTATAACCGCATCCTCAATACAAAAGCTTTTCTTTTTTGTTAACAGCATAAATTTCATCACCGAATAAATATTATTCGCGCAGGACACCTTTAATGCCCTTTAACAACGCTTTTATTTCAACCGAAGCAACCAAAATCGCAAGCGGCACGCTGAGAAATGCAAATTCCGCACCTTCGGATTCTAAAATAACGAAGGCAGCGCAAAGCAAAAGTCCCCAAGTCAATGCGTATACGCGTTTTAAACGGTGCATATCTGCAACACTCGCAAACGCAAGACAGGCAGAGATCGGACACACGAATGAAGCAACAGCCTCGATTACCGTCGGCTTGCCGAGAACCGTTCGCAAGGCAGGCGGAAACGAAACCGCAACCGTAAACAACGCAAATGCGATCGCCACAAAGAGCAATGGCGTTGCAAACCGAAGTGCCGCATTCTCTCTGAACGCCGCCATGCATGAGACTGCAAGACATATCAGCGAGAAAAAGATCGCTCCGACGGGCGATAAGGCACCCTTTGAAACGAAGAAAAGCGACGAAAACCGCAAGAACGACGATAAAAGAAACAAAGGTATCAGCGCACGGCAGGCGGATGCCTTGCATCCTTTTACCAACGGCAAAAGAACTACCGTCTGCAACAAAACGAACGGCGTTGTTCCGCCGCCGAAGGAGAGCGAAACAAAGACCGCCGCAAGCGGCAACAAAGCACAAAACGCGGTCATTCGTCGAGCTCCCTTCTGCCAAGCGTTTTTTTCGGCATCGCAAGTATAAAGTCCTGCATCCCCTTTTTATTGAACGGAGCGAGCGGAAAAAGATAAGGCGTACCGAAGCTGTCCTTTGCACAGAGCATCAATATCAGAACGCTTGCGGCAAGACCAAGCCCGTAAATACCGAATATTTCGGCGAGCAAAAGCGAAACGATCCGCGCGATAACTATAACGTACATATACGCGGGCGTGATAAAGGCGCAAACCGCCGAAAACGCAACGGTAATAACGCCTACCGACGAAACTATCCCTGCCTCGACCGCCGTGTTGCCGAGTATGATCGAGCCGACTATTCCCACCGCATCGCCGACCGAGCGCGGCATTCGCACTCCGACCTCGCGAAGTATTTCGAAAAGCAGTAATACCGCGACCACCTCCCAAAAGAAGGAAAGCGGAATATCCTTTCGCGATTCTGTAATTATGCCGTAAAGGCTTGGCGGCATTTGAGCGTAATCAAAGCTTACCAAAGCGCAAAGGATGGCGGGAGCAAAAATTGCCGAAACGAACGCAACAAGCCGCAATGCTCGGATAAAGGTTGCATAATAGGGCGTGTGGATATAATCGTCGGCAGATTGCAGACTTTCGGCAAACACAAACGGCACTGTCAGCACAAAGGGACTGCCGTCGACTATTATCGCAACTCTGCCCGACATAAGCTTCGATGCAAGCTTATCGACCTTTTCGGTGCTTCCGCAGGTCGGAAGAAATCGACTTTTGCTACCGTCAAGAAGCATCGAAATATTAAAGCTGTCGGTTATCGCCGTTGCCGCTGTATTTGCTATTTTTTGTTTGATATCCTCGACCAGTTGCGTTTTCGCCCTGCCGGAAACGTAAGAAACTATAACCTTTGTTTGCGATACGTCGCCGACGGCAAATCGGACAAACTTCAGATCGGGAGTACGGATATATTTTCGTATAAGCGCCATGTTCGTTTCGGCATCCTCGACAAAGCCTGCCTTCGGGCCGCGCACAGTAACGTCGCTGTCGGGCTCGTCGATGCTTCTGCCGTGGGTCTGCTGAGCGTTTGCAAGAGTTACAAAAAAACCGTTTCTGCTCTCTACAATAAGCAAAACCTCGCCGATAGCAACCGATTGTGCCGCAGACTGCGCATCCTTCGGCGTTGACAGATTGGGGCTTTCGATAAGGCTTCCGAAATCGCCGTTGAAATTATCAATATCGGTATGCTGCAAGGGGCGGAGAAGCCGTTCGGAAATGAAATCTCTCGAGGTAATGCCCTTGATAAACATCAAGGCAAACCGTCCGCCGTCCTTTACACATTCACGGCATACGAAATCCTCACAATCGACGAAAATATTTGTTACGGTGTTTTTAAAATTGTCAAACGAATTATCCATACAGTCACCTCGAAATGATTATTCCCTGAAAACGGAAATTCCAAACGAGAAAAAACTATTGACTAAAGCCCTGCGATGATATAAAATAAAATTGTAATATTATGTATTTATACGTCGTTTGCGACGTTGGAGGAATATTAATGGCACGTTACCGAAACAAAAAAAGCAACGGTTGGCTTGTGGCGTTTTTCTGTCTGCCGCTTGCAGTCATCCTTTGCTTTTTGATATATTACACCTCGCTTGATAGTGTCGACAGCGTCACTCTCGATGCTCCCAATACCGACGAGGTCTTCTTCAAGACCGAAGAGGAAGTGGCGTTCTTCGTGGATATGTGCAAAAACGCGCTCCCGATAAAAACGCCGATGCGCGACGTTTCAAAGGAATTGCCGGTTCTGATAACCCTTTATTCGGGCGATTCCCCCAACGAATACCGCTTTTACCCCTCGCTTAACCTTTCGGGCTGTCTGCTTATCGACCCCGACGGAAAATATTTTGTCCTCGATACCGAAACTGCAAAAAGCTTTCTTTTGCGCAGCGAGTTCGATTATCTTTACGCCGATTATTTTATGCCCTCGCTTTCGGTCATCAGCGGCGATAACAAATATACCGTCAACCCGATAGAGTGCGAATGGAAATATTTCAAGACCGACGGAAACGAATATAAATACGAGCCTGCCGAAACCGCAAAAGGAGACGAAACCTATATCATCCTCAAAGGACTTGAAAACAAGCTCTCCTTTGCACCCGACGATGAAATTCTCCCCTATGAAATGACCGATATTTCATACGTTGCGGATAACGGAAGCGTTTATGAGATCCGCGACATTTCCGAGCTTGACCTTTCGTTCGATACCCTTCTCGACGTATCCTTCTCGGTCGAATGGAGCGAATTGAACGGCGCGCAGGCATCGGGCAAGGCTAAGTACAAATTCAAAATACTTTACGATATCCCCGCAATCGTCGAGATACCCAAAAACGAATTTTCGCTCGGCGAGGTTATAGTTGTCGATGCTACCCACCTTAATAACGACGAGGCTATCGGTATAAAAACCTCGATGAATATCCCTCAGATCGGATTCGGCATCACCGAATACAGCAAGGGCGTTGCACTTTTGCCTGTCGGACTTTCAAACGGCGTAGGTCTTCATTCGCTTGAAATCACCACCGGCGTCGGCAGTGTCAAACAGGATATCGTCCTCACCGAGCGCAAGAATGCGGCTTGGACCCCGATCGAAGTGACCGAGGAGCAATATTTCTCGATGCTCTCGACCGAAAAGATGGACGAATTCAAAACGGCACTTTCCGGCGCGACCGAAAATCGACCCGAAACCGATTATTTCAATTATGCAGAAAGCGAATTGCATTTGCCCGTAAACAAAAACAACACCCCCGTATTCACCTACGGTCAACCCGTGAACCTCGGCTCTGCCAACACAACGGGCGACACGGGCGAGCGCGTTTGCGAGGGCGTGGTTTACGAGCTTGCGGAGGGCACCTCGGTACGTTCCGCGCAAGCAGGCGAGGTCGTTTTCAGCGGCAATCTTGCACCTACGGGCAACACAGTCGTTGTTTATCACGGCTACGGTATTTACACCTATTATTATCACCTTGAAGCCCTTAACGTCCGTGTCGGTTATACTCTTACCGACGGCGAAATTATCGGAATTGCGGGACAAAGCGGCTTTACCAACGGCAAAACCGTTCTTCACTATGCCGTTTCTATCGACGGAATATTCGTCGACCCCATGTGGTTTCATAAGTAATAAACAGAAAAGCTTGCCTTATCGGGCAAGCTTTTTTCTTATGCATATTTAATTATTCGCCGTATTTTTCTTCGATAGCAAGACGAGCGCAGACGGTCAAAAGGTCGGCGGCAACGGCAAGCTCTTCACAAGACGGGAAGGTGGGAGCGATACGAAGCTTACTGTCCTCGGGGTCGATGCCGTAGGGGAACATCGCGCCTGCGGGGGTAACGATAAGTCCTGCCTCCTTGCAAAGCTCAACGGTTCGTTTTGCGGTGCCGTTGGGGAGCGAAAGACAGAAGAAGTAACCGCCGTTGGGGATGGTCCAGGTAACGTTATCATAGCCCTCAAATCCGTTTTCAAACGCTTCGTAAATGATTTGGAACTTGGGGCGGATGATGTTCATGTGAACCTTCATCTGCGCAACGATATCGTCATAGCACTTGAACACGCGCGAGTGACGGAGCTGATTGAGCTTATCGTGGCCGATGGTCTGGATCTTCAACGCGTTAAGGATGCGCTTGATATTGCGCGGGCTTGCGGCGATGCAGGAGATACCCGAGCCGGGGAAGGTGATCTTTGAGGTGGATGCAAATTCAAAGAACATATCCTCGTTACCGTATTTTTCGGCCTCCGAGAAAATTTCGACAAGCTCATCGGGAAGATCGGTAAGATCGTGAAGCACGTAAGCATTATCCCAGAACACGCGGAAATCCTTTGCCGCAGGCTTCATCGAAGCTATTCTGCGAACGGTTTCTGCGGAATATGTATAACCCGAGGGATTGGAATACTTGGGCACACACCACATACCCTTTACGGTTTCATCGGTCGAAACGAGCTTTTCGACCATATCCATATCGGGGCCGTCCTCGTTAAGAGGAATATTGATCATTTTGATACCGAAAAATTCGCAGATAGCAAAATGTCTGTCATAGCCGGGCACGGGACAAAGGAAGGTGATCTGCTCATATTTCGACCAAGGCTTACAGCCGTCTTCAACAGGGTGAAGCATGCAGCGTGCAACCGTATCGTACATAAGGTTCAAGCTCGAGTTACCGCCGACGATAATATGGTCGGAGCCTACGCCGAGCATTTCACCAAGCAGACGCTTCATTTCGTTAATGCCGTCAAGACCGCCGTAGTTACGGCAGTCGCTTCCGGTTTCGGAAAAGCATTCTTCATTGGTCTTTACCGCAGTAAGAAGACGTTCCATTGTGGAAACCTGCTCTGCCGAGGGCTTACCGCGCGACATATCGAGCTTAAGACCCATTGCCTTATATTTTTCAAATTGTTCGATCAACTGTTGTTTCTTGTTCATTTTAAGGATACCTCTTTATAAGGTTATTACGATAATGCGGCTTCCCCGCAGTTGAGTTATACAATAAAAATTATATAAAAATCCGCGACATGCGTTTTTCCCCGAAAACATAAGTGTTTTTGGGTTTTCTTAAAACTCAGCGCTGCCGGTTGTTCTGTGGAAGGGTTCAACGTCGCGGATGTTGGTGATACCGGTGATATACATAATAAGACGCTCGAAGCCCAAGCCATAGCCTGCGTGTTTTACGCCACCGTAACGGCGAAGGTCAAGATACCACCAATAGTCTTCCTTGTTGAGTCCGAGCTCTGCAAGACGTGCTTCGAGAAGGTCAAGACGTTCTTCTCTTTGCGAGCCGCCGATAAGCTCGCCGACACCGGGAACAAGCATATCTGCCGCCGCAACGGTCTTGCCGTCGTCGTTAAGGCGCATATAGAACGCTTTGATTTCCTTGGGATAGTCGGTTACGAAGGTAGGCTTGCCGAATACGGTTTCGGTAAGATAACGCTCGTGCTCGGTCTGAAGGTCGCAACCCCATTCAACGGGATAGTCGAACTTAACGCCGCTGTTCTTAAGAATTTCAACCGCTTCGGTATAGCTTACACGGACAAAGTCGCTGTTAACGAGCGCGTTCAAGCGGTCAAGAAGGCCTTTATCGATAAACTTGTTGAAGAAATCCATTTCCGCGGGGCATCTTTCAAGCACGTATCTGATAACGTACTTTGTCATTTCCTCTGCAAGGGTCATATAGTCGTCAAGATCTGCAAATGCGATTTCGGGCTCGATCATCCAGAATTCCGCCGCGTGACGTGCGGTGTTGGAGTTTTCTGCACGGAAGGTGGGGCCGAAGGTATAAACGTTTGCATAAGCAAGCGCAAAGCATTCAGCCTCGAGCTGACCCGAAACGGTAAGGTTTGCCGCCTTGCCGAAGAAATCCTTGGAATAATCGATCTCGCCCTTGTCGTTACGGGGAGGATTATCCATATCAAGGGTGGTTACCTTAAACATTTCGCCCGCACCCTCGCAGTCGCTTGCGGTGATGATGGGGGTGTTTACGTAAACGAAGCCCTTATCCGCAAAGAAGCGGTGAATACCCTGTGCCGCAACCGAGCGCACACGGAATACTGCGTTAAAGGTGTTTGCGCGGGGACGGAGATGCGCAACCGAGCGCAAAAACTCAAAAGAATGGCGCTTGGGCTGAATGGGATAATCGGGAGTAGATTCACCGGTCACCTCGATAGTCTTTGCCTTAAGCTCAAAGGGTTGCTTAGCACCGGGGGTGAGCTCAAGCACGCCCTCCGCGATGATGGATGCAGGTATATTAAGCTTGGAAATTTCCTTGTAATTATCAATAATTTCGCTTTCGAAAACGATTTGGATATTCTTAAAGCAGGTACCGTCGTTAAGCTCGATAAAGCCAAACGCATTGGAGGAGCGGATGGTCTTTATCCAACCGCCGAGACGGACGGTCTTACCGCCGAACTGTTCAGGACTTGAAAAAATATCGCAAACTCGTGTTAAGGTTTCTTTTATCGCCATAAGTCGATATACCTCCGAAAATTAGTTCTTATTATTATATCACCCCGTTTTGCTCATTTCAAGTATTATTTCGCATTTTTCCCTCTAATTTTTTCGTTTATTATTGAATATTTTGCACATATATGTTATTATACGGTATATTAAATGCTCTATGAGGTAAAAACGTGAATCCTTACGAAATTCTTAACCAAAACAAAGAATATATAAAAAACAAAAAAGCCTTCATCTTCGATATGGACGGAACCCTTGTCGATTCGATGCAGTATTGGTGGTCGCTTACGGGCGAGGATAAGTCGCAATATGCCTCCCACGGCGAATATATGGCGGCAAAATATTCCACAGTTATCGATTTCAAGCCGACTGCTATCGATTTTTTGGACTATCTTAAGGAAAACGGAATAAGAATGTGCATTGCGACGGATACCCCGAGCACAATGTCAAAGGGCTTTTTTGACCGCTTCCCCGATTTCGATAATTATTTTGAATTTATGGTAGACTGCACTCACGTCGGTACATCGAAGCGCCATTCCCCTGCCATTTACGACCTTGCGACCGAAAAATTAGGCTGTACCAAGGAAGAGGTCTTGGTTTTCGAGGACAATTACTATGCCCTTGTCACTGCCGCAAAAGCAGGTTATGACATCGTCGGTATTTTCGACGAAGCAAATGCCGAAAATAAGGAAAAGATACAGGAATTATGCGTTGACTATATCAACGATTATACCGAAATGATGCCCGAATAACATCACTGCGACCGTTTTTAAGCAAAGACGGTCGTTTTTGTATACAAGTTGGCAACAATTCGGTAGTATAAGAATATTGAAAGGGGATGCTCGGAAATGGCAAAAATACTTATAGTTGAAGACGAAAAAGCAATAAGCGATCTTATAAAATTCAATCTCGAGCTTGTCGGCCACGAATGCTTTCAGGAATTTAACGGAAAAAGCGGTCTTGACGAGGCGTTGGCGAATAAATACGATATGCTGATACTCGACGTTATGCTTCCCGAGCTTTCGGGCTTTGACATTATCGATTATATCAAGGGCACGCCCGTTATTTTCGTCACGGCAAGGGCGACTGCGAACGATAAGATAAAAGGGCTTCGCAAGGGCGCAGACGATTACATCACCAAGCCGTTTGACATTATCGAGCTTGTCGAGCGAGTAAAAGCCGTGCTTCGCAGAACAAAGGGCGAGGCGACCGTTTTTGAATTCGACGGCATAAAGGTTATGTTCGACAACCGCCGAGTTTTTAAAAACGGCAAGGAAATTATGCTCAAGCCAAAGGAATTCGACCTTTTGGAGGCATTTATAAACAACCGAAACCTTGCGCTCACAAGAGAAAAGCTTTTATATCTCGTGTGGGAATTCGATTATGAAGGAGACAGCCGCACCGTCGACGTGCACGTTCAGAGATTGCGCCAAAAGTTAGGCATCTCGAACCGCTTGCAAACGGTTTACAAAACCGGCTACCGACTTGAAATATGAAAATGAGATTTTGGCAGAAGACCTATATCTTCACGCTTATTCTGTTTTTGTTCTGTATAAATATCGGTGTTCTTTCGCTGACGGTATATACCCACAGCAAAAACGTTCAATCGGCAGAAGCGACCGCATCGGCAGAGCAATATTACGTTGCGATGTCATTCGAGCGAGATTACAGCGACCTGATGGAAATGAACCAAAATGCAAGTCCTACGCTTTTGATGCAGACCTTCGGCTCGCATTACAAAAGCAAGGGTATAATGCTTTCCTTTAATAAAAACGGAAGCACCTTGTATAAAAATTATACCGAAAGCATCGAATCGCCGACCGATTCGCTTTTGCACACCGAGATAAACGGCGACCGCCATATCATCATTTCGGCTTCGGTATGCAACGGCGAATACGAGCTTGTTTTCGGCAAAAACGTCTCGTCGGTCGATGACGAATTCAAATCGCTCATGATAACCTACGTTATCACGGCGCTGGCGGTTTCGATAATTCTGGCGGTCTGCCTTTATTTCATCCTCAAAAAGCTTTCAACCCCGTTGGAGCGGCTTCGCAATACGACCGAGATCATCGAATCGGGCGATTTTTCGGTAAGAGCAACAGAGCAAGGCAGTGATGAATTTACGCTTCTCGCAAGAAGCTTCAACGCGATGCTTGACAAGATAAACGAGCAGTTCGAAACGCTTGAGCGTGACGCAAAGCGCAAGCAGATGCTTGTTGACAATATGGCGCACGAGCTTCGCACACCGCTAACGAGCATTCACGGCTATGCCGAATTTTTGGAAAAGGCGGCAACCACCGAGGAAAAGCGGATCATCGCCGCTAAATACATTATGTCGGAATCCGAAAGATTGCAAAAAATTTCCGAAATTTTGCTTGACAGCGCGTACATTCGCGGAAACGAATTAAAAAAGGACGAAACCGATATTGCATCAATATTTTATGACGTTTCCGAAAAGCTGCAATTCAAGGCAAAGGATTTTAACGCAGAAATCATTTTGGATACCGAAAAAACCATCGTTTCGGGTAACGAAACGTTGCTTTCAATGCTCTTTTACAACCTCACGGAAAATGCGATAAAGGCCTGCACGGACGGCGGAAAAATCACATTGTCCTGCCGTGACGGAAAAGCTGTTATCGAGGATAACGGCAAAGGCATGACCGAGGAACAGCTGCTTCACATAACCGAGCCCTTTTACCGCACCGACAAATCCCGTTCGCGCGCAGAAGGCGGCGCAGGGCTGGGGCTTGCGCTTTGCAAGCAGATAGCCGACTCCCATAACGCTTCCATAAATTTCGAATCGGCTTTGGGTAAAGGCACGAAGGTTGTAATCGATTTTACAACTCGGCAATAAGTCGGATAAAAGTCGGCGACAAACACACCTTATACTTTAAACGTAACCTTAGAAAGGAAGGTGTTAACAGTGAAAAAGGAGTTTAAATTTTTAACAACGGTAGTATCGATACTTATTGTGTCGATGCTCATTCTCGCAGGCTGTATGGCATCCAAGAATCCTTCGGGTAACGAGGGAGAACAACCCGAGTTAGCGCAGTGTTTAAGCGAAGAAAACGGCGCTTATAAACTGACGCTCCCAAAAAGCAAAGAAATAATAGAACTCTATGAGGAACAGGTACGCTTTGTGCCTTATATCACCGATGCTTTAGTTGAGGTCGCAGAAAACAAAATCACCGAAGACGTTTCCCAACATAGCAATCATTCCAATTTCTTTCTGCAAATTACGAATGACTATCTTTGTCTTGTTGTAGAAGTAATTAAAAGCATTGACCCTCCTGTTTCAGCGGAGGAAGGCGAAATTGCAGACGGTGGCTGTGGTATTGATCACGAGCATCTTTTCTTCAGTGAGCGTATCTCAAGCAAGGCCGTGGCAGATAATAAAGAACTGCATTTTGGCACAAGCGATGAGGATTACGGGAAAATACAATTTTTCCCCCAGCCTACCCTCGAATTTACGGAAGAAGATACCTACGATACAACCGTGTTGGAATGGACAAGACTGACCGACGGAGATATGGATCTGCTGCGTCAGGTTTACAACGACGGAAAAGGCTGGATTGATGATAGTGTCGTCGACCGTGAACCCTTCTATTTCGATGGGCGTATCCGTTTTGCGACCATGGACAGCTGTGGCTGGATGTACTTCGGGATTGATCAAAATGTACTGTACTATAACGGCATGTTCACTCAGATCAATTCCAAGGTTTTGTACATCATTGAAAAAGCACAGAACACCGTTAGCGGCAGTGATAACAGTTCGCAAGAGAACGATTACCTCGTTAACCACATTCAAATCAAGTCCGGCGACAAACACACCTTATACTTTAAACGTAACCTTAGAAAGGAAGGTGTTAACAGTGAAAAAAGAATTTAAATTTTTAACAACAGTAGTATCGATACTTATTGTGTCGATGCTCATTCTCGCAGGCTGTATGCAAGCATTATCACAAAACGACAGCGAGCCGAAGGATTACGATATGGATATCGTTTCTCAAACCGTTGCCGAAAGCATACCCGAGAATATAACGAAGGACCCGCCCGTCGCACAAAACGACATGCAGAAAAAGTTTTCCGATATGTCCGAAATAAGCGAGGACGGCAGATCTATAACGGTCATTACCGAGGAATATCTCAACAATTACTGGCAGGAAAACAAAAGCAAGCAAGCTTCGCTTTCATCGGCAGAGGTGCTTTATATCATTCAGGATTCGATAAAGATATATTTCGAATATGATTCCTTAACGGTTATTTCCAATCCGATGCTCGATTCGATGCACGGAAACCTTATCGCCTGCTATCCTTTTATGAACGGTACTCTTACCGAATTTCCTCTGTATAAGCAAGCCATTGATACAAACTACGCTGCCGCGTGTCAAAGCATCCACGCGCTTATCGTCTACCGCCTCGCCGCGCTGTCTTCTCCCGATGCGTTTATTACGGGCTTGGATGTGCCTAACGAAGAGGGCGGCGGATTGCTTGATACAGCATTGTTTTATATACCCAAGCACGTAAACGATACCTTAACGCGTGAGGAATGGGTGGAAATTATTTTATCCGATGGCGCTGTTCCGGAACATTTGCCATGGTTACAATATTTCAACCTAAGCACATACGGAAACTCGAGCGCATACGGAGGCCCGTTTATCGAGCATTTTGCAATCGACAAGGCACACGTTCGTGTCTTCCCCACCGCCGAAATGGAAAGCTCGCAGGCAAACAAGGTAGTCGACATTATTGACCGAACCGAAGCTGCCGACCAAATGGTCGAGCCCTTCTGGGAAGACGATATATTTGTTTATTCCTTCCCCTGCATTCAAAGCCAATCGGTATTTGCGTTAATGTACGACGGAAGAGAGATCCTCTTGGTCGATGCGCTCCGAAATGGATATATCACTCCCGAAGAATTCGATAATTTTGATTTCGACTACATCAGACGCGTTAAGTTCGAGGAAAAGGATACCGAATATGCTTTTCCGTTCAGCGGCTTTACTTGGGAAACCGTTATGACCGATAAGCTTCGCGACGACGGTATTTTCCCGTATGCGAACGTCTTCAACAGCGCATCCGAGCTTAAAGCTTATACGAAGGATATAGTAAGCAACAAGGTCTATAACATTGACGAATACACCGCGTTGATCCCCTCTTACTATGATTGGGCGGAAAAATACACAGATACTTGGTTTGAAAAGAACACTCTTATAGTTGCGGTGATCGAAGCCGACAGCGAATATCTGCCCAAGCCCGAGCTTACTTATATAAGAACAGGCGGCACCGTAACCGTATATATGGCGGAAGAAACCTTGGGCACCGAAACCGATCAGGTTTATACAGTATTTATCGAAACCATGAAGATTGATGCCACGGGAGCAGAGGTTACTTGGGACAACGATAAAAAGCCTGCCGATAAGCTCACAATACCGCCTTGCCGCGTTATTGATATCATTGAGCCACCGGCTGACGCAATGTTTCCCACTGTTGTAGAAGATTTCTGGGAAACCGACAAATTTATTTATACGGCAGATTACAGTGACATCTGCTCAACTGCGCTGTTGGATGACGGTACCGAGGTCAGATTACTTGAAGCGTTGGAGAAAGGATATCTTGAACCCGTACATTTCGACGCACTCGGTTTGCGTTACTGGATAAGGATAAAACACGATTATGTCGGCGGTAAATATTCGTTCCCGATAAATATGAGCGTTTCGCAAGCCGTCTTGGCTGAAGGCATCGGCAAGGACGAAAAGCTACCCGATGCAGCCATTATCAACAGCACGACGGAGCTTGTAAGCTTTACACAAGCGTTGAAGGGACTTGGATTAGAACTTAACGCAAGCACCTCGGAAATTCCCTCTTACAACGAATGGAGCGAAAAATACACAGGCAATTGGTTTGATAAAAACACGCTCATCATCGCGTTTGTTAAAGCAGATGAAAATGAACTCCCCGAAATAATAACCGCATACGTTGATACAGGAAGCTCGGTAAAGCTGTTCACAAAGCTCGATGTCAAAAAGAACAACAGTGCGGTTTACGCATTATTTATCGAAACCTTAAGGCTTGACGCTGAAAGAGTTGAAATCGACGAGAATTCCAACGCCTACTCCGAGCATCCGCTTTATGAAAAGTACCCCGAATACTTTGGCTTGGACGGTATGAAGGGTGTGGAGGTTTATGTGTGGCAGACCGATGACGGCAGTTACCGTTGCGGCGCGCTCATAGGAACAAACCGAATGAAGACGAATGAAGAAATCCAAGCTCTGTTCGACAATGGCGCAACCATTGAAGAAATGAGAACTATTCTTGAATTCTGCGAAGTCGCTAAAGACGATATAAGCGTCATACCCGTAAGCGATCCACTCGAAAGTGACTGGTACCAAATCGATATAGATGAAATTCCCAAGTATCAGGAAATATTTTGGGGAGAATAAACGCCCCTGACGTTACAACATACCAAAAAATTGCCCTTGTGCAAAAACACAAGGGCTTTTTCATTATTTCATTTCGAGAGTAGCGGCAGAGAGGAGCTTTGCGCGGGTCGTAAGTGACGAAATATTTGCATATTCGCGCGTGGTGTGGCAAAAATCGCCGGTCGCGCCGACTGCGCAAACGCTGGGCACTCCCGCAAGCTGGGTATATGCTGAATCGCTTCCGCCGCCGCTTTCGACGGGGATAAGATTGCCGAGCGAATATTTGTCGGAAATATTTTTAAGATGCAAAAAGAGCTTTTCGGTGTCCTCGTTACGAAGCATCGGCTCGCGCTTGCTGATAAAGCAAAGTCTTGTTTTCGTGCCCGAAACGTAAACCTTTTCGGCTTCGGCCTCAAGAGTTTTGATCGCTTCCTGCATCGCTTCTCTGTCCTTCACGCGGACGTCGATAAATATCTCGCATTTTTCGGGGACGATATTCGTCAATTGTCCGCCGTTGATTATTCCGCAATTAAACGTCGTGCCGCCGTCGGTGCTGAGCGATTCAAGCGCGAGTATCTTGTGAGCCGCCTCGCGCACTGCGCTTGCGCCTGCAAAATAATCAATGCCGGCGTGGGCAGCAATACCCGAAATTTCCATCTTATAGCGCAATATTCCCTTGCGCGAAACGACAACCTCACCGACACCTGCGACCTCGCAATTAAACGCCGCCTTGTAGCCTTTAACCGAATCGCGGATGACGTCCATTTCCTTTTCGCCGCCCAAACGGTTGCTTATTTCCTCGTCGGAGGTCAAAAGCAAACGGCAGTTGTTTTCATATCCGTTTGCTTCAAGCGCCTTCATGGCAAGCAAAGCGATAGCGATACCGCCCTTGCAGTCGATAACACCGGGGCCTATCAATCGGTCTCCCTCGTTTTTAACGGGCGGATAACCGAAAGCGCCGTTTTTATGTACGGTATCCATGTGCGCAAGGAAGCAAACGCCCTTATCTGCGTTTTGTTTTGTATCGATAACCAAAAAATCGCCGCAATCGTCAAAGGGGATTCGGTTTACAAAAAGTCCGAGATCTCTTGCAAATTCCTGTATTTTGTCGGCAACAATATCAAGCGCCGCCTTGTCCTCGGCAACACCCTCGAGATTGCAAATATCCTCCCAAAAGGAAAGAAATTTTCGTTCGTTATTATCGATAAATTCAAAAATGTTTTTCATAATCCACCAAAAAGTCAAAAGAATCGGTATGCCCGATTCTCTTAAAAATTATACGTTTTTATCCCCCGCATGGGCCGTGCCCCCGTGAGAACGAAACCCTGCTTTGTGCAGGTGGGTGCCCTCTCCGATGCTTTAGTGCTTCCAACGTCCGCACGCGGAATGCATGCGGGAGGCCTGCTTCACCACAGCGGAATATGAGCTCCCTTTCTTTCTTGTGGGTTTTTACACGAGGCGTCGGTCGTTAAAAGACGCACGTACCCCGCAGGTTGGAGTATCAAAAAGATACTGTTTCTTTAAGTGATTATTCTTCAGCGCTGTCGAGATCGATCTCGCCCATAAAGGTATCTTCAAAAGCATCGGCAACCTTATCGAATTCATCATCATCGTCGATAGTGACCAAAAGCTCGTCGCCGTTTTCGTCGACTTCTACCTTAAGGATAACGTATTCATCCTCGTCGCCGTCAAGCGGAATAAGAGCAAGATAAATATTGTCGTCAATATTAAGCTCTCCCAAAAGCTCGAATTCGCTTTCGTTGCCCTCCTCATCGGTGAGAGTGAAAACGTTTTCTTTGTCAAATTTATCTGCCATAAATAACCTCCGGCACAATAAGTATTTGCATTATTTGCGTTTATATTCTACAACCAACCCCCAAAAAAGTCAATAGCATTTTAAACTTTCGTACGACAGGAACCGACAGCGATTGACTTATCGCCGTTTTTGGTATATAATGATGTCAGTTTTGAACAGGAGTTGCGTAAAATGGCTTTTATACCTCGAATTTATATCGGCAGCGACAGGATCGATAACGGTTTGGCTTTTATCGACGGAAGCGATGCCAACCACATTCTCCGCGTGCTTCGCAAAAACGTCGGCGACAGTCTTCATATTTGCGATATGCACGGTAATTCCTATAACGCAACGATTACCGAAATCACCCGCGACGGTCTTTTTGCCCTTCTCGGCGAGAGTGAGCACAACGATTGCGAAATGCCGTTTCGCGTTTCGGTCTATCAATGCTTCCCCAAGGGCGACAAGCTTGATACCGTAATACAAAAGGCGGTCGAATTAGGCGCTTATGAAATCGTTGCCGTAATGAGCGAGCGTTGCGTTGCCCGTCCCGATGCGAAGGCGTTTGCAAAGCGCATCGAGCGTCTTAAAAAGATAAGCGAATCGGCGTCTGCTCAATGCGGCAGAACGATAATTCCCGAAATACGCGGTATTATTTCCTATAACGATGCGATCAAGGAAATAGCAAGCAAGGATATTTCCTTCATCTGCTACGAGGGCGACGGCACCGTCCCCGTGCGCGAGCTTTTAAAGGAAAGGTGCGAAACGGTCGGCTTCCTTATCGGCCCCGAGGGCGGACTTTCCGAAAAGGAAACGGCGCTCGCAAAGGAAAACGGCATTGCCCTTGCGGGACTCGGCAAGCGAATACTCCGCACCGAAACGGCAAGTGGCTACGTCCTTTCGGCAATCAGCGTCTTACTTGAAAACTAATGAAAAAAGCGTGAGGTTTTTACACCCCACGCTTTTTGTCTGATATTTACAAACCGTCGTGATAAACACTTAATATGCTTTTGTTATTACCCTAAAAAGTTC
>JAFZDO010000001.1 GCA_017561145.1 Clostridia bacterium | reverse complement strand
CCCGCCGCGCGGGCATGGGGTCCCTAAAAAATCTTTAGATTTTTTGGGGAGAGCGTAGCGTCTTCGGGGTCCCCGAAAATGCTTGCATTTTTGGGGGTATTAGTGCTGCCAAGCGCCAAGATAATTCTTTTGATTTTCGGTAAGAGTGTCGATCTTACAGCCCCAGAAAGCGAGCTTGCGGCGAGCAACCTCCTCGTCAACCTCACGCGGTACGCGGATAAGCTTTTCCTGAATGTTGCCCTTGTTGGTAACCAAGTGGAGCGCGGAAAGCGCCTGAATAGCAAAGGACATATCCATAATTTCGGCAGGGTGACCGTCGCCTGCGCAGATGTTTACCAATCTGCCCTCGGCGATAACGTAAACGGTGTTGCCGTTGGGGAGCTTATAGCCGATAATATTGTTACGAGCCTCGAAGGATTCAACCGCATATTCCTTAAGCGCCTTCATATCGACCTCAACGTCGAAGTGACCTGCGTTTGTAAGGATAGCGCCGTCCTTAAGAAGAGGGAAGTGCTTGGTGGTGATAACCTCGCAGTCGCCGGTAACGGTGCAGAAGAAATCGCCTTCCTTTGCCGCATCCTCCATGGGCATAACCGCAAAGCCGTCCATAACAGCCTCCATTGCGCGGATGGGGTCTACCTCGGTAACGATAACCGAAGCACCTAAGCCCTTTGCACGCATTGCAACGCCCTTGCCGCACCAGCCATAGCCTGCAACAACGACCTTTTTGCCTGCAACGATAAGGTTTGTGGTACGGTTAATGCCGTCCCAAACCGATTGACCGGTGCCGTAACGGTTGTCGAAAAGATGCTTGCAGTCTGCATCGTTTACCAAAACCATCGGGAATTCCAAAATACCCTCGCGCGCCATAGCGTGCAAGCGGATGATACCCGTGGTGGTTTCTTCGCATCCGCCGATAACGTCGGGAAGAAGCTCGCGGTATTTGGTATGGATAAGGTTTACCAAATCGCCGCCGTCATCGATAATAATGTTGGGCTTGCCCTCCTCGATAACGCGGGAGGTGTGCGCTTCATATTCCTCGTCGGTACAGCCGTGCCAAGCGTATACGTTAAGTCCGCCGTGAACCAAAGCCGCCGCAACGTCGTCTTGGGTGGAAAGGGGGTTCGAGCCGGTAATATACATTTCTGCGCCGCCCGAAGCAAGAACACGGCAAAGGTAAGCGGTTTTTGCCTCAAGATGCACCGAAAGTGCAACGCGAAGACCTGCAAAAGGCTTGGTCTTGCTGAATTCCTCTTCGATACCGCGAAGAAGGTCCATATTGCTCTTTACCCATTGAATTTTAGTTTCTCCGCTTTCCCAAAGCGAAATATCCTTAATATCGTAAGACATATTTTTTACTCCTTAATTGTCAAGAAAGTTGACGATCTTGTTTATATTGTAATAAAGCTGTTCGGTGTCTATTGTAAGAAGCTCTTTGTTCTTCATAACGACCTTGCCGTCGATAATGAGGGTGTCGGTCTCACTGCCGTCGCAGCAATAGCAGATAGCCGCATAATAATTGCGAAGCGGTATCATCTGAGGTACGTCGGTATCGATAAGCGCGATATCCGCCGCCCAGCCCTCCTCGATTTTACCGAGGTTGTCAAAGCCGAGTGCGCGAGCACCGTTTACCGTCGCAAATTCGATCGCCTTCTTGGCGGGAATTGCGGTAGAATCGTAATTTGTGCCCTTGTGGAGAAGCGTCATATAATTAAGCTCGGAGAACATATTGAGCGAGTTGTTCGAGGCCGCCGAATCGGTGCCGATACAAACGTTGACGCCTGCTTGGTCAAGCTGATAAATAGGCGCAATGCCGTTGCCGAGCTTGAGGTTGGATTTAGGGTTCGATGCAACCGAAACGCCGTATTTCGCAAGGATCGAAATATCGTTTTCGGTAAGCTGAACGCAATGCGCGGCAAGAGTCTTGTTTTCAAAAAGTCCGAGCGATGCAACGTATTCGGTCGGGGTACAGCCGTTATCGCGCATACAGTCGTTAAATTCAGCCTTGCTTTCCGAAAGGTGGATGTTAAGGCCGAGATTTAAGCGCTTTGCTTCCTCGGAGATCTTTAAAAGATATTCCCTGTCGCAGGTATATATCGCGTGGGGCGCAAGCATGAATTTAATATTCTTTTCGTGCTTCCACTCCTCGATTTCCTTGAATTGGTCGTCAAGACGCTTCTGTCCGCCCTCGCTTCCGACAAGTCCGCGTGAAACGACTGCGCGCATGCCGCAATCAACCGCCGCACGTGCCGAATTGCCGGGGAAGAGGTGCATATCGCAAAACGTCGCACAGCCGCGCTTCATCATTTCCGCGCAGGAAAGGAGCGAGCCCCAATATGCCTGTTCGCCGTCAAGACGGTCTTCCTTGGGCATAACACCGTTGAAGAGCCATTCCATAAAGGGAAGGTCGTCTGCCGCGTTGCGAAGCGTGGACATATACATATGTGTGTGAGCGTTAACGAATGCGGGCATCGCCAAACGGTTTTTGCCGTCGATGATCTCGTCGGAAACAAAATCGTCGCCGACCTTGCCGATCTTGGCAATAATGCCGTCGGTAATCGCGATATCGGTCGTTTTCAAACCGTCGCCGTCGGGCAAAATTACGTTTTTAATAAGAAGATTCATTCAAAACCTCCGATGTAAGTATGCAATAAAATACAAAAAATAATCACAAACGTTATACATTTTACATTATACTATGGAATTTATGGAAAATCAAGAAAAAAGGTTGATAATATAAAGATTTGATGATATAATTAATCGGAATAATTTCGATTTCAAGAAATCAGGTGTTAATAATGTTTAAAATAGTTGCTAAAGAATCATTGAATCCCACCGTTTCGAAGATGGTGATTTCTGCACCCGCTATCGCAAAAAAGGCAGAACCCGGTCAGTTTATCATCCTTCGTGTCGATGAAGACGGCGAAAGGATCCCCTTGACCATCGCCGATTTTGATCGCGAAAACGGAACCGTTACCATTATCTATCAGATCGTCGGCGGCACCACCAAGGCGCTTGACGCTAAAAAAGAGGGCGAATATATCTGCGACTTCGTAGGTCCGTTGGGCAGAGCGACCGAAACCGACGGTATTAAAAAGGTTGCCGTTATCGGCGGCGGCGTCGGCTGTGCTATCGCGCTCCCCGTTGCAAAGAAGCTTCACGAGCTCGGCGCAGAGGTTCATTCTGTCGTCGGCTTCCGTAACAAGGATCTCGTAATTCTTCAAAAGGAATTCACCGAATACAGCGATAAATACATCATTATGACCGACGACGGCTCTATCGGCGAAAAGGGTCTTGTTACCGACGCGCTCAAGAAGCTTATCGAAAGCGGCGAAAAGTATGACGAGGTCATCGCGATCGGTCCGCTTATCATGATGAAGTTCGTTTGCAAGCTCACCAAGGAATACGGCATCAAAACCACCGTCAGCATGAATCCCATCATGATCGACGGCACGGGTATGTGCGGCGGCTGCCGTCTTACCGTCGGCGGCAAGGTTAAGTTCGCTTGCGTTGACGGTCCCGATTTCGACGGACACGAGGTCGATTTCGACGAGGCTATGGACCGCGGCACGATGTACCGCGAATTCGAGCGTCACAGCTATGAAGAAACCTGTAATCTTTTAAATAAATCGGTTGAAGCCTAAGAAAGGGGAGACGAAAAATGCCTAATATGTCATTGAAAAAGAACGAAATGCCCCATCAGGCACCCGAGGTTCGTGCACGCAATTTCAAAGAGGTTGCACTCGGCTATACCGCAGAGCAGGCGATCGACGAAGCAAAGCGTTGCCTTAACTGCAAAAACCGTCCCTGCGTTTCGGGCTGTCCCGTAAATATCGCAATCCCCGAATTTATCGCGCTTGTTGCAGAGGGCGATTTCGAGGGCGCATATAACGTGATCACCCGTCAAAGCTCGCTTCCCGCAGTTTGCGGCAGAGTTTGCCCCCAGGAAACCCAGTGCGAAAGCAAATGCGTTCGCGGTATCAAGGGCGAGCCCGTTGCTATCGGCAGACTCGAACGCTTCGTTGCCGATTGGCACAACGCAAATTGCAACACTCTTCCCGTTGCTCCCGAAAGCAACGGCCATAAGGTTGCCGTTATCGGCTCCGGCCCCTCGGGCTTGGCTTGTGCAGGCGATCTTGCGAAAAAGGGTTATTCGGTAACCGTTTTCGAAGCGCTCCACGTTGCAGGCGGCGTTCTTGTTTACGGTATTCCCGAATTCCGTCTTCCCAAGGCGATCGTTGCAAAGGAAATCGAAACGCTTAAAGCATTGGGCGTTGAAATAAAGACAAACTACGTCGTAGGAAAAACCGTTTCCATCGACGAGCTTATGAAAGAAGAGGGCTTCGAGGCGGTATTTATCGGCTCGGGCGCAGGTCTTCCCAGATTTATGGGTATCGAGGGCGAAAACCTCAAGGGCGTTTACTCGGCTAACGAGTTCCTTACCCGTATCAACCTTATGAAGGCTTATAAGGAAGACAGCAAGACCCCCATCTTCCGTGCAAAGCGTGTTGCAGTCTGCGGCGGCGGTAACGTTGCAATGGACGCGGCAAGAAGTGCGCTTCGTTTGGGCGCAGACGAGGTTTATATCGTCTACCGCCGCGGCGAAAGCGAGCTTCCCGCACGTGCAGAGGAAGTCGAGCATGCAAAGGAAGAGGGCGTTATCTTCAAGCTTTTGACCAACCCGACCAAAATCCTCAAGGGCGAAAACGGTATGGTCGGCGGTATGGAATGTGTTGAAATGACTCTCGGTGAGCCGGATGCATCGGGCAGAAGAAGACCGGTTGTTAAAGAGGGAAGCGAATTCGTGCTTGACGTTGATTGCGTAATTATGGCGATCGGCACCTCGCCCAATCCGCTTATCAAATCGACTACCGACGGTCTTGATACCGAAAAATGGGGCGGCATTATTGCCGACGAAACCGGTCTTACCTCGCGCGAGGGCGTTTATGCCGGCGGCGATGCGGTTACCGGCGCGGCAACCGTTATTCTCGCAATGGGCGCAGGCAAAACCGCCGCAAGCGCAATTGACGAGCAGCTTAAGAACAAGTAATAAATATAAAGAAGCAGAGCGTGAAAAACGTTCTGCTCAGACCGAAGACAAATGGGACATTTACGTCCTTGAAAGAGAATAATAATACAAAAAGATCACTTTCGAAACAAACGGAAGTGATCTTTGATTTTATCTAAGGAATAAAAAAATATTGTATTTTCAAGGACTTTGAAGAAAAACTTCGACTGTCTTACATTTGTAAGCCGACGCTCGTTTTTCTTCAAAACCGTCCTCATTTCTCTCGGTCTGCTTTTTTGCTCTTTACAAAATCGAAAAAATGTGTTATTATATTTGCAAGTAAAACGAAAACAATAGGAGAAACGAATTATGAAATGCCCTTCCTGCGGACACCTTGAAGACAAGGTTATCGATTCGCGCCCCTCTTCCGACGGCAGCTCGATTCGCCGACGTCGTGAGTGCTTGGGCTGTCAAAGACGGTTCACCACCTATGAAAATATCGAAACTCTCCCTCTTATCGTTATTAAAAAGGACCTCTCGCGTGAGACTTTTGACAGAAATAAGATCCTTAATTCGATAATCCGCGCCTGCGATAAGCGTCAGGTAACGCTTTCGCAAATGGACGAAGCGGTAAGCGAGATCGAGATCACGCTCCAGAACACCTTGCAAAACGAAATAACCTCCGACCGTATCGGCGAATTGGTTATGGACAAGCTTAAGGGTCTTGACGAGGTCGCATATATCCGCTTTGCTTCGGTATACCGTCAGTTCAAGGATATCGGCGCATTTATGGAGGAGCTTCAAAAGCTTCTTGCCGAAAAATAAGTCAACAAAACCGTTGTCATTGTGACGGCGGTTTTTATTATGCAAAAAAATGCAATTTTTCTTTAAATTTCCTGCAAAATATTGCAAAAATATGCTTTAATTCGGTATTACGCTATTGCAAAATGCAAGAAAAAGTAGTATAATAACTGAATATTAATATGGGTAGGTATGTACTGATTTCCCAAGCAATTCTCCCGAGGCAGGAAAAATGACGAAACAGCAAATACTTTGGATAACAATAGGAATATATTTCGCCTTTATGGCGGTGATAAGCCTTGTCAGCAGCAGGAAATCGAAGAGCATCGGCGATTTTGCCATCGGCGGCAGAAATGCAGGCGCGTGGATGTCGGCGTTTTCCTATGGTACCGCTTATTTTTCGGCGGTAATGTTCATTGGATATGCAGGCGGCACGGGCTGGAAATACGGCATCTGGGGCGTTTTGCCCGGTATCGGAAACGCGATCATCGGCTCGCTTTTGGCTTGGCTCGTTCTTGCAAAGCGCACGCGTAAGGTGACCCGTGAAATGGGCGTTACCACGATGCCTCAGCTTTTCGAATCGACGTACGGCTCGCGTGCGATGAAGCTCTTTTCGGCAACCGTCATCTTCGTCTTCCTTTTGCCCTATTCGGCATCGGTTTACAAGGGACTTACGAGCGTTTGCTCGGTATTGCTCGATATCGATGAGCTTACCTGTATGATAATCATCGCCGCGGTCAGCGCGATACTTGTCGTTGCGGGCGGTTATATCGCCGCACTCCGTGCCGATTTCGTTCAGGGTGCGGTCATGCTTGTCGGTGTAATAGCTCTCATCCTTGCGGTGTTCAACAGCGATAACGTCGGCGGACTTACCGAGGGCTTTAAGAATATCGCACAAAAGACCGAGGAATTAAATCTCGATACGTTTGCGCACGTCGGACTTTGGGCAACCGTGCTTATGACCTCGCTCGGCACCTGGGGACTGCCCCAGATGATACATAAATATTACGGCATCCGCGACGATAAAGAGGTTAAGCGCGGCACCGTTATATCAACCGTTTTTGCGCTTGTCGTTGCAGGCGGCGGTTATCTTATCGGCTCGCTTTCGCACTTGTTCTTTAATGGGCTTCCCGAAGGCGGCACCGATTATTTGGTTCCCAACATGCTTATAGAATCGGGCATTTCCGACGTTTTGGTCGGCATCGTGCTCGTGCTTCTTATCGCGGCAAGCGTTTCTACGCTTTCGTCGATAACCATTACCGCAAGCACCACCTTTACAATGGATATCGTAAAGGACAGATTCTTAAAGGACAGAAAATTCGATCTTTCTCTGCTTTCAAAGATCGTCTGCGTTTTGTTCGTGCTTCTTTCCTTCCTCATCGCGTGGAAGGGTGAGGGCACCCCGATACTCGATATGATGAGCTATTCGTGGGGCATCATTTCGGGCAGCTTCCTCGCACCCTATGCCATATCGCTTTATTATAAAAAGGCTACAAGGGCAGGCGCTTGGGCAGGTATTTTAGGCGGCTTTGCGTTGGCATTGCCTCCGCTTGTCGCTAAATTGTCGGGAAGCGAAATGACTCTCGGCGGATTCGGCAGACTTTGCGATATGGGCGCTCATTTCGCTTGTATTGCAATGGCGGTTTCGGCTGTTTTGGTGCTTGCCGTAAGCGCGATTACACACAAAGAAGAAAAACTCCCCAAAGGAGAAATATAATATGGAAAACAGAATTTTTAACAAGGAAATGGAGTGTATGCCCCGCCGTGAGCTTGAAGCACTCCAATTGGAAAGACTGAAATCGCTTGTCGATTATTGCGAAAGAAATTCCGAATTTTATTCCAAGCGCTTGGCAAAGGCAGGCGTTACCGCGGATAAGATCAAATCTCTTTCGGACATCCAATATATCCCCTATACCACCAAGGACGATCTAAGAGATACCTATCCCTTCGGTATGATCTCGGTCCCGATGGAAAAGATAGTTCGCGTTCACGCATCCTCGGGTACAACAGGCAACCCCACCGTTGTTGCTTACACCCGCGAGGATATGGAAAACTGGTCGGAGCAGGTGGCGCGCTTGGCGGTTGCCGCAGGTGCGAACGCAGGCACGATCGTTCAGATCTGCTTTGGCTACGGTATGTTCACGGGTGCGCTCGGCTTGCACTACGGTCTTGAAAAGATCGGTGCGGTGGTAGTTCCCACCTCGTCGGGCAACACCGAAAAGCAGCTTAAGTTTATGCGCGATTTCGGCACCGACGCTATCGTTGCGACGCCCTCCTACTGTATGTATCTCGCTGAAGCGGCAAGAAGCATGGCAGATAAATATCCGATGGAAATGTACAAGCTCAAATACGGTATTCTGGGCAGCGAGGGCAGTACCCCCGAAATGCGCGCAGAGATCGAAAAGCATTGGGGAAGCGGCATCTTCTGTACCGACAATTACGGTATGTCCGAGCTTAACGGCCCCGGTATGTCGGGCGAATGTATGTACCGCGACGGTTTGCATATCAACGAGGACCATTTCCTTTGCGAAACTATCGATTCCGCAAGCGGAAGCGTGCTTGGCAAGGGCGAAACGGGTGAGCTTGTCGTAACAAACCTCACAAAACGCGGTCTTCCCATGCTCCGTTACAGAACAAAGGACATCACAAGCATAAATTACGATACCTGCAAGTGCGGAAGAACGAGTGCAAGAATGCACAAGATTATCGGTCGTAGCGACGATATGATCAAGGTCCGCGGTGTAAACGTGTTCCCGTCGCAGGTCGAAAGCGCGCTTATCGGTATGACCGAAATAAGCCCCAACTATTTAATAGTTCTCCGCCGCGAAAACTATTCCGATTCGATGGAGGTTCGCGTTGAGCTTATCGACAGCAGTCTGCTTGACCGCTACGGCGAGCTTGTTGCACTCCAGAAGAGAATTCAGGATAACATCAAAAACATTTTGGGCATCGCTATCAAGGTCAGCCTTGTAGAGCCCAATTCCATTGAACGCTTCACCGGCAAGGCAAAACGCGTTCTCGACCTTCGAAATCAGTAAAGGAATAAGATAAAAATGGAAAAGAAACTTCTTTTGGGTAACGAAGCGGTTGCGCGAGGCCTTTATGAGGCAGGCGTTCGTGTCGTTTCCTCCTACCCCGGAACTCCCAGCACCGAAATTACCGAAGCGGTAAGCAAATACGAAGAAATTTATTCCGAATGGGCGCCCAACGAAAAGGTTGCCTTTGAGGTTGCAATAGGCGCATCCTTCGGCGGCGCAAGATCCTTCTGTGCTATGAAGCACGTCGGCTTGAACGTTGCGGCAGACCCTCTTTACACCGCATCCTATATCGGCGTTAACGGCGGTATGGTCTGTGCGGTTGCAGACGATCCCGGAATGCACTCCTCCCAGAACGAGCAGGATTCCCGTCGTCACGCAATTGCCGCAAAGGTTCCCATGCTCGAACCGTCCGACAGTCAGGAAGCACTCGATTTTACCAAGATCGCTTACGATCTGTCCGAAAGATTCGATGCACCCTTCCTTCTCCGTCTTTCTACAAGAATTTCCCACTCGCGCTCGCTCGTTACCGTTAACGACCGCGCAGATATGGAATTAAAGCCCTATAACCGTGACGTTATGAAAAACGTTATGATGCCCGCAATGGCTCGTAAGGCGCACGCAAAGGTCGAAGCGCGTAATGCTTTACTTACCGAATGGGCAGATACCGAGGCGTTCGAGCTTGGCGTTAACCGTTTAGAGCTGTTTTCTACCGAGATCGGCGTTATCGCGGCAGGTAGCACCTATGCTTACGCACGCGAAGCGCTTGGTGAAAAGGCAAGCTATTTAAAGCTTGGTATCGTTAATCCGCTTCCCGTTAATGCTATTATCGAATTTGCAAAGAAGGTAAAAACCCTTTACGTTATCGAAGAGCTTGACGATATTATCGAAACCCATTGCATAAAATTGGGTGTGAAGGTTATCGGCCGCGAGGTATTTCCTCCTCTCGGCGAATACAATCAGGCAATCATCGCAAAGGCGATACTAAATAAGGAAAACGAATTTAACACGGTTGATTGCGACGTTCCCGCACGTCCTCCCGTGCTTTGCCCCGGCTGTCCTCACAGAGGTCTTTACTATGCGCTCAAGAGCCTTAACCTCTACGTAAGCGGCGATATCGGTTGCTATACCCTCGGCGCACAGGCACCCCTTTCAATGATGGACACCTGCGTTTGTATGGGCGCGTCGGTTTCTGCGCTTCACGGCTATAACACCGCGCGCGGAAGCGAGGCGGCAAAGAAGTCGATCGCGGTTATCGGCGACTCGACCTTTATCCATTCGGGTATCACCGGTCTTATCGATATCGTATACAACAAGGGCATTTCGACGGTCATCGTGCTCGATAACTCGATAACCGGTATGACGGGACACCAGAACAATCCCCTTAACGGCAAGACCATCAAGGGCGATCCCACCACCGCAGTAGATCTTGTTTCCCTCGCGAAGGCGATCGGCATCAACCGTGTACGCGTTGTCGACCCGTTCGATATCAAGGGTACCAAGGCGGCTGTTGAAGAGGAATTGCAGGCGGAAGAGCCCTCGTTGGTTATCTCGAGAAGACCCTGCGCGCTTCTTAAGAGCGTTAAGCACGAGCCTGCGCTTGCAGTAGACCAATCGAAGTGTGTCGGCTGTAAGGCGTGTCTTAAGGTCGGCTGTCCCGCAATTTCTCAGAAAAAGCAGGAAAACGGCAAGACAAAAGCGTTTATCGACCCCAACCAGTGCTTGGGCTGCGGCGTTTGTATCGAAACCTGCCGTCTTGACGCAATCGTTAAAAATAATTAAGGAGGCAGAGTGAAAATGAATTCTATCAACATTCTTATTGTCGGCGTAGGCGGACAGGGTACACTCCTTGCCTCGAAGCTTATGGGTAAAATTTACATCGATAAGGGCTATGACGTAAAGGTAAGCGAGGTTCACGGTATGAGCCAGCGCGGCGGTAGCGTCGTTACATACGTGCGTGCAGGCGAAAAGGTCTTTTCTCCCGTTATCGAAAAGGGCGAAGCCGACGTTATGATCTCCTTCGAGGCGCTTGAAAGCGCACGTTGGCTGCCTTATCTTAAAAAGGACGGCGTTGTTATCTCCAACACTGCACAGATCGATCCCATGCCCGTAATTATGGGCAATGCCGAATACCCCGAAAATCCGCTCGGAATTATCGAAAATTCGGGTGTTAAGGTGATTGCGGCGGACGCGCTCGGACTTGCCGAGGAGGCAGGAAGCGCAAAATCTGTAAACATCGTTCTTCTCGGTATCGCCGCAAAGCAATTGGGCATCGACAAGGACGAATGCCTTGACGCTATCCGTGCAACCGTGCCGCAAAAGACGGTCGAGGTCAATGAAAAAGCGTTTGAATTGGGTTATAATCTCTGATTAAGGAAGTGTAATAGCAATGGGAATCTTCAAGCCGGAGGTAGAATGTGCCTCCCGTGACGAAATGAAGGCGCTCCAAACAGAACGTCTTAAAAAGATGGTAAAGAACGCTTATGAAAACGTACCTTTTTATAAGCAAAAGTTGGACGAAGCAGGCGTTTCGCCCGACGATATAAAGTCGATCGACGACATAACAAAGCTCCCCTTTACGGTAAAAACCGATCTCCGCGATAATTACCCCTTCGGACTTTTCGCGGTGCCCAACAGCGAGCTTGTCCGTGTGCACGCTTCGTCCGGCACAACGGGAAAGCAGACCGTTGTCGGATATACCAAGAACGACATTGACGTTTGGTCGGAAAGCGCGGCGCGCGCTATCGTCGCAACCGGCGGAAGCAAGGACGATATCGTCCACGTTTCCTATGGCTACGGCCTGTTCACCGGCGGCTTGGGACTTCACTACGGCGCCGAATATCTCGGTGCGACAGCGATCCCCGTTTCGACCGGCAACACCGCAAGACAATTGCAGATCTTTCAGGATTTCGGCTCGACCGTGCTTTGCTGTACTCCCTCTTACGCAATGTATCTCGGTGAATACAGACGTGACAACAACATTCCGCTTGAAAATTTAAAGCTTCGTGCAGGCATCTTCGGTGCAGAGCCCTGGACCGACGAAATGCGTAAAAAGATCGAGGAATTATTGGGTATCGAGGCTTACGATATCTACGGACTTTCCGAGATTGCAGGCCCCGGCGTTTCCTTCGATTGCGAAGCGCATAACGGCTTGCATATCAACGAGGACTACTTCTATCCCGAGGTTATCGATCCCGAAACACTTAAGCCGCTTCCCGACGGCGAGATCGGCGAGCTTGTGTTCACCTGTATCGGCAAGGAGGCACTTCCTCTTATCCGCTACCGCACCCGTGACCTTTGCTCGATCACCCGTGAAAAATGCGCTTGCGGCAGAACCTTGGTAAGAATGAGCAAGCCTGTCGGACGTAGCGACGATATGCTTATTATCCGCGGTGTAAACGTATTCCCGAGCCAGATCGAGCACGTGCTTCTTCAGGAGGGAATGCAGCCTAACTATCTTATCACCGTCGACAGAGTGAACAATCTCGATACTCTGACGGTTGACGTGGAAATGAACGCGGGCACCTTCTCGGACACCGTAAAGGGTCTTGAAATTGCAAAGAAAAAGCTTGAAAACGCTATGCAAAGCACGCTTAACGTTCACGCTAATATCCGCTTCGTGGAATACGGAAGTCTTCCCAGAAGCGAGGGCAAGGCAAAGCGTGTTATAGACAACCGCAAGAAATAAATACGAAAGGACAACAGATATGTATATCAAACAGCTTTCCGTTTTCGTTGAAAATAAAGACGGCAGACTTGCCGAAATTACTACTATAATCGCAAACGCGGGCATCGATATCCGCGCGCTTTCTATTGCAGATACGACCGATTTCGGTATTCTTCGCCTCGTTGTGGATAAGCCCTATGAAGCAGAGGATATTTTGAAGGCGGCAGGCCTTACCGTTTCGCTTACCGACGTTATCGCCATCGGTATCCCCGACAGACCGGGCGGATTTGCCGAAACCATTACCGCCGTTGCAAACAAAGCCGTTGCGGTTGAATATATGTATGCGTTCATCTCGCGTGAGCAGGACCGCGCTTACCTCATTATGCGCGTTGCCGATAACGAAACCGCTATCGCCGCGCTCAGAGCACAGGGCTGTGATCTGCTTGACGGCGAAAGCGTATATCAATTATAATAGAGCTGTCGGTTTTGGTCTAAACCGAAAATGTGCGACCAAGTCGCATATTTTCTATCGCGCTTGGCAAGTCGGGCAGTAGGTTTCTACAGCACGCGCCTTGCAAAGACGCGATTTTAGCCTCAAACCCGTTCGCTCTCGGTAAGATAAAAACAAACGCTGTCGCTTTCGGCAAAACCGAAAACGGCAGCTTGTTTATATGAGGATTTGAATTATGAAGCACACAGAATGGATGACTGCGATATCAACAAATCGCACCGATTATGAATTTTTAAAGGAATTAAAGGGCTATTCCATCGACGGTATCGAGCTTTCGGTCAACGAATGGGAGGTCAATAAGATAGATTGGACAGGACTTGCGGAAAATGCCAAAAGGGCAGGGATGACGCTTTTGTCCTACCATCTGCCCTTCGGTGACAGAAGCGATATTTCGTGCATAGATGAAGCCGTGCGCAAAAATGCGGTAAATTGGCAAAAGGAATTGATCAAAAAGGCAACCGATATAGGAATAAAGCGCTTTGTAATACACCCCTCATACGAGCCTATCTCGGATGACGAGAGAGAAGAACGACTGAATTTTGCAAGGGCAGGACTTAAAGAGCTTGCCGAATATGCCGATACACTTGGTGCGGTGATATGCGTCGAGGACCTTCCGCGAAGCTGTCTCGGTCATAACGTAGAAGAGATGCTTGAATTAGTCAATGCCGACGAAAGATTGCGCGTTTGCTTCGACGTAAACCACCTTCTTGCCATTTACGGCTGTACGCATAAGGATTTTGTCGATGCACTCGGCGACAAAATCGTTACCTGCCACATGAGCGATTACGATTTCGTTGACGAAAAGCACTTTTTCTGCGGCAACGGAGATATCAATTGGGATGAGCTTATCGGACTTCTCGAAGGTATCGGCTATTGCGGTCCCTTCCTTTACGAGGGCGGATTTGCACCGCACCGAGTTTTCAAGGACGTCCCCTTCGGTACCTTCGCGGAAGCGCGCGAAAGACAAATGAATATACGAAGCTTTAAGGGAAAACAATAATATCACCTGGGAGCTTAACCTTCTTTAAATAAAAAACCTCCGTGCGCGTGCTTAAAAATATTGACAATTGGGAAAAAAGTGGTATACTGATAAAAGAAAAGTGATAATAGCAGAACAAGTTCGGTTTTTACGTCTTTCCAGAGAATTAACGCCGTGGGCTGAAAGCGTTATAAGAAACGGGTTGCCGAATACCGCCTGCTTAGCTTAAAAAGGAAATAAAAAGTTAAAAGTACGGGTGGAACCGTGCGATACGATTGTATTTGCACCCCGACAGTTTGGTAAAACAAATTGTCGGGGCTTTTTTATTGAAAATAACGTCGAAAGGAAATAAAAAATGAAACTTATCATCAACGGAAACGAATTTAACGTAAACGAAGCAAAAACCGTCTATGATGCCGCAAAGGAAGCCGAGCTTATCAGCCGTGCTGTCATCGCCGCAAAGGTAAACGGCAGTGTTTGCGCGCTCAGCAAAGAAATTAACGAGGGTGACGATATCGCACTTCTCACCTTCGCTGAAGCAGAGGGCAAGCAGGTGTTCCGCCACACCGCGGCGCATATTCTCGCACAGGCGGTAAAGCGTCTCTATCCCGAAACCAAGCTTACCATCGGCCCCGCGGTCGAAAACGGCTTTTATTACGATTTCGACAGCGAGATCCCCTTCACTCCCGAGGTTTTGAAGAAGCTTGAGGACGAAATGAAGAAGATCGTCAAGGAAAACCTCCTTATCGAACGCTTCGAGCTTCCCCGTGCAGAGGCTATTGCATTTATGGAGGAAAGAGAAGAGCCCTATAAGGTTCAGCTTATCAACGAGCTTCCCGAGGACGCCGTTATCTCCTTCTACCGCCAAGGCGAATTCGTCGACCTTTGCGCAGGCCCCCATCTTTTCTCGACCGGCGCTGTAAAGGCTATCAAGCTTATGCAATGCACCGGCGCTTATTGGAAGGGCGACCAGAACAACAAACAGCTTCAGCGTGTCTACGGTGCGGCGTTCCCCACCAAGGACGAAATGAACGAATATATCACTCAGCTTGAAGAAGCACGCAAGCGCGACCATAACAAGATCGGACGTGAGCTTGAATATTTCACCACCGTCGACGTTATCGGTCAGGGTCTTCCCATCCTTATGCCCAAGGGCTCGCGCGTTATTCAGCTTATGCAACGCTGGATCGAGGACGAGGAGCAAAAGCGCGGCTATCTTCTCACCAAAACTCCGCTTATGGCAAAGCGCGAGCTTTATAAAATTTCGGGACACTGGGATCACTACCGCGACGGTATGTTCGTTATGGGCGATCCCGATGACGAAACCAAGGAATGCTTTGCACTCCGTCCTATGACCTGCCCGTTCCAATATCAGGTATTCCTCAACAAGCGCCGTTCCTACCGCGACCTTCCCATGCGCTTGGGCGAAACGAGCACACTTTTCCGTAACGAGGACAGCGGCGAAATGTACGGCCTTATCCGTGTCCGTCAGTTCACCATTTCCGAGGGTCACCTTGTTATCCGTCCCGATCAGTTAGAGGAGGAATTCAAGGGCTGTGTCGAGCTTGCTCAGTACTGTCTTGAAACCTTGGGACTCTGGGAGGACTGCACCTTCCGCTTCTCGCAATGGGATCCCAAGCGTACCGACAAGTACGAGGGCACTCCCGAGCAATGGAACGAGGCTCAGGATATTATGGGCAGATTGCTCGATAAGATCGGCATAAATTATGAAATCGGTATCGATGAAGCCGCATTCTACGGTCCCAAGCTCGATATTCAGTGCAAGAACGTATTCGGCAAGGAGGATACCATCGTTACCATCCAGATCGATATGCTTCTCGCGAAGAAGTTCGGTATGGAATACGTTGATTCCGAAAACAAGCTTGTCAACCCCTATATCATCCACAGAACAAGCATGGGCTGCTACGAAAGAACGCTTGCGCTCCTGCTCGAAAAATATGCAGGCGCACTCCCGATGTGGCTCTCGCCCACTCAGGCAACCGTTATCCCCGTTAATGCAGATATGAACTCTTACGCGGCAGAGATCGCTTCGAAGATGGAAAATTGCGGCATCCGTGTCCGCCTTGACGACCGTAACGAAACGATGGGCAAGCGCATCCGCGAAGCTCAGATCGAAAAGATCCCCTATATGCTCATCGTCGGCGGCAAGGAGCAGGAAACCAATTCGGTATCAGTCCGTACCCGTAAGGGCGAAGACCTCGGCGCAATGCCTATCGACGAAATGCTCGCAAAATTCACCCTCGAAATCGCAACCAAGGCGAAGTAAGCGCGGTTTTAGTTCCCAAGAACCCTTTTTGAAAAAAGGGTTCTTGAACTCCCAAAAACTTTCATACAAAAAGGACTTCCGATTTGGAAGTCCTTTAAGTTTTTTATAAGCTTATAAAAGCGTCAAAGCCTTTGCGGCGGCGCCGAAGACGGGTGCGCGGTCGCTTTTTATAAGGATGGCGCGGTCGGTGACCATACAGCCGTCCTTCAGGCACGCAAGCGAGATCGGATTATTAAGTATTCCGCCTGCAAGCGCGACCTTGAATTCGCCATCGAAATAATCGGCGGCGCGGTTGATAAGCTCTGCGATATAGAGCATATTCGATTCGATAATCGTAAGCGCGATAAGATCGCCCTTTTCTGCGGCATCAAATACCGTGCGCGCAAACGAAGCAATCTCGTCCTTGCTCATTTTAAGCAGACCGTCGAGCGCACGCACAAAATCGTCGCCAAGCTTTTCGTGGAGCAAGGCAGTAAGAATACCTTCCTTTGCTCTGCCGTCGGCACATTCAAGCGCATAGGCAAGCCCTGCTCTGCCGATCTCATATCCGTTGCCGCTCATATCAAAGACGCCGTATCCGCCGATGCGGTAGATATCTACGCCCTTTTTTATAAAGCAGCTCGAGCCGGTGCCGCAAATAACGCTCACGCCGTCTTCAAACGGAAACGCGCCGTAAAGCACGTTTATTCCGTCGTGGAGCGCGTCAACGCGCGCGTTGGGAAGCAGCTCGGCAAGGAGAGCGTTGACACGCTTGGCATAATCCGAGCTTGTCAGCCCTGCTATTCCGGCATAGGCAGAACAAATTTCGCCTTTATCGATCGATGCCTCTTTTAAAAGAAGCGAAATATTATCGCGAAGGAGCGTTTCGAGCGCGTCGATGCCGATATCGTTCGGATTCGCGCGGGAGGAGATTTTTCTTGCAACCTCGTTAAGCTCGGGATCGCAGATAAGAAAATCGGTTTTGCTTCCGCCGCCGTCGATACCCAAAAGGTATTTTTTCATTACTTAGAGTTCTTTTCGAGAAGAGCCTTGATGTCGTTAAGGGTTGCGAGAGTCTTTTCTTCAACGGTGGGCTCTGCAGGTGCTGCGGGAGCTTCTGCTGCAGCTGCAGCTTCTTCTGCCGCCTTGCGAGCTTCTGCCTTTGCGCGCATCTTCATAAAGGTGCGGATAACGAGGAACATGCAGAATGCAACGATAAGGAAGTCGATGATAAGCATGATGAAGTTACCGTATTTGATAGCGCCTTCGGGGAAGGTTACAACGCCTGCTTCATCAATAACAGCTTCGGGATAGGAAAGGTTAGCCAAGGATTTGGTGTTGCAGAGTCTGCCGATAACGGGCATAATGATGTCTGCAACGAGGGAGGATACGATCTTACCAAAGGCACCGCCTATGATAACGCCGACAGCCATGTCCAAAATGTTGCCCTTAGAGATAAACGCTTTGAAGTCGGAAAAGAATTTTACTTTTTTCATCTTTTTTCTCCTATGTAATTTTGATTTAGGAACCGCGCTTTACGCGGTCCCCTGACTTTTAAAGAACGGATTAAAGTGCTGCGTTGAGTTTTTCGATAAGCGCGTCTGCGTCCTGACCGTGTGCCGAGCAAGCGTCTTTGATGCTTTCTCCGCGCGACATGGGACAGCCGAGGCAGTGCATACCGATCTCAAGGAAGAATTTTGCAAGCTCGGGATGTGCGTCGAGAACGTCGCCAACAAGCATATCTGCGGTGATTTTTGTCATGGTAGTGCTCCTTTCGTTGGAATTATTTTATTTTTTATTTTTATTCTTCGTCGTCGAAGACGTCTTCTTCGTCTTCGTCAAAAGCATTCTCGTCTTCGGGCTCATCCTCGGACGTCGTTGCTTCTTCATTCTCGTCCTTTTCGGCATCCGCTTTCGCTTTTCCGTTGGGAGAGAGAAAATATCTTATAAGCTGAATAATTACGAAATAACCGACCGTGACCGTCAACGAAAGCGCGAGCTTGGGCATTTCGGGCACGCCGTAGCCGAACAGAGAATGTCCAAACGTCGTAAATACAAGCGAAGCGATTATCACCAAGGCACCGAATCCGCAAAGGTAAAGCAATCGGTTGCCGAATCGCTTGGTTGCAAACACGCTTCCGTGTCCGCCGACCGAGCAGGCATAAAGGAACAGCATAAGCGTGAGCGATATCATCGTGCTTGTGTAGCTCTTCGTCGCGGCTTGGCAGACGAATAGCGCGATACCGCCGCCGACGGCAAACATAAGGGGATACATAAAGTCGTTAAGCGTAGGCTTTTCGGACGAAAAGGGATATTTGTCGCGGAGATTCTTAACGCTTCGCGGCTCGAATGCCAAGGCAAACGCAAACGCGAGGTTAAATATAAGACCACCGAACATAACGTCCTGTGCGCGGAACGCGGGCGCTTGGTTGTAAAACGCCGAAAACAGCGATGCAACAAGCATTATCAGCGCGCCGACGGGGAGATAGCTTACGATCGAGGCGATCCTTCTGCAAATGGTCTTCGCGTTGAGAATACCGTCGGTGATAAGGTTTATGCCCTTGCCGAGCATCAAGGCGTCGGCAGTCATTCTTAAGGTATCGCAGGAGCTTTCGGGAACGATCGAAACGTCGGATTCGTTCATAAGCGGAAGCTCGTTTATCCGCTCTGCCGTAACGGCGGTAATACGCCCGTTTTCCTTGCGGAGACGGATTATATCAAGCCATTCGCCGTCGTCGATGTTAAGGAACATTTTGTAAAAGGGCGCGTTTGCGATAACCAATCCGCGGCTTGACGAGCGAAGCTGTTCTGCGGTGATGATTTGTGTTTCGTCGGTGATGATTCCGGCATTCTTTGCAGAATTGAGTGCTGTGTAATAAGCGTCGTTGGAATTAAGCACCGTTTCGATGCCTGCCGCCTCACAGCGGTAGACCGATGAGGCAACGCCTGCATCAAGCTCGCTTGTAAAGGAAATAAAGCCCTTGAATATCAAGCGTTGCTCGGCATCGATATCGCGCAGGCTTTCGCTTTCGGTTTCGCCGCAAGCGACCGCGATAAGGAATTTTGCCGTTCTTGCCGCATCCTCTGCGGCGGAAAGTATCTTTTTTCGTGTGAATTCGCTTAATTTATAATCCGAACCGTCCAAGGTATAGCCGACACAGCGCGAAAGTATATTTTCGGGCGAGCCGCGGACGATAACGGTGTTTTTGCCGCTATGTAATGCGAGCATTCTCGAAATATCGCCCGAGAGGGTATATTCGGCGTCTAAACGGATGTAATTGTCGCGGATGTCGCCGATGGGCTTGTTCCATTCGCTGAAATATTCGACGATCGCATCGTCAAGCGCGTTGCCCTTGTATTCGGGAAGACCGCGCGTTTTTTTCTTTTCCGCCGCGGTTATCTTGCGCGCATCCGAGCAGATAAGCATCAGCTTCAAAAGCTCCTCGACCGATTCATCGGGGCGTTTTTCGCGGTCGTAATTCCTGCCCGAAAGAAAGATTCCCGTCAGGGCAATCCTTTTGGGCGGAAACGCAAGATTTTTACCGCACATTATCGTGTTTGCTCTTGCAAGCGTGCCGATACAGTCGTATTTTTTAACGACGGTACCGTCCTCTGCCATCTTTTTAACGCCGAAGCCGAGCGAAGCCGCACAAAGCGAAACCATACTGTCGGCAAGCGAGCTTGCACCTATTGCAAGTGCGGGAATGAACCATTCGGTAACGTCGGCACCGCAAAATACGCCGATAGCAAGCAAGGTAAAGCAGGAAACGATCGAAACGACCGAAACGACTCTGCAAAGCGAGTGAACGTATTTCATGATCGAAGGAACGCTTTCGTCCTTGCCGACACGCATCCTTTTCGTAAGCGTTTCGTTGCCGATACGGCAAACTATCGCACTTGCGTGGCCCGAGGTTACGATACTGCCTGCATAAACGCTGTTGGCACAAATGACCTCGCTGCCGTTCCTTGCAAGATAACTGCTGTTCTTGTGTACGCTTGCCGCTTCACCGCTCACGTGTGTTTCGAGAACCGCGAAATTCAGATCGTCGATAAGTCGGCAATCGGCGGGAACCATCATTCCTTCCTCGAGCACGATAACGTCGCCCGGCACCAAAAGCCTTGAATCGATCATGCTTTCTTCACCGTCACGCACGACCTTTGCCTTTAGCGAGGAGTACTTTTTCGGCAGCCGCAGTGCGATGCTTGCGCGATATTCCGCAAATGCATTAAGCGCGGTTATCGCCGCAACGACGAACGCCATTACCAAATAGCTCGGCACGTCGGGGCGGTAGATATACATAACCACCGAGCATACCGTAAGGAAAAGCCCGATAAGCCCCTTCAGCTGATTTCTAAGACTGTCCTTGAAGGAAAGCCTGAATTCGCTTTTCAGCTCGTTCACACCGAAAAGCTTACGCGCCTTTTTGACCTGCTTTATGGTTTTGCCCATTACAAGATCGCTTTCAAGCGCGTCGGCGACCTCGATCGGGTGCATTTCCTCGGGAGAGAAGGTCAATCCGTCGTCGCCGTAGGAATCGGTAACGGTTTTAGTTTTCAATTTTTCTTGGTTGCCCGAAGGGTTATTTCGGGTGTTTTTGTTTCGTTCCATAGAAAAATCTTCTTTTAATATATTATTTAAGGGTGTTTACCTTCACCTTGCCGTTTTTAACGGTGACCGAAAGTCTTTCGGCAGGCTCGCGGTAGGATGCGACTATCTCGTTGGCAAGCTCATCCTCAACGTCTGTCTGGATAAGACGGCGGAGATTTCTTGCGCCGTATTTTTCGGAATATCCCTTGTCGCAAAGGTATTCAACAAGCTTGTCGGAATAGGTAAGCTTCATGCCCTTTTCTGCAAGCACGGTCTGAAGGTCGCCAAGCATGATCTTGCAAATTTCGGTAAAATCTGCTCTTGTAAGACGGTTAAAGACAACGATCTCGTCAACGCGGTTGATAAATTCGGGACGGAGGAAGGACTCCAGCGCCTTCATAACCTTCGCCCTTTCGTTGCTTTGTACGCTTTCGCCAAAGCCTGCAACCGAGCTACCCTCGTTACTGCCTGCGTTTGTGGTCATAATAATGACCGTGTTTTCAAAGTTGACCTCTTTTCCGTGCGCATCGGTAATTCTGCCGTCATCGAGTATCTGAAGCAGAATGTTCATAACGTCGGGATGCGCCTTTTCGATCTCGTCGAAAAGAATTACGGTGTAAGGCTTTCTGCGTATCTTTTCGGTAAGCTGACCCGCGTCGTCATATCCCACGTATCCGGGAGGCGAGCCGATAATGCGCGAAACCGAATGCTTTTCCATAAATTCGCTCATATCAAGGCGTATAAGCGATTCGGGCGAATCGAACAGATAGTTCGCCAAAACCTTTACAAGCTCGGTCTTGCCGACACCCGTACTGCCTGCGAAAATGAACGAAACCGGCTTCTTTTTATAAGAAATGCCCGCGCGCGAGCGCTTGATTGCTCTTGCAACCGAGGAAACGGCGCCGTCCTGACCGATAATGCGCTTCTTGACCTCGTTTTCAAGACGCTCGATCTTGACGAATTCGTTTTCGCTTATATTGGTCGCGGGGATGCCCGTCCAAACCTCGATAACGCGTGCTATCTCGTCATCCGAAAGGCAAAGACCGTCTCTTTCTGCCGAAAGCTCGTTAAAGCGCGCTTCCTTTTGAAGGAGATTCGACTTCAATTCCGCAATACGGCGGAAATCCTCCTCCTCGGGGGTGTCCTTGCCCTCAAGCGGCGAAAGCTCGTTGCGTATCTTCTTTATCTCGTCGCTTATCTCCGCAATCTCGGTAATAAGCGGTGAATGCATCGCCATGTGTGCGCATGCCTCGTCCATAAGGTCTATCGCCTTGTCGGGGAGGAAGCGGTCGGTAATATAACGCTCCGAAAGGGTGACCATTCTGCGCACGAGATGATCGGGAATGTTTATTCCGTGGTGCGATTCATAGTATTTTTTAATACCCAGAAGTATCTTCACGCTGTCCTCGATCGAGGGCTCGCCTATCATAACGGGCTGGAACCTACGCTCGAGAGCGGCGTCCTTTTCGATATATTGGCGGTATTCCTTTAACGTGGTTGCGCCGATAAGCTGTATCTCCCCGCGTGAAAGTGCGGGCTTTAAGATGTTTGCCGCGTTCATACCGCCCTCGGCGTTGCCTGCGCCGACGATAGAATGGACCTCGTCGATAACGAGTATTGCGTTGCCCGACTTTTTGGTTTCCTCAATAAGTCCGCGCATACGGTTTTCAAACTGTCCGCGGAATTGAGTTCCTGCGACGATAGCGGTCATATCCACAAGGTAAATTTCCTTGTCCTTAAGCTTATAAGGCACGTCGCCGCAAGCGATTTTTTGTGCCAAAGCTTCGGCAACGGCGGTCTTGCCGACACCGGGCTCGCCGATAAGGCAAGGATTGTTTTTTTGACGTCTTGTAAGGATCTGAATAACGCGCTCAAGCTCGTTATCGCGGCCGATAATGTTATCAAGCTTGTTTTCTCTTGCGCGTTCGGTAAGGCAAATGCAAAAATCTCGAAGGTAGCTCATGCCCCTCTTGCCCTTTTCCTTGGGCTTTGCATTGCCCTTTGCATCGCCTTCGGTCTTATCGCCGCCTTCAACGGGCTTGTTACCGAAAAACGAGTTGATATCTATCGAAGGAGCTCTGCCCTCCTCGTCGCCGTCGTTTCCGAAGGGAATCATTTCGTTCATTCCCTCGCTTATGGCATCGAGCTCCTCGGGGCTTATATTCATTTGATTTATAATGTCGTCAATAGGCTTGATGCCAAGCTCCTGCGCGCATTTAATGCAAAATCCTTCGCTGGTGATGTTGCCGTTTACGTTTTTCTGCACGAATATTATGGCAGGGCGGACCTTGCAGCGCGAGCATCTCTTTAATTCCATCTGAAAGTCTCCTCGTTATTTGCCGTTGGGGTTGATTTTGGCAGAGTCGTCGGTATCTGCCAGGGTCTTCATAGTTCTTATGCAATACATAACCAACGCAAAGATCATCGTGGTAAGTATAAGCACCGCTACGGTAATGTCGAAAATACGGTTGTGTCGGATGATGATCCTGAAGAAAGCACCTGCGAAAAGGATGATAGTAGCGACCTTGCCGTACCAAAGCGCCTGAACGACAATGTTTTTGCGCTTGACAACCACCATACCGCCGATAAGCATAAGCATTTCCTTTAAGAACATGGGGATAACGACGATCAAAAATACAAGGTTATCGATCGCGAAGCAGACAGCCGCGGTGAACTGCATTGCCTTGTCGGCAAGAGGGTCGAGCCATTTGCCGAGGTCGGTTATCCAATTGTTCCGTCTTGCAAGATATCCGTCCAGCGCATCGGTTATCCAGGCGAGAAGATAAATGCCTGCGGCGATAAACGATCTGGGATAGGTATCAAACGTGAAATAGGCATAAACGAAGACGGGAATCATCAAAAGTCTTATAAAGGAAAGTATATTAGGGATATTTTTCATTTTCACACCATATTGTTTCCGTAATTTGCGGAAACAAACCTTTTATACGATTACATAAAGAAGGAAAATACGTCGATTCCGCTGAACACCTTGAACAGGAAGGTGTTTTCGGGGTTGAGCCCAGCGAGGAAATCGCTGTTAAGGAAGCTTGCGTTATCGATAAGCAAGCTCACCACGAAGCAGAAAAGGAAGACACGGAGAAGTGCAAGCACAATGCCCAAAACTATGCCGAGCCCTTTGTTTGCCGTTCGCAGAATCGGGAGATTTGCAAGCTTGTTAAGGAAGAATGCCACTATCGAAAGCAATATCTGCGTTCCGATAAAGAGCACGACTATCGCGACGAGCATCGCAATAAGGTCGATTATCGGGTCGGCAATATATTTTGCCGCTCGTGTCAAGGCATCCTCGCCGTTTACGTTCTCGCTGTTATACCATTCGATAAAGTCGCTCTTTTCGATGCCTGCGAGCGAAAGGACGGTGTTAAGTCCGTCGGATTCGCCGCTTGCGAATTTTTGGAGTCCTTCTTCATCAAAGATCGAATCCTTTACCATATCGGTAACGGCGGTTTCGACCGTTTCGGCGAAGGGCGCGTCCTTGAGCGCATCGGCAAGAGGCGAAGCAAACGCCGCGGTGACCGCAACGGCGATTATAAAGGAAAGCGCGCTTATCGCAGTTTTTACAAATCCGTTCTTAGCCGCAAAATAAACCGTAACGGCAATTATTGCAATTATAATAAAGTCAAGCAAAAAGCTCATTATGATTCGATCCTTTCAAAAGAATTTTCATTAAAATATTCTGCCTTGTTGTCCGAAACGAGGATTATCGAATCTTCGTCGCGAACCAAAGCCGAAAACGACGTCGGTATGCCGTATTGTGTCATTTCATCCGCTTCGATATCGCAAACGGTAAGCACACCGGGTGATAACGCGTAAAGAACGTTTCCGCAGATCATGGTATCGGAAAGCGCCGTGTCGAACGACACCGTGTATTCAACGCTTCCGTCGTTGCGGTAGACGTTGGTTTCGGTACCGCCCGAAAGGCCTTCGAGCCCGTAATTGATTGTCGCACGTGTTCCCGAAATATTGCCCGAAAGCAATTTGCGTCCGTCGAACGACACCTCCGAAACGGTTTCGTTGTTCGCATCGAACGAGCGAAGCGTATCGGTCGTCAAAAGCTGATAGCCGTTTTCTGTGAAATATATGCCCAAGGGTATCTCACCTATGAATTCTTTTTCGAAAAGCACGCTGTCGGAGGAAAGCGAAAAGCGCGATATCTGCGTCGCAAGATTGCCGTTCTTTGAATATTGCGCGGCAACGATAAATTCCTGACCGTCGGGTGACATCGCGGCAAAATTAACGTATTTGTCGCTGAACAGCCTTGAATAGCGGAAACGGAATTCTGCGTCGTAAACGTAGACCGCCGAGCGATATCCCTTTGCCGAGCTGACAACGCAGTATTCGCCGTTGGCGGAAGCATCGACGTAATGCACCGCGTAATCGAAATTAACTCTCGCAAGGCGCGAATAGGAGTTGAATATTCTCAATTCCTTGCCGCCGACGTCGTAGCAGAAAATGTTTTTTCCGTTTTCGAGCATTTTGGGGTGGTCGTACGAAAAGCCGTCGCGCAGGATCACCTCGCCGTCCCAACCGGTAACGGTAAGCCCGTTTTCGTTAAGTACCGCCAGATCGCCCTTGTAAATAAGACCGCGGTTGCCTGTGCTGCCGTCAAACGATATCGTACTGCCCTTAAGCGACTCCTCATCCTCGCCTACGTTTAAAAACTTCATCATATAATCGAAGTTGTCAACGGTTATCTCACTGCTGTGAAAGGAAAAGGAATACACCCCGAACAGAACGATGAACAGAAGCACGGTATAGCGCAGAAACGATGCCTTACGCGCAAGCTTTATATAGTGCGATTCCACCGTGGGCGTTTCTTGCTTATTCTTTTTTGAGTTTTTGTCCTTAAACCAAGAAAAAGCTCCCATATTTTTATCTCTTATCTTAAATTAATAGAAAACCTTGTTTAACGTCAAGCCCTTTGCGGGAGCGGTTATACCTGCGTTTGCACGCTCTCGCGAGGCGATTATATCCTTTATCGGCATGCATTTCGTGCCCGATGCCGCCTCGACGACGGTGCCGACCATAATTCTTACCATATTGTAAAGGAAGCCGTCCGCCGCAACGGTGAATATTACGTTATCACCCTCACGCACGGCGTTGAAATATTTTATCTCGCGCACGGCGTCTGTAATCTTCGAGCCGCTTGCCATAAATGCCGTAAAATCCTGCCTGCCGACAAATTCCTTGCAAAGCTCGTTTGCATATATCTCGTCGATATGCCTTTGAAACTGCCATGCCGTATCTGACGAAAAGGGGTCGCGCAGACGGCTGTTGTGCACGGTATAGATATATTCCTTGCCCTTTGCACTGTAACGGGGATGAAACCCGTCAGGAGCGATGCTCGCTTCAAGAACGGCAACGTCCTCGGGCAGCTTTGTGTTTACCGCAAGGGGAAGTGAATTAACAGGTATATCGGGCAGTCCGTCGCCGCTGACCAGCGCGACAAAGCCCTTTGCATGCACGCCCGAATCGGTCCTGCTGCAGCCGGTAACGTCGACCTTGCATCCGAAAGCGCCGACGAGCGCGGCTTGAAGCACCGCCTGCACCGTTTGCTTTCCGGGTTGAACCTGCCAACCGCAGTAATTCGTGCCCTTATATGCAATTTTTAAAATATATCCCTGCATAATTCGACTATTCCCGCGATCGTTATATTATTAATAAAGAATATACCTACTGTAATAAGGGTGGTGAAGGTGAAGAAAATATAATCGCGCGCACACGCCTTCATCACCTTAAGCTTGGTTCTTCCCTCGCCGCCGTGATAGCAACGGCATTCCATCGCATCGGCAAGCTCCTCGGCACGGCGTACCGCCGAAACGAAAAGGGGAATAAGTATCGGAACGAGCGCCTTGACACGGCGGAGAATATTTCCGCTTTCGAAATCGGCACAGCGCGCCTTTTGCGCAGATATTATCTTGTTCGTCTCCTCGATAAGCGTCGGGATGAAACGAAGCGCGATCGACATCATCATCGCAAACTCGTGAACCGGCACGCGGATGAGCTTCAGCGGCGAAAGCACGCTTTCGATCGCATCGGTAAGCTCAAGAGGGCTTGTGGTGAGCGATATAAGCACGCTCGAGCCCAAAACGAGCGAGAGCAAGCGTAAAAGCATCATCACTGCACTGCGGATGCCTTCTTTATATATAGTTATAAATTTCCAGTCAACAAGCGGTTCGCTTTCACCCGTTGTGAAAAACAGATTTATCAGCGCCGTAAAGATAAGCACGAAAACAAGCGGCTTTACCGATTTTAAAAGTATGCGGAGCTTAACGCCCGAAACGGCGATAAGAAAAACGGTAAACATAAGCGATACCGCCGCCGCAAGCTCGGTGCTTGCAACAAGCACGAGTATCAGATACTCGACAAGTATCAAAAGCTTTATTCTCGGATCTGTGCGGTGTAAAAGTGAATTTCCGGGGTAATATTGACCGAACGTTACGTCTTTAAGCATATTGTTCGTCCTAAGTCCTGCCCGAAAGCGTTATCGGGCGTTGATGATTTTTTCGATTTCCTTTTTTGCATAGCCGACGCTGTATACGTCGGTGTTTTTAACAAGCTCGCGTTTTTTCAGCTCGATAAAGAGCTTGGTTATCTGGGGCAGGTCAAGCCTTGCATCGAAAAGCTTTTCCGCCTGCATGAATATTTCCTCAACGCCGCCCTGCATGTATATATCGCCGTCCTTCATAACAAGTATCTCGTCGGCGTATTTTGCAATATCCTCCATACTGTGCGAGATTATAAGCAGAGTTGCACCGTAGGTGTTTTTGTATTCCACAAGGCCCGAAAGTATTTCCTCCTTGCCCTTGGGGTCAAGTCCTGCGGCAGGCTCGTCAAGCACCAAAACCTCGGGACGCATCGCAAGCACTCCCGCGATCGCGGCGCGCCTTTTCTGTCCGCCCGAAAGCTCAAAGGGAGAGCGCTTTAATTCCTTTTCGCTCAGACCGCAAAATTCCGCGGCAAGCTTAACGCGGCTTTTTATCTCCTCGTCGGAAAGCTTCATATTCTTCGGGCCGAAGGCGATATCCGATTCGACCGTTTCGTCGAAAAGCTGATATTCGGGATATTGGAAAACCAATCCGACACGGCTTCGTATCTTTATCATTTCCTTCGGCTTTGCCCAGATATTCTCGCCTTCAAGCAAAACCTCACCGCTTGTCGGCTTTATAAGTCCGTTGGTAAGCGAGGCTAACGTGCTTTTGCCGCTTCCCGTGTGACCGATAATACCTGTGATCTCGCCCTTGGGGAACGAGGTGGTTATATTGTTAAGCGCCGCCTTGCGGAAGGGCGAGCCCTCGCCGTAGATAACGCTTACGTTTTTAAATTCAAGAGCGTAATTTTTCATTTCTGCCCTCCGATAAACGCGTCAAGCACGTCGGCGGCATCCATTGCGTGCAAAACGCCGCGGGGAAGCTCAAACCCGTCCTGCTCGAGCTGATAAAGCAATTCGGTAACCTGCGGCACCGCAAGCGAAACCGCTTTAAGCTCCTCAACCTTCGAGAATATCTCCTTCGGGGTGCCGTCTGCGATAATTTCACCCTCGTTCATAACGACGATCCTGTCTGCCTCGACAGCCTCGTTCATATAGTGGGTGATGGTGACCACGGTGATGCCGATCTCCTTGTTAAGGCGCTTCATCGCCGCAACGATCTCTTTTCTGCCCGTAGGGTCGAGCATCGCGGTCGCCTCGTCGAAAACAATACATTCGGGGCTCATCGCAAGCACACCTGCGATAGCGATCCTTTGCTTCTGTCCGCCCGAAAGCTTGTGGGTTGCGTGCTTTGAGTAGTCGGTCATATCGACCGTACTAAGCGCCTCGTCAACGCGTCGGCGGATCTCTTCACGCGGATAACCGAGATTTTCGGGCGCAAAAGCGACGTCCTCCTCGACAACGCTTGCAACAAGCTGATTGTCGGGGTTCTGGAACACCATACCGCATTTTTTGCGGATATCAAACGAAAGCTCTTCGTTCGCGGTGTCCATTCCGTCGACAAGGATCTGTCCCTCCGTCGGCTCGTAAATACCGCAAAGAAGCTTTGCAAGGGTGCTTTTGCCGCAACCGTTATGACCGAGAATGGCAACGTAGCTGCCCTTTTCGATCTTAAGGTCGAGCCCTTTTATTACTTTGTCTTCTTCGGGCGAATAATAAAATTCAACTCCGCGAGCTTCAATGAAAGACATAAAATTCCTCCGAATCTGAGGTGGGAAATTCCAAAAACCTTTAAATCAAAACGACAATTCAAAACGACAATTCAAAACACGAAGTGTTTTTATAATAAAATCTCCATAAAAATCCGCGACATGCGCGTGGATTTTTATACCTTGGATGTTCGCAACCTTGGACAAGCCGTAGCGACTATGGGGTCCCCGAAAATCCTTGGATTTTTGGGGGAGAAAGCGAAGGCGCGCACAAGGTTGGCGCGAGCGCACGAACATCACGAAAGACGACCGAAACGCTTGCGTTTCGCGTCGAGAGCGTAGCGATCACGGGGTCCCCGAAAATGCTTGCATTTTTGGGGGTTATCACGGTGTCCACCGACTCGCCGAGCCGCAAGGCAAAACCTCGCCGCTCGATTCAACGGGCAAGCCGATCTCCTGGCTGTCAACACTACCGCCGAGGTGACGGGTGTTCTTTCTCAAAACGTAGCCGTTTGCGGCAGGGGAAAGACCGGTCGTGTAGGAGTTCAAAAGCACGAAAAGCGGTTCGTCGGAAAGCACCTGACAAACTAAATTCACAAGCTCGTCCAAGCATTCCTCGATGACCCATTTTTCACCGCCCGGACCGCGTCCGAAGGAGGGCGGGTCGAGAATAACGGCATCGTACTTGTTGCCGCGTCTTATTTCGCGTGCGACGAATTTAAAACAATCGTCAACGATATATCTGATCTTGTTTTGCGGAATCTCCGAAAGCTCGGCGTTGCGCTTTGCCTTTGCAACGATACCCTTCGAGGCATCGACGTGGCAAACGAAAGCACCTGCCTTTGCCGCCGCAACGCTGGCGCCGCCGGTGTAGGCAAAGAGATTTAAAAGCTTTATTTCTCTTCCGCTGTTTTTAATGAGCTTGGTGAACCAATCCCAGTTCGCCGCCTGCTCGGGGAAAAGACCGGTGTGCTTAAAGCCCATCGGAGAAATGCCGAATTTAAGGTCGCCGTAGGAAATTACCCATTCCTCGGGCACGTCCTTTTTCACCCATTCGCCGCCGCCCGAGCGCGAGCGACGGTAAATGCCGTCTGCCTTTTTCCAGCCCGAAAGATTGCGTTCCCCGTTCCAGATAACCTGAGGGTCGGGTCTTATCAAGGTGAAATCGCCCCATTTTTCCAAGCGTTCACCGCCGTTTGCATCAACCAAACGGTATTCTTTCCAATTATTTGCAACAAACATAATTACACCTTTAATTTTCGTCGGTAAAGCTTATCTGCTCGGTCATACCCATCGGCACCTCAAGTGCAAGGTGACGGTAAGCGCCTGCAGTCGCACATCTTCCGCGCGGTGTGCGGTTAAGAAATCCGAGCTGAAGCAGATAAGGCTCGTAAACGTCCTCGAGCGTTATTGCCTCCTCGCCGATGACCGCCGCAAGCGTTTCCAAGCCAACGGGACCGCCGTTGAAATGCTTGATGATCGCGGTGAGCATCCTTCTGTCGACCGAATCGAGTCCCAAAGCATCTACCTCGAGCGCATCGAGCGCCTTGCGAGTGATATCGAAATCGATAACTCCGTTTCCTTCGACTATCGCAAAATCGCGTACTCTCTTTAAAAATCTGTTGGCAATACGAGGAGTTCCTCTCGAACGTAGCGCGATCTCATAAGCGCCGTCCGCGGTTATCGGAACGCCGAGAATTCCTGCCGAGCGGGTGATGATAAGTGCGAGATCCTCGGGAGAATAAAGCTCCAGTCTGAACGACATACCGAATCTGTCACGAAGAGGAGAGGACAGCTGTCCCGCTCTCGTCGTTGCGCCGATAAGCGTAAAGGGCTTAAGCGGAATACGTATCGAGCGAGCCGAGGGACCCTTGCCCATCATAAGGTCAAGCGCAAAATCCTCCATCGCGGGGTAGAGCACCTCTTCGACCTGACGGGGAAGACGGTGTATTTCGTCGATAAATAAAATATCGTTTCTTTCAAGTGTGGTAAGCAACGCGGCAAGGTCGCCTGCCTTTTCGATGGCAGGGCCGCTCGTTACCTTAAGATTAACGCCAAGCTCGCCCGCGATTATGCAGGAAAGCGTGGTCTTACCGAGACCGGGAGGGCCGTGAAGCAAAACGTGGTCGAGCGAGTCCCCGCGTGAAGCGGCGGCTTTTATAAATATCGAAAGGTTGTCCTTGACCTTTTGCTGACCGACGTATTCGTTAAGCGTCTTGGGGCGCAAGGAAAATTCGTTTTCGATATCCTCGGCAGAGAATTCCGCGCCAGTGATACGGCTTTCGAAATCGAAATCATCGGAATAGTCTGGAATTTTCGAGTTAATAGGCATTTATCGTCCTGCCTCCTTTCCCAAAATTCGCAAGGTCTGGGCAATAAGCTCCTCGAGCGGGAGCGAGGAATCGAGCTTCTTTAAGGTATCCGCAACCTTTGCGCGCGGAAAACCGTAAAGAGCAAGAGTATCGATGACCTGACTTATCTTTTCGGGGTCCTTATTCGTTTCCGAAACGGTAAACGTCATACCGTCGTCCGCTATTTTATCCTTAAGCTCGATAATAAGCTTTTGCGCTGTCTTAAGACCGATACCGGGTGCGCGCGAAATGGTTTTTGCGTCACCGCTTGCAACGGCAGAGCGAAGCTCGTCGGGCGAGAAGGTGCCGAGTATCGAAATACCCGCCTTGGGGCCGATGCCCGAAACCGAGATAAGCCTTGTGAAAAGGTTAAGCTCGTCCTCCTCCGAAAAACCGTAAAGCGCAATATTGTCTTCGCTGACCGCCATATACGTGTATAAAAGCACGTCCTTTCCCGATTTTGCGGAAAGCTTTTGTGCAGTCGTTGCCGATATTCCCATTTTAAATCCGACTCCGCCGCAATCGATAACGGCGTATTCGGCTGTAAGAGAAGCGAGAGTTCCGTGTATAAAATGTATCATTTTCTTCTCCTTATCGGTAATTTGTAATCCTTGTGCCGTGGCAAAGCGCAAGCGCAAGCGCGTCGGCGGTGTCGTCGGGCTTCGGCGTTTCGTTAAGGTTAAGCATCAAGCGGACCATATACTGAACCTGCTGCTTTTCGGCTCTGCCGTAACCGACGACCGAGCTTTTTACCTCCAGCGGTGTGTATTCGTAAATATCTATCCCGCATTTTTGTGCCGCAAGCAAGATAACGCCTCTTGCCATCGACACGTCGATAGCGGTGGTGATGTTGTTGTTAAAGAATATCTCCTCGATAACCATACAGTCGGGCTTGCATTTGGTAATAAGCTCGACCATCGAGTCGTAAATTTCTTCAAGCCTCTTTTCGATCATCTGCTTGGGCGCGGTGGTTATCGCGCCGTATTCAATTGCGCGGTATTTATCGCCGCTTTTCAAAACCAACCCAAAGCCGATCGTCGCCAGCCCCGGGTCGATGCCCAATATAAGCATAATCCACCGTCGAAAAAATTAGTTTTTGGGTATATTCCTACATTATATATTTAATCAGTGTATTTTAACATATTTTTTTCTTTCCGTCAACCGAATTAACATTCATTTAATCTATAAATTGTAAAAAAACTAAAAACATACTTGTTTTTTTAATAACTATCTATTATTATAGGATTGTAAAAATAAGTAAAGGTTAATTTTTCTTAAACAGAAAGGAACAAATTATTATGCAAATGATCGAAAGAGTAAAGGCAGTTGTAGCAAAGCAGCTTCGTATGGACGTTTCCGAAATCGCAGACGATGCAGCTATCGTTGAGGATCTCGGCGCAGACAGCCTTGATATCGTTGAAATGCTTATGACTCTCGAGGATGAGCTCGACATCATCATTCCCGATGACGCTACCGGTCTTCGCACCGTAAAGGACGTTGCAGACTTTATCGACAATGAAGTCAAATAAAAAAATAATTATTTTCGACCTCGACGGCACTGTTCTCGATACGATATGCGATCTTGCGGCGGCGGTGAATTACGCCCTTGCGCTTTATGGCAATCCGCAAAGGACCGTCGACGAGGTGAAAAGCTTTATCGGCAACGGCTCGCTGATGCTCATTCGCCGCGCGCTTCAAAACGGCGGTGACGACGAATTCTGCAAAGAGGTGCGTACCCATTTCCGCGCAGAATACGAAAAGCGTATGCTTGAGCAGACCGTCCCCTACGACGGCATCGCCGAGATAGTCGACAGGCTTAACGAAAAGGGAATAATCTCGGTCGTTCTTACGAATAAGGACGATAAAAACGCAGTCCCGATGATAAAGCATTATTTCGGCGACCGTTTTGCGCTCGTCCGCGGTGTTAGAGCGGATAACGAACGCAAGCCGAGCCCCGACGTTGCCCTTTCGATAATTGCGGATTTCGGCTTCACGCCCGACGAGGCGCTGATAGTCGGCGACGGCATGGCGGATATGCAGCTTGCCAAAAACGCAAATATCGATTTTCTCCCGATCGGTTACGGTTATACCGATCCGAAACGCTTGTATGACGAATGCGGAACAGAGCCCGTTTTGTCTGCGGAGGCGTTAAAAACCGCTTTAGAAAAGCTTTAAAACAAAAGGCGCGACGTAAAAGTTTGCGCCATTTTGCTTTTTAAAAGACGAAAATATGCAGGAAAAGCGAATATTATGCATAAATATGCAAGATATTCAAATAAATATGCATCGAAATGCAAAAAAACAATAAAAAAGTGAATAATTTTGCATTTTTCTATTGACAATTGCATTTTTGAGGTTTATAATTACGCTTGCAAAATGTTTGAAAAACAGAGGAAAAGAAAATGAGCAAAGAAAACATCAAAAAAATAGTTCTCGCCTATTCGGGCGGTCTCGACACTTCGATAATCATTCCTTGGCTTAAGGAAAATTATAATAACCCCGAAATCATCGCGGTTGCAGGCAACGTCGGTCAGGCTGACGAGCTTGAAGGCCTTGAAGAAAAGGCGATCAAAACAGGTGCAAGCAAGCTTATCGTTGCAGACCTTGTTGATGAAATGGTTGATGAGATCATCATCCCCGCACTCAAGATGGATGCAAAGTATGAAACCTACCTTCTCGGTACCGCTTTCGCACGTCCCGTTATCGGTAAAGCACTTGCCGAGATCGCACTTGCCGAAGGCGCAGACGCTATCTGCCACGGCGCGACCGGTAAGGGTAACGACCAGGTCCGCTTTGAGCTCGCTATCAAGCGCTTCGCTCCCGAAATGAAGATCATCGCTCCCTGGAGAGAATGGGACATCAAATCGCGTGATGAAGAGATCGATTATGCAGAAGCGCATAACGTTCCCTTGAAGATCAGCCGCGAAACCAACTATTCCAAGGATAAAAACCTCTGGCACTTGAGCCACGAGGGTCTTGACCTTGAAGATCCCGCAAACGAGCCTATGTACGATAAGCCCGGCTTCCTTGAAATGGGCGTTTCGCCTATGATGGCACCCGACGAGCCTACTTACATCTCCATCGATTTCGAAGCAGGCGCTCCCGTTGCATTCAACGGCGAAAAGATGAAGGCATCGAAGATCATCGCAGAGCTTAACAAGGTTGGCGGCGCAAACGGTATCGGTATCATCGACATCGTTGAAAACCGTCTTGTAGGTATGAAGGACCGCGGCGTGTATGAAACTCCCGGCGGAACTATTCTTTACTTCGCACACGAAATGCTCGAAATGCTTACCGTTGATAAGGATACTCTCCACGTTAAGCAGAAGCTTGCGGTTGATTACGCAGACCTTATTTACAACGGCAAATGGTACTCCCCCTTGCAGGAGGCTCTTACCGCGTTCGCTAACGAAAGCAACAAGTTCGTTACCGGTACCGTAAAGCTCAAGCTTTATAAGGGCAACATCATCCCCGCGGGTACGGTTTCGCCTTATTCCCTCTATTCCGAAAACCTCGTTACCTTCGACGAAAGCGACTACGACCAGAAGCAGGCTGAAGGCTTTATCAATCTCTGGGGTCTTCCCACCAAGGTTCAGGCGCTTCGCGAGCAGGGTAAGCTTTAATAAACTTTCACGGAGAACTGTAATGGCAAAAATGTGGGCGGGCAGAACCGCCGGAGCGACCGATAAGCTTGCCGACGATTTCAATTCCTCGATAAGCTTCGATTCGAGAATGTACCGTCAGGACATCACGGGCAGTATGGCACACGCCGCAATGCTTGGCGCGAAGGGCATTATTACCTCGGATGAGGCGGATGCTCTTATCGCAGGACTTGAAGAACTGTTAAACGATATCGAATCGGGCAAGGTGATTATCGACCTTGAATGCGAGGACATTCATATGTTCGTCGAGCAGCTTCTTACCGAGCGTATCGGTGAGGTCGGCAAAAAGCTTCACACGGCAAGAAGCCGAAACGACCAGGTCGCGCTCGATCTTCGAATGTACCTGCGCGAGGAGACCGAAACCGTCGTTTCGCTCATAAAGGCGGTCGTTAACGCGCTTTTAAAGACAGCAAAAGAGAATAAAGACGCGATAATGCCGGGCTACACCCACCTTCAGCGTGCCCAACCGATAACCTTTGCGCATCATCTGTTTGCTTACTGTATGATGCTCCTTCGCGATATCGACAGATTTTGCGATATGAGCAAGCGAATGAATATTTCGCCCATCGGCTCCTGCGCACTTGCAGGCACGACCTATGACACCGACAGATATTTCGAAGCGGAAAAATTAGGCTTCGACGGCGTTTGTATGAACAGCATCGACGGCGTTTCCGACCGTGATTTCTGCGTTGAATTCGTCAACTGCTGTGCAATTACGATGATGCATCTTTCCCGTCTTTCCGAGGAGATCATCCTTTGGACGAGCTGGGAATTCAAGTTCGTAGAATTGTCTGATGCCTTCACGACCGGCTCGAGCATAATGCCTCAAAAGAAGAATTCGGATATGGCAGAGCTAATAAGAGGCAAAACCGGCAGAGTATACGGCGACCTTATGGGAATACTGACCGTTCTTAAGGGACTTCCGCTTGCATACAACAAGGATATGCAGGAGGACAAGGAGGGCGTCTTCGATGCCGTCGATACGATCAAAATGTGCCTTTCGGTTATGGCACCGATGATCGAAACGATGTCCGTCAACAAGGAAAATATGCTCCGCGCCGCGCAGGAAGGCTTTATCAACGCAACCGACCTTGCCGATTACCTTGTTAAAAAGGGTATGCCGTTCAGAACGGCTTACAAAATTTCGGGAACGCTCGTTTCGGAATGCATAAAGCGAAGAATAGTGCTTGAAGAGGTAACGCTCGACGAGTATAAAACCTACAGCGAGCTTTTCGATTCCGACGTTTACGAGGAAATCTCGCTTCAGACCTGCGTTGCAAAGCGCATCTCACTCGGCGGCACGAGTCAGGCATCTGCCGATGCGCAAATAGAATTTATTGAAAAAGAATTAAATAAATAATTTACATATTTGAAAGGAAAAAAAGAAAATGAAAAAGATTTTAGCACTCTTACTTACTATCGTATTCGTTTCCGTATGCTTCACCGCATGCGGCACCAGCGGCAAGACTCTTGCAGAAGTTAAAGAAGCAGGCGAGCTCGTTATCGCTACCAGCCCCGACTTTCCTCCCTTTGAAAACCTCGAAGGCGACAAGATCGTAGGTATCGAAGTCGACCTCATGGCTATCGTTTGCGAAAAGCTCGGCGTTACTCCCGTTTACGAGCAGATCAACTTCGACGCAGTTCTTACCGGCGTTCAGACCGGCAAGTACGATTGCGGTATGTCCGGTATTTCTGTTACCGACAAGCGTAAGGAAAACACCCTTTTCACCAAGGAATATTGCTTGGCAGCACAGTGCATCGTAGTTAAGGCTGACAGCGCAATCGCTTCCAAGGCAGACCTCGAAGGCAAGAAGATCGCAGTACAGACCGGTACCACCGCGGCTGAATTCTGTAGCGGTCAGGGCTATACCCTCAGCCAGTTCGAAGCAAATCAGGATGCAAAGCTCGCTCTTACTCAGGGCAAGGTAGAAGCTTGGGTAGTTGACGACCTTACCGCAGCTGAAATGTGCAAGGGCGACGACAGCGTTAAGATCCTTGACGAGGCTATGACCACCGAACCCTATGCATTCGCATTCGCATTCGGCTCCGAGGACCTCGTTGAAGAAATCAACAAGATCATCGACGAGCTCATTGCTGACGGCACCGTAAAATCCATTTTCGACAAATACGAAGCACCCTACACCAAACCCGAATGATTTCTAAAACCATTTTAGAGGTTGCGGAATAAGCAACCTCTAAAATTCTTTTTGAAAGGAAAACTAATGAACGCTTGGCTTGATAAACTTTACAAAACCTTTATAGTTGACGACAACTATATGATGATCGTAAAAGGTTTTGGAAACACACTTTTAATTACCGTATGCGCTCTTTTGATCGGTATCGTCATCGGCTCGGTTATTGCGATCGCAAAGTATTACGCCGAAGATAATAAAAAATTGAGAATCGTGAATATCGTTTGCGATATTTACACGACCGCGATCCGCGGTATTCCCGTTACCGTTCTTTTGATGATATTCTATTTCATCATCTTCGTTTCGGATACAACGGGTATAATGACCGCAATAATTGCATTCGGTATAAACTCGGGTGCATATATGGCAGAGCTTATAAGAAGCGGTCTTAACGCTGTCGATAAGGGACAGATGGAAGCGGCGAGAAGCTTGGGTATGTCCAAGGGACAGGCGATGAAGAAGATAATCTTCCCTCAGGCGATAAAGAACATCCTTCCCGCTATCGGTAACGAATGTATCGCACTTTTAAAGGAAACCTCGGTTGCAGGTTACGTTACGGTCGTCGACCTTACCCGTGCGGCTAACCTTATACGTACAAACACAAACGACGCGGTAAATCCTTTAATTCTTCTCGCGCTTGTTTACCTTGCACTCGTTGTAATTATGACAAAGCTTTTGAACGTCTTCGAAAGGAGGTTGCGTAAGAGCGATGGCAGATAATATGAATAACGCTATCATCAGCGTAAAGGACCTTAAAAAGACCTTCCAGAAGAACGAGGTATTAAAGGGCGTCAGCATCGATATTAATAAGGGCGACGTCGTTTGCGTTATCGGCGCATCGGGCTCGGGCAAATCGACCTTCCTGCGCTGCCTCAATATGCTCGAGGTTCCTACGGGCGGCAGTATTTTCTTTGAAAATAACGACCTCACCGATAAAAAGACCGACCTCAATCTCCACCGTCAGAAGATGGGAATGGTCTTCCAGCAGTTCAACCTTTTCCCTCACATGACGATACTCGAAAACCTCACCTGCGCACCGATAATGCTTAAAAAGGTGCCCAAGGAGCAAGCCGAGGAAAAGGCAATGTCGCTTCTTGCGCGTGTCGGCCTTGCAGACCGTGCAAGCTCCTATCCCAATCAGCTTTCGGGCGGACAAAAGCAACGTGTTGCGATCGTTCGCGCACTTTGTATGGAGCCCGACGTTATGCTTTTCGACGAGCCGACGAGCGCGCTCGACCCCGAAATGGTCGGCGAGGTTTTGGACGTTATGCGTGAGCTTGCAAGCGAGGGCATGACGATGGTTGTCGTTACCCACGAGATGGGCTTTGCACGCGAGGTTTCAAACCGCGTTGTCTTCCTCGATGACGGCGTTATCGCCGAGGAGGGCGCTCCCGAGGAGCTTTTCGGCGCTCCCAAGTGCGAAAGACTCCAAAATTTCCTTGCAAAGGTGCTTTAATTGCAATATTTTCAAAGGAGAATTATTATGTCTTTGAATTTAAAGGGCAGAAGCTTCTTAAAGCTTCTTGATTTCACACCCGAAGAAATACAGGGTCTTATCGACCTTTCGCTTGAATTGAAGGCGAAAAAGAAGGCAGGTATCCCTCACAAGCTTTGCGAGGGCAAAAACATCGTTTTGCTTTTCGAAAAGGACAGCACGAGAACCCGTTGCGCCTTTGAGGTTGCGGCGGCAGATCTTGGTATGCATCCCGTTTATCTCGGCCCCACCGGCTCGCAGATGGGCAAAAAGGAAAGCATTGCCGATACGGCGAGAGTGCTTGGCAGAATGTTTGACGGCATCGAATACCGCGGCTTCGGTCAGGGTATCGTCGAGGACCTTGCAAAATTCGCGGGCGTTCCCGTTTGGAACGGCTTGACAAACGAATTCCACCCCACCCAGATACTTGCAGACTTTTTGACTGTAATCGAGCATTTCGGCTCGCTTAAGGGAAAAAAATTGGTTTATATGGGCGACGCGAGATACAACATGGGTAATTCGCTTATGGTCGGCTGTGCAAAAATGGGTATGCATTTCGTTGCCTGCGCACCGAAAAAATATTTCCCGAACGATGCTCTTATCGCCGAATGCCAAAGCATTGCAAAGGAAACGGGCGCCGTTCTTGAATTTATCGAGGACCCGATCGAGGCTACCAAAAACGCCGACGTTATCTATACCGACGTTTGGGTTTCGATGGGCGAGCCTGCCGACGTTTGGGCAGAACGCATCCGCGAGCTTACGCCCTACCGCGTGACGATGGAATTGATGAACAACGCAGGCGAGCAATGCAGATTTATGCACTGCCTCCCCGCATTCCACGACCTCGGCACCGTTGTCGGCAGAGATATTTACGAAAAATTCGGTATCGACTGTATGGAGGTGACCGACGAGGTCATCGAAAGCGACCGTTCTATCGTATTTGACGAAGCCGAAAACAGAATGCACACCATTAAAGCAGTAATGGCGGCAACGCTTTAAGAAAAACACCCTCCGACCTTCTTGTCGGAGGGTTCTTTTTGTTCTTATTGTTCAACAAAAAACTTGACATTGAGAAAATACTGTGGTATATTAATATTAACTAATTCCATAATCGTGCAAGGAGTGTTTTTTGATCATGTCTAATGTAATATCGAGTTTGCGCAAGCATATAAAACTTATATTGATTTTAGCAGCAGTAATTGCTTTGATTGCTATATTCGTTGTTTTGAATACCGAATCCGCTATTGAAATCGGCTACCTCTTCGGTGTTGCTGCAAAATACGTTGGAATCGCTTTCGGCTTGGCGTTGGTCCTTGCTATTCCTTCTATCATCTACAAGGCGGTCAAGAGAAAAGCAGTTAAGATCCAAGGCTTTGTACGTACTCTTCTCGTGTTGCTTTTCATCGTTTTGGTTGTCGGCTCCTACCTCGTTCTCGATATGATCCCCAACCTCAATGCATCGCCCGATTCCAAAACCGCTGAATATCCTTCGATCAACTCTGTTGAATATAAGATGACACTTCCTCAGGCGTTCAGCGAAAAGCCTGCTGAAATGCTCTTCGGCTACTTCTCGTACATCCTGTTCTTCATCATCCTTGCATTCGCAGGCAACCTTATGATCCTCACTTGGGAAAACCACGAAAACGTTTCTTCCAAGATCTTCAAGATCTTGTCCGGCGTTATCTTTGCAGTGATCGTAAATTGTGTTATCGTTCTCCTTGACTACCTTTCCACCATGCTTACTCTCAACTTCTATACCACCGTTGGTCCTCTTTGCATTCTCGGTATGTATATCGGCTACGCTGTATACGGCAAGATTCAGGACAACAAGGACAGAAAGCTCAGAGCAAAAGGTCTTTAATATTAAAAACAAAACAGACGGGAAACCGTCTGTTTTTTTGTTATACAAAAAACAAACCCCACATAAAGTGAGGTTTGTTTTCTGGTGACCCGTAGGGGAGTCGCCCGCCTACGTCCACCCCAAAAACTCACTTCGTTCATTTTCGGGGACCCCGGGGCGGAGCGGTGGCGCGGTCTGACAGTCCCCCGGACTGTCATTCAACACGCGCCCTTCGACTCCCAATTTGCAAGACAAAAAACAAACCCCACATAAAGTGAGGTTTGTTTTTCGTGGTGACCCGTAGGGGAGTCGAACCCCTGCCTTCGCCGTGAGAGGGCGACGTCTTGACCACTTGACTAACAGGCCGTATTTCTTATTGCTACAATAATATATCACATCTTTTTTTGTTTGTCAACATTTTTTGGGTCAGTACTTTGTTGACAGACGAAAAAAATTATGCTAAGATAGTTGCAAATGAAACGGTTTTAAATGCAACTAATTTTGTAGAGGTAAAAAATGGCAACAATAATGCGAAAAATGAACATTATCAGCCGATGCGAGGCGAATTACCGCACCGAAAAGTCAACCGTCGGCCTTGCGGGAATTTACCACAGCTACGTTCTTGCGATATGCAAGAACCCCGGACTTCCGCAGGAAAAGCTTGTGCAATACCTTTGTATCAACAAATCCAACGTCACGCGACATCTTGCGCATTTAGAGCTTGAAGGCTACGTAGAACGCCGCACGAGCGATTCGGACAAGCGCGAAACCTTGGTTTTCCCGACGCAAAAGATGTTTGATATCCTGCCCGAGGTCAAGAATATCACCGTTGACTGGAATTCAAGACTCGCCGAGGGCATCGACGCGGAGGAATTGAAGCGCTTCCACGAAATACTTGACAAAATGCTTAACAAGGCGATCGAGATCGAGGAAGTAAAATGAAAATACTCTTTAAATATCTTCGCGGATTCTACCGACGGATGACCGTTGGGTTTTTAATAAAAACCGCAGGCACGGTCGTCGAGCTTTTGATTCCGTACATACTCACCCATATACTTAAAAACGTCATTACAAAATCGGTAAAAGACATTCTTTTTTGGGGTGGTGCAATGCTCGTCTGCGCGGTTATCGCCTGCGTTTGCAATATCGTCGCAAACCGAATGGCGGCGCGTGTTTCGCGGAATTTTGCCGAAAGCATGCGAAAGGATCTGTTTATAAAGACCCTTCGGCTTTCTGCGTCCCAGACCGATAAATTCACGATCCCCTCGCTCGAATCGCGTATCACGACCGATACGTACAACGTCCACCACTTTGTAAATATGATGCAACGCCTCGGCGTGCGTGCTCCGATAATGCTTATCGGCGGCATCGGCATCACTCTGTTTATGGATGCATATCTTGCGCTTGCGATGATAGCCGTTCTTCCTTTTATTTTCATAACGGTTTATTTCATTTCGAAAAAGGGCGTGCCTCTTTATACAAGGGTTCAGAAATCTGTCGACGGGATGATACGTGTAGTGCGTGAGGATGCGCAGGGAATACGCGTTATCAAGGCGCTTTCAAAGACCGATTACGAGCATCGCCGTTACGATGCGGTAAATTCCGCGCTTATCAAGGACGAAACGCGCGCAGGCGTCGTAATGGGCAGCGTCAACCCGATAATGACGGTTTTGATGAACGTCGGCTCGGTCGCCGTTATCGCATTGGCAAGCGGCAGAGTCGAGTCGGGGCTTTCCAACCCCGAAACAGTCGTTGCTTTTATGCAGTATTTCACGCTCATTTCGATGGCGATGATGTCGGTAACGCGAATGTTCGTTATGTACACGAAGTGTGCCGCATCGGCAAGACGTATAAGCGAGGTGTTCGATGCCGACGAGGACATTAAGGTTTACGACAAGAGCGAATTCCCCGATAAGGCTGACGGTGACCATATCGTATTCGATAACGTTTCCTTTTCCTACAAGGGTGTAAAGGATAACCTTAAAAGCATTTCGTTTTCGCTCCCCAAGGGCGGTCGGTTGGGAATAATCGGCGCGACAGGCTCGGGCAAGACGACGCTTATTAAGCTTTTGCTTCGCTTTTACGACGTGAGCAACGGCTCGATATTTATCAACGGCGAAAACATAAAAACGATTGAAAAATCACGGTTTTACGCGATGTTCGGCTCTGCGATGCAGCAGGACTTCCTTTATGCCGATACTATCGCGGAAAACATCCGCTTCGGCAGGGAGATCGATGACGAGTCGGTTATAGCCGCCGCAAGGATCGCACAGGCAGACGGCTTTATCACCGATTTTGCCGAAGGATACGACCACCTTCTCACACCGCACGGAAGCAATATTTCGGGCGGACAGAAGCAAAGGATACTTATTTCGCGTGCGCTTGCCTCCAAGCCCGAGATACTGATACTCGACGATTCCTCGTCGGCGCTCGACTATAAAACCGACGCCGCTTTAAGAAGCGCGCTTTCGGAATCGCTCGGCGAAACGACGGTTATTACGGTTGCTCAGCGCGTAAGCTCGGTAAAGGATTGCGATATGATCATCGTGCTCGACGAGGGCGAAATTATCGGTATGGGCAATCATAACGATCTGCTCGACAGCTGTGAGGAATACCGTGAAATAAGCGAATCCCAGATGGGAGGTGCTTTCGTTGAATAAGCCCGAAGCAGGCAAGCAGGAAAGAAAAACCAAAGGCATCCTTTTAAGGCTCTGCGGATACGTTTTGAAATATTGGTATATCTTTATACCTGCTGTGATCATGACTCTTTTTGCAAACCAGCTTTCGCTTATGGGCCCCAAATATTCGGGTCTTGCTATCGATGCGATAGCATCGGAGAGCGGAGTTGATACGGCGGTCGTCGCCGAAAATCTCGTCTATATGCTTTTGTGCTATATCGCATCCGCCGTGATATCCTATCTTTTGGCGGTCATTATGATAAAGCTCAGCCAAAAAATAGTATATACGATGAGAAAACAGCTTTTTGAAAAGCTTACCTCCTTGCCCGTCGGATATTTTGATACTCACCCGACAGGCGACATCATAAGCCATATTTCCTATGATATCGACACTATCAATTCGACGCTCTCGCACGATCTTGTGCAGGTAATGACGAGCTTGTATACCGTTATCGGCTCGCTTGTGTTTATGTGGAACATCTCAAAGCCGCTTATCGCGGTGTTCCTTGTAACTGTGCCTGCGTCGATACTCTTTACGCGCTACCGCGCAAAGCGTGTGCGTCCGCTTTTCAGAAAACGCTCGAAAAAGCTCGGCGAATTGAACGGATATGCCGAGGAAATGCTTTCCGGTTGCGGCTCTATACGCGCATATAACCGAGAAAACGAAATAGGCTCGCGCTTCAATAAGCGCAATACCGATTCGATGGACGCCTATTACGAAGCCGATTATTACGGTGCGGCAATGGGCCCCTCGGTCAACTTTATCAACAACATTTCGATCTCGCTCGTCACGATGTTCGGCGGAATTCTTTATCTCTATTCGCAAAGCGGCGAAGCGGCTGTCGGCTCGCTGTTCTTCATTTCGCTCGGCGGTGTTGCGCAGTTCGTTCAGTATTCGCGCAAGTTTGCAGGCCCGATAAACGAATTTGCAAACATCATTTCGGAATTCCAATCGGCATTTTCCGCCGCCGACCGCGTTTTTGCGATCCTCGACGAGCAACCCGAGAAAACCGATTCGGACGACGCTATCACGCTTCACAAAGCAAAGGGCGACGTTGAATTTCAAGACGTTACCTTCGGCTATACCCCCGAAAAGGAGATACTCCACGGCATAACGTTTGATGCGCTTCAAGGCAAAACCATCGCAATAGTAGGCCCGACGGGCGCAGGTAAAACGACGATCATCTCGCTTCTTATGCGCTTTTACGACGTAAACGGCGGCAAAATAACCGTCGACGGCATCGACGAGAGGGATATCACGCGCGAATCGTTAAGAAAAGCCTACACGATGGTGCTTCAGGACACCTGGCTGTTTTGCGGTACGATCTATGAAAATATCGCGTACGGCCGCGAGGGCGCAACGCTTGAAGAGGTTAAGGCAGCCGCGCGCGCCGCAAGGATAGATAGCTTTATCGAAAGCCTGCCCGACGGATATAACACCGTGCTTACCGACGACGGCGTTAACATTTCAAAGGGTCAGCGCCAGCTTATCACCATCGCACGTGCGATGATAGCCGATTCGCAAATGCTTATTCTCGACGAAGCGACATCGAACGTCGACTCTCGCACCGAGATAAAGATACAAGAGGCAATGACCGAGCTGATGAAGGGCAGAACCTGCTTTATCATCGCGCACCGACTTTCGACAATTCAAAATGCCGACAAGATAATCGTTCTTCAGAACGGCAGAATCACCGAGATCGGCAATCACGACGAATTGCTCAAAAAGGGCGGCTTCTACAGCACGCTTTATAATTCACAATTTAACTAAAAAATACGGGAGAATTTCTCCCGTATTTTTCTTTAATATAAGTAAAATTTTTCGATTTTAGCCGTATATTCTTTCAGCTTTTCGTTTTGCTTCTTTAAAAATTCATCAACGTCAAAGCCGTCACGCCGCAATTCGTCGCTGCCCAAGAGCAGATCGATAAAATAATTTGCGTTTTGCGAATAGGGCGCAATAAATTCAAACTCAACGTGTGTTTTGCGTATCAAATCAAGCAAATGCAAGCCCGATTCAAAGGGGTTAAAGCTTCTGCGGTCGGTTATATGAAGCTGAATGCCCTTGCATTCGGTATTTGCGTGCTTCGACGCGGTCGGAGTGAAAAAGCAGGGACGGAATTTAACGCCCGAAAGCTTTAATGCGTTCATTTCTTCGCAAATACGCTCGTGATCTAACCAAGGCGCGCCGATAAACTCAAACGGCTTTGCCGTGCCGCGCCCCTCCGAAACGTTAGTGCCCTCGAAAAGGCAGGTCGCAAGATATGCAAAGCAGCTTTCAACAGTTGGTATATTCGGCGAGGGCGGAATGAAGATAAGGTCGGTATCGTCAAAATATATTTCGCGTGTCCAGCCCTTTACGGGTATCACGGTAAGGTCACAGCCAATGCCCTCGACTTCGTTGATAAAGCGTGCAAATTCGCCGACGGTAAATCCGTGGCGCGTTGCGATCGGATATCTGCCCACGAACGAGGAGAATTTTCGGTCAAGCACACTGCCCTGCGCGCAAGCGCCGCCAACGGGGTTAATTCTGTCGAAAACGATAAATCTCTTTCCCGCCTTGACGCAATCCTCCATCGCGTACGAGAGGGTATAGATATAGGTGTAAAACCTTGCGCCGACGTCCTGAATATCAAAAGCAACCGCATCGAGCTCCTTTAAAACCTCGTCGCGTATATGAAGCGAGGCTCCGTAAAGGCTATAGCTCGGCACACCCGTCTTTTCGTCGATGCAATCGGAAATATGCGCGCCTGCGGTCGCACCGCCGCGCACTCCGTGCTCGGGCGAGAAAAGACATTTAAGAAGCCCCTTCTCGGCAAGAATATCCGCAGTTTCCTTAAAATCCTTGTTTCTGCCCGTCGGGTTGGTAATAAGACCGATTTTAAGTCCGTCGAGCAGATAAAAATATTCGTCGATACGGTCGATGCCGTTTAAAACGCTGACTTTTTTCATATCATTCACCGAAAATCTGTCTGTGCCATTCGTTTCTTATCGGGAAAAGCTTGCCATTGTTTCTCGTCGGGTGAACGCGGTTTGTAAGCAAAATTGCAAAAACACCGCTTTCCTTTCCAACGTATATCGCGGTACCCGTAAATCCCGTGTGTCCGATACGGTTGCCGACGATATTAAAGCCGAGCCCGCGGTTTTCTTCAAACTGAGGGGTGTAGCCGTGTATAGCCGCACTGAAAAGCTCCTCGGGAAGATAGTCCTTTGCCCCGTTTGAAATCATTTTCGCAAAGGTAATGCAATCGTCAAGACTGCAAAAAACGCCCGCGTTGCCCGAAATTCCGTTTAAAAAATCGGCGTTTTCGTCGTGTACGCTTCCGCAAATTATCTCGCCCGTAGCCGCGCTTTTTTCGGTAGCGGCGCAAGCTTTGTTGCTCGGCGGATTATAAAAGCTGTTTTTCATCGACAACGGGTCGAAAACGTATTTTTGTACTATCTTGTCAAGCGGTTGACCTTCTATCCTTTCAAGAATCCGACCAAGCAAAATATAGCCCATACAGGTATAAACGGCGTTGCTTTCGGGAGTATATCCAAACGGCTCGCGCAGAATTTCCTTTTCGGCATCGCTCGGATCGATTCCGCGAAGCCAAAGAGGGAAGTGCGCCTTTATGCCCGAGGTGTGCGTCATCAACTGAAAAACAGTTGTGTTTTCCTTACCGTGGCAACCTCTAAAAAAGTCGCTCATTTTGTTGTCGAGCCGAAGCTTGCCGCATTCAATAAGCTTCAATGCCGCCATTGTAGTGCCGATAAGCTTCGAAAGCGAAGCCATATCAAAAAGCACGTCCTCGGTCATTTCGGCTTCTTGGGGCAAAATCGCCCTCTTACCGCCGAACGAGCGCAAAAATATTTCGTCCTTGCATCCGACCGCCGCCGCATAGCAGGTATATGCGCCCTCGTCAAGCCCTCTTTGTAAAAGCGCTTGGAGTCGGTTTATATCCATACGTTTCACCTCTTTATTGGTATTATAGCACAATGCCAATTGCTTTTCAACTTAAAACGGAAAATGAAAAGCGAAGAGAAAAATATCCTCGAAATACATTCTGGAAAATTTTTCGAGAGATTCCTCCGCAGCCCAATGCAACTCCAAACGGTGCTCCGCACCTCTTCCGTTGCGGTCTGCTCCGCGGGGCTAACCAAACAGTCCCCCGGACTGTTTGGCTTACGCCCTTCGAATCTCTTCAAAACAAAAAAACAACCACCTGATTGGGTGGTTGTTTTGAATTTTCAATGATGAATTTTCTCGCAAAAACTGTTCAATTGTAAAATGCGATTGCTCTTATCGTAAAAACGGAGATTCGGGAGGTATCTTATTATCCAAAAAGTCGTCCAACATCTTCAAAAATTCATTCCTGTCGCCAAATTCATAGTAATCCTGCATATAATACATTACGTGCCAAAGGCGACTTGTTGCAGCATTCCACCATTTGTCCCATGGTTCATAAACGAGCGAGAATCTATACATAAGATATACAAGCTCATCAATTGGCATATTTTCTTCTCTGTATTTTCTTTTGAAGAATGCCAGAAGCATATCGAACAAAGTGCCGTCGAAGTCGATTTCCTCGGGCTTTACACTGTTGATGCGCTCGTTTAATAGAGAAATCAGCTTTTCTTCGTCATTTGCGGCAAAAGACATCTCCAAAACAATGTCGCTTAGCGGATCCTGCGTTTCCAAAGCGGTGTCAATGTATTTCAACAACTCTTCGGGGTATCCGTTGCAAATCAGAACTTTAAAATATATCGCCTGTTCAATCGTCATTTTTCTGCCTCCTTTGGGATTGATGATATTATTTTATAGCAGTTTAGCTATTTTGTCAAGGTAACGCAAAAAATGTCGAAGGAGAGATTCCTTCGCAGCCCAATGCAACTCCAAGCGGCGCTCCGCGCCTCTTCCGTTGCGGTCTGCTCCGCGGGGCTAACCAAACAGTCCCCCGGACTGTTTGGCTTACGCCCTTCGAATCTCTTCAGAACAAAAAGAAACAACCACCGTTTGGTGGTTGTTCTTTTTGGCTAATAACCATAATTTTGATACAAAACTTTTTAATTACTACTTGTTTTTTCGATTGATTGATCTATTTTGTCGACAAGAGCTTGTGACATACGTACCATAGATTCTATATGTATTTTTCCATTTGTTAAAATCAATGTCATGGAATCTTGATTGACACGCAAAGCCTTTATATCTGAGAAATTATATACGGTCGTTTTTCCTAAAAAAGTAGTGTATTCAAAGCGATCCTCATCAATGATACGAACTGTCTGATTTTTCCAACAAAGCCATGCTGCGACACCAAGTCCTCCACAAATAAGCGCTCCTATAATTAATCCCCAAATTTGTGTAATAAATGTTGCAACTAAGAATACTATTGCTACAGCATCCAGAAAAAAACCAAAATATTTTAAAAAATCAGGTAAAAACATATCGGCTCGAGGTGGTTCCTTACAATCTGCGGGATTAAATATTTTCATAGAAAATGCCTCCTTTAGTTTTTTGTAATTCTATTATACCATAAAAAAACAAAAACCGCAACTCTTTTGTATCAGAATTGCGGTTTTTGTTTGTAAAGGTAGAATAAAACAGATGATAGAAGGTATAGAATTGAACAATCGAAAGATTATACGTTTTTGCTTTTAGCTAATTCCCATGCCTCAAGAAAAAATTTTTGATAAAAAACCGCGTCCGAATCATCGGGGTTCTCAAGTAAGTGCTTGGATATTATTCGATCTACGATACAATTATACAAATCGTTAACTCTTTCGCTATCGACATCCTCGAAATGAATAACTTTCAATTCGCCTGAATTTATATATTTACAAAGTTCATCGTATACGTTCGGGATATATTTAACTATATCGATTTTTGTGTTATTAGGAGAAAACCACATGGCTTCTCGGTTGTTAACGGGGGAAAAAGATGTAGTATTGTTTACCGCATATAAATATCCGCTGACACCGTCATAGAAAGTTCTCAATTGATTTTGGAATTGTTCCTCATAGAATACTTGGTTTTCTTTAATCCACGCGGTAACGTGCTTGCCTTGTTTAAAATTACGGTTTGAATCCCAAATATATAACAGAGCATATGGAATATTGTCAGTAAGATAGACAACCTTTTGATTCGCGTTTTCGTGTAAAGTTGAATTCGCCAACAGTTCAGTTATATTAGCAAATATAGAACCGTGGTATAACCTCATTTCATATTCTCCTTAGCGGTGTTAATAGATGCAATTAACATAGCACGAAGACCCGTACAAACTGCATCTAAATCTTTATATTGATCTTCTGTAATATAATTCGTTTTGTATAGCAATTCTAACCAATATCCCGTTTCATTGGCTTCTTTTAGGGCTATTTGCAATTTTGCAATAAAGTCCGCTTTCCCATGCGCATACTGTGCCTCGCGGATATTCGCGCCTATGCTTGTTCCGCTTCTTCCGATTTGATTGGAAATGATATGCTCTTTGCTTTCTTTTAAGTATTTCACAAGTTTTATAATTGAAACGGCGAAGTCCATCGATTGCGTGGATAATTTGTCATTGCGCATATAAACACCTTCCTTCAAGTGAAGTATATCATAAGTTTTTTGTATTTTCAATGAAAAATGAAGCATTGGCTTCGCCAATATGAAGCACTCGCTAACGCTTGCATGAAGCGAAGCGCATTTTTCGTTCCTAATGTGCCGAAGGCACGCTTCATAGCCGTAGGCGACTTCATGCTTCATGCACCGTCAGGTGCGCTTCATTCCGCCAAAACAAAAAGACAGGCATTGCCTGTCCTTTTGTTTTGGCGGAGAAGGAGAGATTCCTCCGCAGCCCAATGCAACTCCAAGCGGCGCTCCGCGCCTCTTCCGTTGCGGTCTGCTCCGCGGGGCTACCCAAACAGTCCCCCGGACTGTTTGGCTTACGCCCTTCGAATCTCTTCAAAAGCCAAACAAAAAACCACCCGATTGGGTGGTTTTTGTTTGGCGGAGAAGGAGAGATTCGAACTCTCGAACGGTTTTATCCGTTACACGATTTCCAGTCGTGCGCCCTCGACCAGCTAAGCGACTTCTCCGTATTATTAACTTCGCGCTCAATCGCGCTTGATTATTATATCACAGCAAATCGACAATGTCAACACAAAAATTTAATTGTTTTGCGAAATAGTTTCGCTTTTTTGGGATTTATTTTATATTATTTTCCATATAATATTGAAAACAGTATTTTCGGAGTGGTGCATTTGCTTCCAAACGAGCCATACAAGCGCTTTGCCGTTATAACGATGTACGCCGCGGTGGCAATAGCGGTTGTTTATATTTTCTTCAATTTCCTTTGGGAAGCGGTTTTTCCCTTTGTTATCGCCTATATCTTCGCCGAGTGCTTCCGTCCGATAGTTAAATATTCCGAAAGGCACAAAAAATTCCCGAAGAAGGTCTGCGTTCTCTGCGTTGTGTTTTTGGCGACGGCATCGGTGGTCGCGCTTATCTACGCCATAGGCCGTCAGGTCGTTTTGGAGATATCCGACCTCGCAGACAACATTAAGGAAACGGTTGCTCTCATCCGCACCGACGACGGCTATGCCCACGAAACCATCGACAAAATTTGCGATATGATACCCTTCGTCGACCTTCGCGATAAGCTTTGGGCGATGCGAAGCAACCTCGACGAGGAGCTTTGGGGGATGCTCGTCGGGTTTGGCGAGGGTATTACGGGCGGACTCGTTTCGCTTATGGGCTCGGCGGTTTCTTTTTTGCCCAACGCGCTTTTTTCAACGGTTGTCGTTATAATCGCAACCTATTATTTCGCCATCGACAGAGTAAAGATAAACAGCTTTTTCCTTTCGCTTTTTCCCGAACGGCTTCGCCCGACTCTTAAAGCCGCGCGTGACGTTTTGGCAAACACGGTCGGAAAATATCTGCGCGCTTACGGCTTGTTGTTTTTCATAACCTTTGGCGAGCTTTTGCTTGCGTTTGTCGTTTTGGGTGTCGATTATTCCTTTATCCTTGCGCTTGTCATTGCGCTTGTCGATTTTTTGCCTGTGCTCGGCACGGGTACGGTGCTCATCCCTTGGGGCGTGGTCCTTTTGGTTATCGGAAACTATTGGCTCGGCATCGGCATACTCGTAACTTATGTTTTAATAACCGTCATCCGCCAGATAATCGAGCCGAAGATAGTCGGCAAATTTATAGGACTTCCGCCGATCGCCGCGCTTGCATCGATGTATATCGGGCTTGAATTGTTGGGACTTTTGGGTCTGTTCCTCTTCCCGTTATCCGCGATAGTTTTAATGCGGCTCATTGAATCAAAGCAAAAATAAAAAGGAGCCAATCGGCTCCTTTTGCTTTTTATTTAGTTTCTGCAGTCGACAAGCGAAACGCTTATAACGTCGGGGAGGTTTTTAAGTGCACCAACAAGCTTTTGGTGGTTGCCGCGAAGCGCGATCTCATAAATGACCTCGCTGTAATCGCCGTTATCTACAAGCGAGGAAAGGCGGTTCTTTATGTTGTTCTCGTTAAGAAGACGCGCAGTGTAATCGATAGCCTTGTCGCTGTTTGCACGTACGACGAGAAGATAGGGGCGTGAGCCTGTGGCGGTGAGCTTAATGATCGCAAATGCGGCAAGACCGATGAAAAGACAGCCGATTATCGTGATCTTATAGAAATGCGCACCTGCGGTGATACCTGCCGCAACCGACCAGAACATAAATGCCGTGTCGCTTGCATCCTTGATTGCGGTACGGAAGCGGATTATCGAAAGAGCACCGACCATACCGAGAGAAAGCGCGAGGTTGGAGGTAATGGTAAGAACTATCATTGCCGAAATGGGGGTGACGAGAAGCAACGTGACCTCAAATGTTCTGTTTCTCGAAACGCCGCGCAGCGTGAGTCGGTAGATAAGAAGAATGAAAAGTCCCGAAAGAAACGCTACGATAAGCGAGATAATAATGTCTGCAAGTGTAATTTCAGAGGAAAAGCCCTCTAAAACACTCTTTTTTATTGCGTCTAAAATACTCATTTTGTTTCTCCTTTAAAATTATATCGTCGGTGCATTTCTGCAAAGTGCGTATTTTGAAACCGAAAGCTGTGCGCTGTTTGTTGCGCACGCCTTGCGGATGAACGAGGGGCATCGGTCGGAATACTTTATTTCCATAATTATCTGTCCGCGGTCAATTGCGGGCAGGGCGCGCTTTACGTTGCCGAAAAGCGTATCCGCATCGGGCGGGAGCGAATCGATATTTATGTCAAAGGTGACCCGCACTCCGAGCGAGGGCATTAAATATGCCTCGCGGTCGTATCGAACCGAAATCGCAGGCTTGAACCCCTTTGCGCGCATTTCCGAAACAAGACCGAAGCAAGCACTTTCTTCGTCGATCGCTTCGCCCGAAACGATCTTGTCAAGCTCTTCCTTGGTGATTCTTGCCGAATGCTTTTCGGTAACGATTCCGCGCTTGGTTTTGCGCTCAAGACGGATAAATTCTCCGTTGCCGTCATAGGTGCGGATGCGGAATTTAATATGCACCGCGTTTCCGTCCTCCTTTTCGGCAAGCGCCGTGTCAAACGCATCGTCGAAATACATCGAGCATATCGAATATCTGCCGTTTTTTCCGTTTTTATCGGGTTGCATAAGTGCTCTTATGCGGCTTGATATGATTGAATATTCCGAGTAGTTGATAAGATATTTTTCTTCTCTTCTTTCAGCCATACTTACTGCACCCCCGTAAGATCAAATCCTAATCTAAGCATTTCGCTTTCGGAAAGATTGAAATAGGATTGAACGTATTTTACCACGTACTTCTCACGCGCGGCGATAAACGAGCGCATATTGTCGACCGAGGTTTCCCAGGTTTCGTATTTTCTGCCCCAACGGGTACAATCCTTGCCGATGTCGTTGATGATCATATCGCGGAAGGTATCGACGTATGCATTGACGTTTTCGACCGTCCAAATCTCGTTTAACTGATATGCTATTTCACGGAGGAATTTTTCCTTGAATTCGGGGTTTTTAAGCAGAGCGTTGATAAGTCTCGTCGAAAACATATTCGCACTGCCCGTGCCCGCAGGGTCAAGGTGCTCGGAAACGGTGTTGTAGGATGCGGTACGGAAGGATTGGTCGACGTCGTACATTATCCAACGCCATTTTCCGCCCTCGTAGGTGAAGAAACGGATATTGCCGTTATCGGTGTTGCAGATAACCATCTCGGCAACGATATAATCGATATAGTTTTCGATATCGATCTGCGACTTCATATAGTCGTAATATTCTTGATTTCTCAGATCGTGTGTGTGGGCGTAATTTACAAGCTCGGTATATTCGGGACTCGTTTTGCCGTTTGCAACGGTAACGGTCGCCTCGTCTGCCGATACGTTGTAGTGCCCTGCAACGTAGTGCTCGTTAAGCTTTTCACGGATGAAGTAGAGCCCCCAATATTCGCCGTTGAGGTACAAAACCACGGGACGGCAGTTTTGCACGTCGATCCCGAGGAGATCGTGCGCCATCGAGGTGATGGTCGCATCCTTCATTGAGGAGTATTTAAAATCCTGACCGCTGTTTCTTAAAACAAAGGCTTCGTATTGAGAAAGCTCATCGTCCTCGAAGAGCTGATAATCAAGCTCGCCCTTGCCATAGGACTGACGGAAGAAAAGCGCAAAGGATTTTTTCGGCAACGCGCGCGAAAGACCGCCGAAAATGCGTATTCCGCAGCCTTGGTCAAAGCCGCTTCCGTTTTTGTCGAAAAACGAAACGGTCGCCTCGCGCTCCCAACGGTTGTAATAGTTTGCGCCCTCATAGGGGAAGGCGGCGTTTGCCTTCGGGCCTGTTTCGTAAATACCGCTGTAATAGTCCCAAAGGTTTTTGGGCGTGGTAACTATCGAAACCGCTTCAAGCGTGTCTTTTTCATTTACTATAAAGGTAAGATTACTGCATCCGCTCGGCTTTTTGCCGTCTTCGATAGCAAAGCAACGGATGACTGTGGTAGCGTCGATCCTTATAGGCGAAACGTAACGCTGTGAATCTGCGGTCGGCTCGGTGCAGTCGAGCGTGTAATAAATAGCGCCGTCGCCTTGAAGCTCAACCGTAATGCCCTCGGTATAAACGCCTTGGGGAAGCGAGGATTGCGGAGTCGCCGTGGCTTCTGTCGCACGGGCGGCATTTATATCGCCGGGGGTGGGGGAAGAAAGTATCGAAAATCCGTTACTGCCGTTTGCTCTGCCGAACGCGGTGTTCTGACCGAGCGAGGGGATAACCGCAACGTCGATCACCGTGTCGCCCTTTGCAAGCACGAGCGTTTCGCCCGATGCGTTGATGCCGAAATTAACAACGTGATAGCCCTTGGGGGTGTTGATTCCGTCGGTCGAGAGGATAATGCAAACGTAACCGTTTGCGGGGATCTTCACACCGTCAAGACTGCCCTTTCTTACCTGCTCGGGGTCGTCGGAAAGGTAATATCCCGTAAGGTCGATCTCTTTATCGGTGTGATTGTAAAGCTCAACAAAATCGTGATAGGTCTTATACGGTCCTGCAAGGTATTTCGTGTTGGAGGAAACGACCTCGCTTATTTCAATATCAGTCGGGCGGATAGATTCGGCGTAGGAAGCTATGCCGCTTTCGCCGTTTGCAAAGCCGATGCTTATTTCGGTGTCGATATAAACGGTTTCGCCGTTTTCGATCGCATAGCTGCGCGAATATCCTCTTCCTGCGGCAGAGCAGGAAACGTATTCGCTTCTCTTAAAGTCGGGTCCCGTAAGATAAACAGCCTCGCCCGAGGAAAGCGCGAATCCGCAAGCATTTTCGCCGCTTGCGTTTTCGGCGTAAAGGATCATACATTCGTTCGGCGCAAGGTCGCGGTCGGGCAGGTCGTATTTATAGGGGTCGTCCTGCGAATCGCTTACAAACCATCCGCTTGTCGAAACCGTTTGCGAGGAAATATTGCAGATTTCGATAACGTCGCGTAGCTTGCCGCCGTAAGGCACGCCGTCCTGCGAGAGTAAAAGCTCGCTTATTACCAAAGGATATTCGGAATTGATGCGCGAATTGTCGAGCGCTTCGCGGCCGTTTTCGTTGTTTTCATAGCCCGGCGTTGCATACATTTCGACGTATTCAATGCCGTTTTCGCCGTTAACGCGAGAGAGGGATTTATTGCTTTCGCATTTCGTTGCGGACTGCTTTGTATATTTCGATCCGTACGAAATGAAAACCTCTTCGTCTGCGGAAATTCTGAAGTCTGCGTGAATTTCGCCGCTTTCGGTGATTTTTTCCTTACCCGATGCAAAAACAAGCATTATTTCGCCGGGAGAAAGCTCGCGCTCGGGTAATGCACAGCGCACTCTGTCGGTTTGCGTATCGGAAACAAAATAGCCTTTTGTGGAAACTATTGCCGAGGAAATGTTTTTGATCTCGATGATATCGCAAAATTCACCCTCGAAATCGGGCAAAACCGAATCGTTCGCGGTGAATATTTCGTTTATCGCCAACGCCATGCTTCCGTCCATAACTCCTGCGCGGAACAGGCGGACGCCCTCCTCGGTGTTGGGGTAGCCGGGCGATGCCTCGGTCGATACCTCAAGCCCCTCGTTGGTGCGGAGCATTACGTTATCGCCGGGTGTCTTTACGGTGGTGACGCTGTCGATGACCGTGCCGTCCCACGAAACGAGCGCGATATATTCGTTTCCGTTCGAATTAAGGCGGAAGGGGACGTTGATTCCGTCGAGGTAGACGATAAGATAGCTGCCTGATTCGAAATAGTAGTCGCCGAATTGGTATTCAATGCTGTTCTGGGTGTCGTTCGCCAGACCGAAATCGGCAAGATTAAAGCTTTCACCCTTGTTGTAAAGCTCAATATAGTCGGGATACTCACCGCCGTCGGTCGCGAGGATCGATCTGTTGCTTGCACAGATCTCATTAATAACGACGTTTATGTTTTTCATTTCTCCGTCGTAGAATATCGGTGTGCCGACGCTGTCCTCAACGACGAGCATCACAACAAAGCCGAGCAGCAGGCAGGCTGTCAGCAACAAAGCGATAGTTATTTCCTTTTTGGTTCTTGCCGAAGCTTTTCTCTTTGACATATCTATACACCCCGTTACAAAAGACGCAAAAATACGCATTTTGTCACAAAATATTATTCCTGAATTGCTTACATTATTATACAGAGTAAATTATATCACACAATACGCCATATATCAACAAATTTTTGCAAAACAAAAAAGCGAAAACCGAAGTTCTCGCTTTTGTTTTAAATTTTACATATCTCTCGATGCAATAACGTTTGCGCCGGTGCCGCAGACGTTTTCGATAATAACGTCGCCGCGCTTGATGGGGGACTGAACCTTGCAAGCGTGGAGAGCCGCCATTATTTCAAACATCTTGCTTTTGGGAACCGCACGGTTGGTGCGTACCGCCAAACGGGAATGTATTCCGCCCGAAATACCGACCGAGCCGGTGATCGTGCGCATCGGGGAAACGATTTCGTTCTTTGCGTATTCCTCGCCTCTGGGGCAGGTGTTGCCCTTAGCCTCGAGGGTGGTTTCGTCTATCGTCAAATGACATCCGCGCGGGCAGACGATACAGATCATTTCTTTCATTACTTCGCTTCCTCCTCGATTTCGATCGCTGACACCGTAATGCTTCCGTTTGCTCTGTCAAGCAGAACCTTGGGAACGGTGATCTTTTCCATTTCGGCAGGAGCCAAAAATTCGCGCTTGAAGGATGCGATCTTTTCGCCGTTGGATTCAACGCGGATCTCGCCGACGCGGATCTTCTTGCGTACACGGAAGAAGATATCAACGCCCTTTTCAACGTTTGCACGGTTGATTCTCTGGGGAACGGTATATCCCACGTTGAGTCCGCCGTTTACGTTAAGCTTATCCTTTTCGGCTACAGCGGTGCCGAGCACGTATTTAGCCGCGCTTCTGCCTGCGCGCTCGCTTTCGGCAGAAACGTAGTCGACAAGGTCGTGAACGTGAAGCACGTTACCGCAAGCGAAAACGCCTTCCTCGGAGGTTTGCATATCCTCGCCGACCGATGCACCTCTTGTGCGTGCGTCAAGGTCGATGCCTGCCTGACGGGTAAGCTCGTTTTCGGGAACAAGACCGACAGACAAAAGAAGCGTATCGCATTCGAAATATTTTTCGGTGCCTTTGATAGGCTTCATATTTTCGTCAACCTGAGAAATTTCAATTCCCTCGAGAGCATCTTTGCCGATGACCTTGGTAACGGTGTGGGAAAGATAAAGAGGAATATCGAAATCCTCAAGACACTGAGCGACGTTTCTCGAAAGACCGTTTGTGAAGGGCATGATTTCGGAAACCGCAAGAACCTTTGCGCCCTCAAGCGTCATTCTTCTTGCCATAATAAGTCCGATATCGCCGCTGCCGAGAATAACGATCTTCTTACCTACAAGGTAGCCCTCGATGTTAAGATAACGCTGTGCCGCACCTGCGGTGAATACGCCCTTGCCTCTGTCGCCGGGGACCGAGATAGGGCCGCGGTTGCGTTCTCTGCAGCCCATCGCAAGGATTATTGCCTTTGCTTCGAACTGTTCAAAGCCGTTTGCCTCCGAAACTGCCGAAACGATCTTGTTTTCAATATTAAGAACGGTAGTGCCGAGCTGAAGCTTAACGCTTGTGCTCTTGAGCATATCGATATACTTGCCTGCATATTCGGGGCCGCTTAATTCCTCGCCGAAGCGGTGAAGACCGAAGCCGTTGTGAATACACTGGTTGAGAATACCGCCTGCTTCGCAGTCACGCTCGAGAAGCAAAATATCGGTAACGCCCGCTTCATAAGCGGCAACTGCAGCCGCAAGGCCCGCAGGACCTGCGCCGATGATAACTATATCGTGCTTAGTCATTGCTTTCACCGACCTTTCCTGCAACTATGTTGGAGCCGTTTCTGTCCCAAAGCACCTCGGTGGCATCAACACCGTAATATTTGCAAAGTATTTCGTGAACTCTTACTCCGCAGAAGCCGCCCTGGCATCTGCCCATGCCCGTGCCGGTACGGCGCTTGATGCCGTCAAGTGTACGGGGCTTGATGTAGGAGTTGTCGAGAGCATCCAGAATTTCGCCCTCGGTAACAACGTTACAACGGCAGATAATGTTGCCGTATTTGGGGTTGCGCTTGCAGATCTCTGCCTTTTCCTCGTTGGTAAGCTCTGCGAAGCAGATATGTGCTTCGGGATAGGACCAGTCTGCCTTTTCGGTCATGATAAGACCGCAATCCTCGAGAATTTCGATAACGTATTCGCCGATAGCGGGTGAGGAGGAAAGACCGGGGGATTTGATGCCCGCAACGTTTATAAAGTGACGGCAAAGTGCCGATTCTCCGATAATGAAGTCCTTCTTGTCGGAGTTTGCGCGCAAGCCCGAGAAGGAACGGATATTTTCGCGGTAGTCAACGAGCTTGCTTGTTTTTGCCGCTTCCTGAGCAACGAAATCCAATCCCTCGCGGGTGGTGGAAACGTCGTCACGCTCGTTGTTCGATTCTGCATTCGGGCCGACGATGATATTGCCGTCTGCGGTGGGGGAAATAAGAACGCCCTTGCCCTTTTCGGTGGGACACTGGAAGATAACGGTGTTTACAAGTCCGTAAGAGGTCTTGTCAAGAAGGAAATACTGTCCCTTGGATGCGAATATTTCAAAATCCTGAGCGCCTGCAAGTGCGGCAATCCTGTCGGCAAAAAGACCTGCCGCGTTGATGATAAAGCGGGTCTCATATACCTTGCCGCCCGCGGTCACCTTGAATGCGCCGTTGACCTTTTCGATTTCGGTAACCTCGCTGTCGAGATAAAATTCAACGCCGTTTTTAGCCGCGGTTTCTGCCATACCGAGGCAAAGACGCCAAGGGTTTACGACTGCCGCAGAGGATGCATACAAAGCACCGGTAACGTCGTTCGAAAGATTGGGCTCGCGCTTTAAAAGCTCTTCCTTGTCGATAAGCTCCATGCCGCGCACGCCGTTTGCGATGCCGCGCTCATAAAGCTCTCCAAGGTGCGCTTCGTCCTTGGAATCGAAGGAGATGACCATCGAGCCGCACTTATTGTAGGGAATGTTTAACTGCTCGCAGATCTCTTCGATAAGCTCACATCCGCGAACGTTAAGACGAGCCATAAGAGTATCGGGCTCGGGGTCGTAACCTGCGTGCACGATACCGCTGTTTGCACGTGTTGTGCTCATTGCAATATCGTTTTCCTTTTCGAGAAGACAGCACTTAAGGTCGTATTTAGAAAGGTACATCGCTACGGCCGCGCCACAAACGCCGCCGCCGATGATCGTTACGTCATACATAGTTAAACCTCTGGTAAATATTTTGACAAAAATATATTATATCATTTTTTTCCGAAAAAGCAATCCTTTACATGCTTTTGCATAGAATAATATTAAATATCGTTGCTTTCGCCATTTTCGCTTTGGTGTTTTGCGTTTTTTATGGCATTTTTCAATATCATTACGAACTGAATATTAGGCTCAAACTCGATCATTGCACGTCTTTCGTTGAAATCGCAAAGAAAAACATAGCTTTTTGCGAACATATTCTGGTTGAGCGAATATTTGGTGATCGCCTTTTCTTGCTTCGGAAGCTTGACGTAATCGCTCTTTTCGAAAAGGTCGATCGCCGTTTCAAGTGCAATACAGCACACAGGCGTGCGCTTGTTACCTACGATCCTGGTAACGGTGAAATCGCAATCGGTCACGGCGTATTCGAATTCGCTCATCGAATAGCGGTAAACGAGAAGTATCGATATCACGAGCGAAACGAATCCGAACGTTTCGACCAGAGAGTTATACGCCGGCACGACGGTGGATATAAAAAATATCGAAAGAGTAACGACTGCACAGGTCAGAATAAGCAATCTTGTCTGCGCAACGTTTCTTTCGGGCTTGCAAATATACACTCTTAACAACTCCTTTTAAAAAATAACATAACCGTAACGGAGGAAATCTCAATGGAAATCGATCGCAAACAGCTTGAAAAAATACTGTCGATGGATAACGAAAGCTTTGTATCCCTCGCGCGCAGTATCGCTTCTGCCGCAGGCGCAAGCAAGCTCAAAACAGAGGTAATGCTTTCTAACCCCGATATGCTCAAGCGCAGGCTTGCCTCGATAACGTCGGAGGAGGCTAATCAGCTTATCGATGCCGCGGGGAAGGAAAAAAGCGAGGAAATCATCAAGATGTTAAAGGATCGGGGTGTTGATATTGGACGTTGATTTTTCCGAAAAGCTGAAGCTTGTGCTTTCCGATCCCGATGCTATGGCAAAAATAACCGCGCTCGCGTCGGGATTGGGAAAAACGGCTGCGCCCGAAGCCTCGTCAGCCGCCGAGCCGACGCCGGACGTTGCCGCAAATAGTGATAAAACAAACCTTTTGCTCCCGAGTGCACAAAACGGCGACCCGCGCATAAACCTGTTGGCTTCCTTAAAGCCGCTCCTGCGTGAGGACCGCCGCGACCGTGTGGACGCGCTGACTCAGGCGCTGACGCTTGCGGCGATGATGAAAAACTTCAGAAAGTGAGGCGATTCTTTTGTACAACCGTAATTTCGGAGGAATAAAAAGCGAGGGTCAGCTTTATAACTACGAGAGGGAATATAACGAATCGCGCGAACGTGCCGAAAGAGAAGCGGAAAGGGAAACTTCAAGTGAGGCGATAAAGGAACGCCCCGAGCCTGCGTGCGATCGGAAAAAGGGCTTAAAGCTCGATTTTCTGCGCGATTTAAGGCTCGACGATCTTATACTTATTGCAATCGGTTTGCTTTTGCTTCTCGATTCGGACGGAGATAACGATCTGTTCGTGCTGATAATTGCTTTTTTGCTTTTCTTTTAGTCGAAGGAATTGCCCTTTTCGACCTCGGATGCAAGGAACTCGACGAATTTATCGACCGTTTTGCGCGCCTTCGGAGGGAGCGAACGGTATTTGTCAAGCGGTGTTTCGCTTAAATTCGCATTTTCGCGGAAGGTAAATGAATCTCCCGTGTGGATGCCTGCGGCAAACATAAGGTCAGCAAGGTCGATCTCGCCGAATGCGTGCGAAGCGACCTTGCGAATAAGCTTGGGACGGGGAGGATTTTCCTGCGTGCCGAGCGCAAGCTTTCGCATCTGGACGTAGCTTATATCGCAATCGGCGGCAAATTGGCGCCAGGAGCGGACTCCCTTTGCTTCGTTAAGCAGCATTGCGAAGATTTTCTTGTTCCATCTGTTGTTTTCAGCCATGTTACGTCCTTTCGTCAGTTACCCAAGCCCTCGAGCGCCGCACCGATGACGGTGCCGTACGCCGCATTTTCGGGGATGATGATATTTACGTTGAACATATTTTTCAATTTATCGAAAATTTCCTTTGATTGCGGAAGCACCGCAAGGTGACCGATAAGAACGATGTCGCGGATGCTCTTGGTACGTGCCGAGAAGATAGCCATCATCGCAATCGTTTCGTAAACCATGTTCAAAAGACCGAGTGCGATATCCTCGCGCGAGGCGAGATCGCTTATCTTACCGAAGTTGGATGCGGTCGTGTTGTCCTGAAGCGCGGGGCTTATTGCGGTGTCGGTTATATCCGAAATACGAAGGTCGATGTTTTCAAGGTTGCCCTCAAGAGCGAGGCTTGCAACGTTTTGAACCGAATGCACGCCGATAAGCTTGTCGGCAAGTCCTGCCAACGTGCCGCCGCCCACTCCCGTACCGCCCAGGTGAGTGTATTCCTTGGTATTGCCGTTTGCATAAACGTAAGCCGTGCCGGTGCCCATGCTTACGATTATCGCTTCGTCGATGCCGCTTAGATAAAGACCGCCTTTGCCGTTTGCGGTGAATTCGTTTATATGAACGGTTTCGATGCCGTAAATGTTATCGCCGATAAAAGCCGAGCCTACGCCCGTGACCATAACCTTGCTTATATCCTTAAGCGATATTTTGTTGTCGCTTGTGAATTTACCGAAGCCGCCGTAGACCGATGCGATCGGATCCGTTGCCTTTACGAGTATGGGGTCCAACAGCGTTCGCCCGTCAAATCCGACGATCTTTGTGGTGCTTCCCCCAACGTCTATGCCGACAATAATGCTCATATCGCATACCTCCTGATTAAAAATCTGTTATTAATCAATTCAGTTTATATCTTTTTTTGTGTTTTGTCAAATTATTTTTTGTCAAATCCCTTTTCAATTAGAATTTTTTGTGTTATTATAATAATGAGGACAAATGATTTTGTTTGATCAGGAGGTGCCATTGATGTATAACAGCGACGAATTACGCCTGTTTTTCGAAAAAGCAAGGCTTGGCGTTTGCTCGCACGCTTATATTATCGACGGTGCCGACGGAATCGGAAAAAGGGAATTTGCGCTCGAAGCCGCCCGTGCGATGCTTTGCTCCGAAAAGAACAAGCCCTGCGGTTATTGCAAAAACTGCCTGATGGCGTTATCCGGCAACCACCCCGATATTTTCGTTGTCGGACATGAAAAGACCGCTACCATCGACGAGGTGAGAAAGCTTATCCTGCGCTCATCACTTAAGCCCAATCAGGCAGAAAAGCAGGTCTTTGTTATCTGCAATGCGAACAAGCTGCGCGAGGATTCGCAAAACGCACTGCTGAAGCTTTTCGAGGAGCCGCCCGCAACGGTTGCGATATTTTTGCTTACCGAAAGTCGCTCTTCGCTTTTGCCCACCGTGCTTTCGCGCGGACAAAGGATCCATCTCGACGGCTTGACGGATATTGAGCTTACCGATAAGCTGAGCGAAAAATACCCCTCGCTGAACGGCTCGGACGTCAAAACGGTCGTAAAGATCGCAAGCGGAAATTACGGCGTTGCCGAAAAATATCTTTCAAAGGAAAATACAAATCTTCGCGAGAAGGCGGAAAACCTGTTGCTGTTTGCGCTTGCGAAGAAAAATTACGAGCTTACCTCGGCGCTTGTGCTGCCCAAATTCAAGCGTGATCAGCTTCGTGCCGTTCTGGTCGAGCTTATCACCGTTGCGAACGAATGCGAAAAGGCGAGATACGGGGTACGAGAAGCGCTGACACCGAAAAACAAGGAGCTTGCCGAGATCGCAAAAAATGCATCCAAGCGCGCCCTTTCGAGGATTGGCGAGGCTGCAACGGCTTGTATCGTTGCGCTTGACGGCAACCAAAACGTCACCGCAACCGCAACGAAATTTGCAACCGACCTTATCAAGGCGGCGGCACGGTAAAAAAGAAAAACGGAGTATCTGATATGGAAAATAACGGAAACAACAACGGAAATAACAACGAAAACCGCGCCCAGAACAACGGAAAGCGCGAAGGCGGACATTTTCATAACCGCCGCAACAACCATCGCCGCGGAAGACACGGCAGAAGCTTCGGTAACAAGCCGAAGGCGGTCAACGATGCGGTAAACGAAGCGGTCGAGATCAAAAACGTCGATGCGGCACAGACCGAAGAGCCGGTTCAGGCTCCTCAGAAGGAAAAAAACGAGCATCACCGCCACGAACGCCGCAAATTCGACGATAAGAAAAAGAACGCTCCGCGTGAGGAAAAGACCGAAAACAGCTTTACTCCCGAGCCCGAGACCGAGCGTAAATATATGTTCGATTACGACGAAGCACCCGTAGCTCCTACCGAGCCCGAGGAGGAAAAGAATATCGAGGTAGTCGGTATCAAATTCCGCAACGGCAGCAAGATATATTATTTCGCGCCCAACGACATCAGCTTTGAAAAGGGCGAGCACGCTATTGTCGAAACGGCTCGCGGCGTAGAATACGGCGAGATCGCCTTGGGCAACAAGAAGGTCGGTCAGTCCGAGGTGGTATTCCCATTAAAGCCCGTCGTTCGCAAGGCGACCAAGGAGGACGACCTCCGCAATATCGAAAACCGCAAGCTCGAGGAGAGCGCAAAGCCCATCTGGCACGAAAAGGTTGCCAAAAACGGGCTTGATATGCAGCTTGTCGACGTTGAATATACGCACGACAACGCGAAGCTCTGCTTCTATTTCACCGCCGACGGAAGAGTTGACTTCCGTGAATTGGTAAAGGATCTTGCGGGCGTTTTCCGCACGAGAATCGAGCTACGTCAGATCGGTGTGCGCGATGAGGCAAAGCTCTTCGGCGGCTTGGGAAGCTGCGGAAGACCCTTCTGCTGCAACACCTTCCTCCCCGATTTTACTCAGGTTTCGATAAAGATGGCAAAGGATCAGAACCTTTCGCTCTCCTCCTCGAAGATAAGCGGCGCCTGCGGCAGACTTATGTGCTGTCTGCGTTTCGAGCACGATACCTATGAAAGAGAATATGCGACCTTCCCGAAGGTAGACACCATCGTTGAAACACCCAAGGGCAGGGGCGTTATTGTGGAAAGCAGCTTCCTTACCGGCAAGATCAAGGTCAAGATGAACAGCGACCAGACCATAAAGGTCTTCGGCAAGGGCGAATTGAAGGCTGTCGGTATGATCAGAGTCAAGGACGACGTCAGCGACGACCTTAAGCAGCTTGAGGATAAATAAGCAATAAATAAAAAATCACCCGATGTTTTCGGGTGATTTTTTTAAGCACTTCTTGACCTATTTTGAATATAGTGGTATAATGTCAAAAAATTTCCAAAGGAGTCTGTATTATGAATTATTATAAGCCCTTTCAATCTCCTTGCGGAATTTCCCCCGCGAGCGAACATCCTTCTTCCGAAAAAGTTGATCTGCTTTTGGGATTGCCGGTTTACGGCGTTTCCGCCGAGGCGCCTATCGTCGATTCCTTTTGCTCGCCTCAGTTTAACACTCCCGAAGAGGAGTTTACTCTTACCAACGGCGAAAAGGCGAAAGCGCCCGTGTTTGACGATCCCGCTTTGACCCGTCTGACCCGCGGCAATTCCCGTACGATCTATTATAAATTGCCCAACCTTTCAGCCGTTAGCGGCTTTAGCCTGAGCATGCTTTTGCAGAAAAAGCAAATGGGCGTACGCCTTCCCGAAAGAATAGACCTTTTCGTTTCCGAGGACGGTGCTGCTTGGCAAAGAGTTTATAAGCTCAGGGGCGTGCCTGTGGCAAGCGATCCTTCCGTTTGGTCGGTCGAATATGATTTCGATAAGATCTATAAAGCATCCTGGATCCGTCTTGATATCGGCACTTTGACTCATATCTGGCCCGAAAACTTTTCGGTTTACGGCACGACTCTTATCCCCGAAACGGCAGTTTCTCCCGTTGAAGACGGCGCAACAAAGGAGCGTGAAGCGCTTTTCGTTGACAGATATCCCACCTATGAAGAGCTTGGCGGGATCCATAACATCTGCCTTGCATACCACTGCTATCCGCCCGAGAAGGACCGTCCCACAAGCTGCTTCAGCGTTGACGAAATGCTTCCTTACGTTGGCTATTATGATAAAGAAGGCAATTTGAAGGACACCTTTTTTGACTCTTTCCTTTTCCTTCCTTATTCCGCCTTTACCTATTCCTCCCATTACAAATCTGCAGACGGTTGGAAATATTATATCGATAACGCCTTTGCAGACGGCAAGAATATAGACGCTCTTGATATCGCCGCCGAAAAGGTAGGCTCGGAGCTTGGAGTAGACTGTAATATAAAGGTTTTCCTTACTATGTTTCATACAGTTCCCACCTACGGCGACTTCCCCGAAAAATTCGGTGATCTTGACGGTGACGGTGTGGACGAGGATCTTTCGGTATTGGAGAACAAGATCAAGGTTACCAAATGGATGATAGATACCCAAATAGCGCGTTTCAACGAAAAGGAACGTAAAAATCTCACACTTGCCGGCTTTTATTGGTTCGAGGAGGAGATCAATTATGAAAATCCGCATGAATTTCAGGTTATGTTCTTCGTGCGTGATTATTTGCACTCCTTGGGATATAAGATGATCTGGATCCCCTATTATCAAGCCTCGGGCTTCGGCAATTGGAAGGAATTGGGCTTTGACGTTGCTTGTATGCAGCCCAACTATGCCTTCAGAACCGATATTCCCAAAAAACGCCTTTATGATAACGCCGCACTCACAAAGCGCTACGGCCTTTGCTACGAGCTGGAAATCAACGACAGCTATGCTCCCGAATTTTATGACAGATACAAGGAATATCTTGAGGTCGGCATAGAAACAGGCTTTATGAATACGGTTAAAATGTATTATCAGGGCGGCAGAACCTTCTATGATATGTATAGATCAAAGGATGAATTTGCGCGTTCGGTTTATGACGATACTTATCTTTTCGCAAAAGAAAAGCTTGTCGCTCCGATTCGCTTGAAGAAGGATTAAGCCGTTTTATTTGATGCATAACAAATAACAAAAGAGAAGATCTGAAGTAATAAGATCTTCTCTTTTGTTGTTATTTTGTCTTTTTGCGCTTGATAATTATCACCGCAGCCGAGATGACGGTAAGTGCAACGAGTGCGATGAACACTATGATTATCGGCAAGGATAAGCCGTCGTCGGGTTCTGTGACGGGCGGCTCGGAAGAGGGAGCCGACGTTTCTTCTTCCTTTGGCAAGACCGTTACGTGAATAGTGTAAACGAGCGATTCGCCGTCGGGAGCGATGACCGTCACCGTTATCGCGTTGCTCTGTGCGTTAAGCGTCGTGTCGCCGATAACGATCTGTGCCGTCGGGTTTTGAGCCTTGCAGTGAATGTTGATCTTTTCGGTTCCGAAGGGTACCGAAATACCGTACTGAGTAACCGAGGGGTCGAACGAGGGGAGGAGCTTAAAGCCTTCGATCTCGAGTGAATCGAGCATACAGTTAGAATCGATTCCCGTATCGCCTTCGCGCAGGACTTTAAACGTATACACCTTCGTTTCGCCGTCTGCAGACGTGCGGCTTACCGTGATAGATACAGCGTCCGAATCGGGGATAGCGGTGCTCGAAACCGAGACTGCTTCATGCTCGGGACGGGTTATCGCAATATCCGCAAGTGCGTTTCCGTAGGGGATCGTAATATCCTTGTAATCGTATTTATCTTCCTTGAATTCAAAGGGCTTTGCGTTAAGGATATCGATCCTGAAATCGCCGATCGCCTTTTCGCCGACTGTAAATTCGTTTCCGTTGAAGGTCAACTGCTTTGCACCGCTTTCAAACGCGGCGGTAAGCGCAGAGGAAGAGATCTTTATCCTTTCGCCTGCGTTTGCGGTGACTCTGAAGCGGAGCGAAACGAGCACGAAAAATGCTTTTCCGTTTTCCTCGCCCCTGTGTTCAAAGGCAAACAGACCGAGCTTGTTGTCGCCGATAACACGGCAATCGCTGTCCCAGCCGGTCGAAACGCTTTCGATAAATTCCAGTCCGCTGTATTCGATAACGCCGTCGATGCCGCGTGCGTGCTTCAGGCCGTTTAAGCAAAGCGCGATATCGATTATATCGCCGTTTTCAAGGTGAGAAAGGGTCTGCACGTCGACCGAGCCGAAAAGATTCGTTTCGGGAGTGCCGACCGCTTCCTCCGTACGGTGAAGAACTATGTTTCTCAGTGCGCGGAAATCGTTATCCGCAAGCACGCCGTTTTTGTTTATATCGCCTGCGATAACAAAAGGTATGCCGTACTGATAATTCTTAAGCATACGCTCAAGCGTCAAAAGGTCGTACGCGGTGATATATCCGTCGCCGTCGGTATCTCCGTGGATGACAACGGTGAGTCGGTCGGTAATATTTCCGTCCTCGTCGCAGAGCACCAGGGACTGACCTGTTGCAACAACGCCCTCGACCTCGCGCTGCTCTGCATCGAGGAAGTAAGCTTCCTTGTTGACCGAAAGGAGCGCGATTATATCGCTTGCCTTGCTTCCGGGTGCGATTCCGTAAAGAAGCATGTTGTCGCGGTCGATTCTGATGCCGCTGTTTTCAACAAATGTAATAAGGTCGTTTCTTACGGTAATGGTGTTTTGCGCGGTAAGGGTAACGTGATCGGTAACGACCGTCGCAACAACTGTGTAGGTTCCGGTGCGAAGCGCGGTGACCTCGCCGATATCGTTTATAACGAGCCCGTCGGAATCACAGGAATAGGTCACGGGGACCGAGCCTGCGCCGTTGGGAAGGAAACGGATGCGAAGCGTTATCGTTTCGCCTATGGACATCGTTCTGTTAGGGACGAGAAATTCTATTTTTTCGATATGCGCTTCGATAGTAAAGCTAAAGGAAACGCTTTGTCCGAAGGGAAGCGTAAGCACGAACGTGTGAACGCCCGCCTCTGTGATCACGGCGCCCGATTCGATCGTTTTGCCATCGATATGCCCGATGCCTTCGGTAAAGGTCACCGTCGTGCTGCCGTGGTAAATGCCGCCGTCGGCGATGCCCTCGATAACGGGAGGAGAAATAATATCGTGCATATCCGCATATTTCGAAACGGTTATGCGGCTTCCGCCGAAGGCGATTATCATACCGCTCGGACGCGCGCATATCGCATCGGGAGAAGCGATTCCCAGATTGCCGATAAATCGCGAAGAAACCGTTTCGTAAATGCCGTTGCCCGAGAAATAAACGTTATCGTAAACGTAATCGATCGGGTTGGTGATTTTCGCATATTCCGCAAACAACGCGGTATCGTAAAGCGTTCCGCCTACGATTACGCCGTTTGCAACGAAAAGCTCGCCGTCGTTGGTTTCGATCTCGGCAAGGAGCTCCAGATTTTCATTGTATGCCGAAAGCGTCGTGCCGTTAAGAACGTAGATTCTTGTGCCGTCGGTCGCAACCGCACGCGCACGTACCGAAAGTGTCGTTTTTTCGCTTCCGTCGGCAGGGCAGTAATGCAATCTGCCGCCCGAAACGATATATACTATGCCGTTTACCGTGCAAGCCGATTCGACCCTCGAGGGGATCTCGATATAAGAGCCTGCCGAAACGTCGCTTGTCGGAGCAATGTAAACGTAAGGAACGTTTTTAAACGATACGGTGACGTATCCGCCCGAAAGGAAGAGCTTTTCGGGCTCGAAGCGTAACGCCGCGGGGGCGTTTTCGGAAAGACCGTCAAAGGTAAAGGAATAGATGGCGTATTTATCCTCGAATATTGCAAAAACGTCGTTTTCGCCCGCTGCCGCCGAAAGCGTTTTGCAGCTTCCGTCGATAAACATGGTCTGGCGGAAATCGTTTGAATTTTCGGGCTTTGAAAATGCACGGTCGTTCGGCTCTGCCGCACCGTAGGCGAAAATACCCTCGGCATCGGAGGAGACCTTGAGAGTTATCGGCTCGACGCCGAAGATACGTATTCCGTCGGATTCCAAAACGATGTCCGAAGCGAGGAAGGGGAGCCTTCCGAGCTCCTTTCCGCTGCTTATGTCAATAATTGCGTTTTCGGTGAAAAGCAAGCCGTCCCTGATAGCGACCGCTCTGAATGAGCAAAATTCAAGCACGAGCGATTCACGCAAAATATTGAAAAGGCTGTTGCCGATAGCAAGGTATCCGTTTTCAAAGCAAATAGGCTTGTCTTCGATGGCAAAATCAAGCGAAAAGTCGGAAAGACTGTTGTTTGCAACGTCGTAAACGAAGACTCTTTCGTTTCTTCGCTCGGAGATCATACAGATAAAGCCGTCGGAATAATACGCGTTGTCACAGTATACACCGAGGTTGGAAACGAACGTAAGCTCGCCAAGCTCGAGGTCGACTGTATAGATCGAGCTTCCGCCGAATGCATAAATTGCGTCTTCGGCAAATACGTAGTGTGCGATATCCTCAAACGAAAGGGTTTTGGTTACCGCCGCTTCGGGATTCAGCGCATCGGCACGCGAGATCACCGTGATACCGTCGTCACCTGCGAGAATAAGCTCGGTTTCGGTAAATCTGTGCGAATATATCCGCCCTGTGGGAATGAAGTGCAGATATTGCGAAAGATCGTTTTTGTCGTAAAGCCTTACACCGACAAGCGAGTCGCCGTAGATGCAGACGTAACCGTTTTCTTCGTCGGTCGCGGCTTTTGCGCCCGCGTAATCGGTTTGGACGAGCTCTGCATAGGGGAAATCGATCTCGAAGCTGATCTCCTTTTTCACAGAGCCGCTTCCGCTTTCGACGGTAAGCGTATGCAGACCGCTCTCGGCAACTGCTATACGGTTATAAACCTGCTTGCCGTCAAGAAATGCTTTGCCGTCGCCGACGATGCATATTTCTATCGGGACGTTATAGATCGCGCCGTCCTCGACTCCGTAGACTTCGGGGAGAGAATAACGTATATCGATTATTTCTCTGAAGGTTTCGTTTCCGTCCGTAATGACGAATTCGTGCCTGCCCGATTGCGTTATTTTTTCGCCCGAGGTATAGGGAAAGCCGTCAAGCTGTGCAACGCCCTTGTTGAATTCGAAATAAGCGTAATCCGAAAACTCCTTGAATTCATAAGAAAAGGGCTCGTATTCCAATCTGAATTGAAGGGTTATTTCGAAATCGCCGTCTTTAACGGTAAGAGAATGCCTGCCGCTTGCTATTATCGCGTCGCCGTCTTCGAATTCCTCTCCGTCGAGCATTGCGCTACCTCGGTTGAAGCCGACCTTTATGCTGTCGTTATAAACTCCGCCGTCGGTAACGCCCGTAATTATCGGGAGATTTGCCGCTTCAACGATCGGGACTGCGTTGATAACGCCATAGCCCAGCTCGTCGTTGCGGGTCTTGTTGCAGGTGTTCATAATAAGCGATAAAAATTCATCGCTGTCAAGCCTTATTCCTTCGTCGCAAGCCGATACCGCAAGCGCCGCGATCGCGCTGACGATAGCGCAGGAATAGCTCGTGCCCGAATCGATGCGGTATGCCGAGACACCGTCCTCGACGATCGGCATCGTTAAAGCCTCGCCGGGTGCCGCAACGTCGACCATATCGTTATACTGCGAAAATTCGCTTCTTTCGCCGTCGGCATTACAGGATGCAACCGAAATAACACCCTCGTAGGAGGCGGGATAGCTTTTCTTGTCCTTATAGGGAAGCAGACCGCCGTTACCCGAAGCGGAAATAAGGATGCAGCCCTTTGAAACGGCATAATTTACCGCTTCCTGCTCGGCATAGGAATATGAAAGTCCGCCAACCGACATATTGATTATCTTAGCGCCCGAGTTTGCGGCAAAGCGTATTGCCGAAACAAGGTCTGAGGAGTATATGGTAGTACTGCTTGCAGAAACCTTTATCGGCAAGATTGTAACGCCGTGCGCCGCGCCGGCGATACCGATGCCGTTGTTTGCGGTCGCCGCGATAAGACCGATAACGCCCGTGCCGTGACCGACTGCGTCGTCGTTGACGGATGCCGTTTTGGTAACCGCATCGTAGCCGGGAAGGATATTCGCATCGGCAAGGTCCTCGTGAGTACGGTCAACACCGGTGTCGAGAACCGCCACGATAACGTTGCTTTTTGCCGTAACTCTGTCCCAGGCGTTGTAAATGCCGCTCTGCTCAAAGGATGGCAGGAGCGCCGCATCGGAGGTTACCGCAAGCGCTTCGCGGACAAGGTCGGATTCGTGGTATTCGATAATAGCGTCGTATTTTTCGATGAATTCTTTGTTTTCGTCGGTGATAGCGAAAAGCCTTTGCTCGCTTTCGGCAAGCTGGCGGAAATCCTTTCCGTCAAGCGCCTTTTCTATCGCCGAGAGAGGGACGCTGTCCTTGAATCTTACGATATAACGGTCTCCTTCGGGGAGCGGACTTGTCGGAGCTGCGCTTTCGTCCGCGTTGCCCAAAGCGGCGTTTATCGAATTTTCCCAAGCGTCGTCAAAGACGGTAAAGCCGTTAAAGGGCGCAAAAAGAACGCTCCCTGCCGCGATCACGGCAGGCAGTACGGTGAGAATTATCAAAACCGTAGCCAGCGTTCTTTTAAACATTCAAGATAACTTTCTTTATTCGAATTTTTTGTAAATTTTCTGCATTTCCTCGGTTTGTACCGAATGTGATCCGTCGGCATAGATTATAAGGTCGTTTTCGTAAACGAGCCCCTCCTTGCCGTCCTTTCTGCCCTCGACGAGTATCAGCGACGGCTTTTTGCCGACCGAGGGGACGACCGCACGCAACCGTTTCGGCTCAATTTTATTGCTTCGCATTTCGAACAGAAGGTTTACGAGTCTGTCGGGGCGGTAGACCGCAAAAAAGCTTCCGCCGCTTTTAAGACACCACGCCGCCGCTTTCAAAAAGCTGCCGATGCCGCCCAAAATCTCGCGCCGTGCGATGTTCAGTGCCTCTTCGCCGTTTTCGGCACCGCAATCGTTGCGCATATAAGGCGGATTGGTGATAACGCTTTCCGCAAAGCCGCATTCAAAAAGCGTTCGGTAGTCCGACGCGTTTCCGCATATAACGTTGAAGCGCTCGGCGAAGTTGTTGCTTTTTGCGTTTTCCGCGGCAACCTTTGCATATTTTTCCTGAAGCTCAAGCCCGATAAAATCCGATCTGCTTCCCGTCGCAAGCATAAGCAGAGGGATAACGCCCGAGCCGGTGCCCAGATCGACACAAATACCCTTTTTCATACCGGACGCAAAATCGGCAAGCAAAAGAGCATCGGTGCCGAAGCGTATGCCGCCGTCGGGCTCCTTGAGTATTATCGATGCGTTGATTTTGTTTGTATGAAGATCAGTCATTATAATATCACAAATACCGTTTAAAGGTTGTCGAAACGGTAAATATTTCTTTAAATTTTTCGGACGAAAAACAATAATGCGCCCATAGGGGATGACCTATGAACGCATTATCGGGTTTCAGCCCTTAATTTTTGCTCTTACGCTTGGGGAGCATCAACGGGACATACGCCTGCGCATGCGCCACAGTCGAGGCAGAGATCAGCGTCGATAACGTACTTGCCGTCGTCGCCAACAGAGATTGCGCTTACGGGGCATTCTGCTTCGCAGGTACCGCAACCGATGCAAACGTCGTTAATGATAGAATATGCCATAATGTAACACCTCCGTATTTGTTACTATCGTTATATCACAATTGATTTTGAATTTCAATATCTATTCGACACTTTTAACCAAAAAGTTTTGCCGATTTTTATTCGCCGAAAGCAGATTCAAGCGCCTGCTTGAGGTCGGCAAGAATATCCTCGATGCTTTCGATACCGACCGAGATGCGGATAAGACCTGCATCGATGCCTGCTTTAACAAGCATTTCGTCGCTAAGCTGACGGTGTGTCGAGCTTGCGGGGTGAAGCACGCAGGAATGAACGGTCGCAACGTGAACGGCGTTTACGAAAAGCGAAAGCGAGTTCATAAACCTTTCCGCCTTTTCTCTTCCGCCCTTGATGCAGAACGAAACTACGCCGCAGCAGCCCTTGGGAAGATATTTCTTTGCAAGCTCATTGTATTTGTTGCTTTCGAGTCCCGCATAGTTAACGTATTCCGCGTAACCGCTTTCTTCAAGGAATTTTGCAACGGTATAAGCGTTTTTGCAGTGGCGGTCAAGACGTACGTCGAGCGTTTGCATACCGAGGTCGAGAAGGAACGCCGCCTGAGCGGTCGGGTAAACGCCGAAGTCGCGCATAAGCTGAACGCGCATTTTGGTGATGTAGGAAAGCTTGCCGAAGGATTCGGTATAAACTATTCCGTGATAGGATTCGTCGGGAGTGCAAAGACCCGGGAACTTATCGTTCTGAGTCCAGTCGAAATTACCGCTGTCAACAACACAGCCGCCGAGCTGTACCGCGTGACCGTCCATATATTTCGTGGTGGAAAGCACAACGATATCCGCACCGAAATCGATAGGCCTGCAAAGCACGCCGGTTGCAAAGGTGTTATCCACGATAAGCGGAATGCCTGCTTTGTGGGCAACGTTGGCGATCCTTTCGATATCAAAGACCGAAAGCGCGGGGTTTGCAATCGTTTCACCGAAGATAAGCTTGGTGTTGGGTTGGATAAGTGCTTCTATTTCGTCGCTTCTAAGATCCTGATCGAAAAACGTGCAATCGATACCGAAGCGCTTGAGCGTTACGTTGAAAAGGTTTGTGGTACCGCCATAGATCTTCGAGGAAACGAGGATGTGGTCGCCTGCGGAGGCGATATTTGCGATCGCAAGGAAGCTTGCCGCCTGTCCCGAGCTCGTGCAAAGCGCACCGATACCGCCTTCAAGATCGGCGATCTTTTCTTCGACGCAGGCAACCGTGGGGTTGGAAATGCGCGAATACATATGGCCGTCTGCGGTAAGGTCAAAAAGCTTGCCGATGTCGGTGGGGGAGGAATAGGAATAGGTCGTGCTCTGATATATCGGCAAAGCCAAGGGCTCGCCGTTTGCGGGATGATAACCCGAATGTATGCATTTTGTAGCGGGAGAATACTCTTTGCTCATAGTCTTGATCCTTTTGTTTTATTTGAAAGAGCCGTCAAGCTCGCGCAGTCTGTCAACCGCCTGCTCCCAGTTGGAGGGGTAATTGATCTCGTGACGCTTGAAGGTGTTGTAGGAAAAGATGGTGTCGAGGTGCTCGGAGGCACGGTCCAGGGTAAGGTTGGTTTCGCAGTTGGCAATGAGCATCGCCATAATTTCGGTGCTCTTCATCGCGTTTTCCTGAGTAAGGAACTGACGGATGATCGACTTTGCGATCTTGGTGTAGAGCGCGTTGTATTCGGCACCGTTGAAGTTGGGGTTGTATTCCAAAAGCCATTCAAGCGCGGTGCGGTTTCCGACAAGCTCGTTCAAAAGCACCTTTCCGTCGGGATTGTTTTGGATCGTGATATAATAATCCTCGGGGTAGGGCATCCCGTCCTCGGGAACGTAGGTGCTGTAAATGGGATTTACAACGGTGACCGTTTCGGTAGAGCCCAATTCCACGTATGCGCCGGGAATGGATTTCACGATCGATTTCAAGCCCTCACGGTCGAAGCGCAGACAGTAATCGGTGCTGATGCCGGTAAGAGTCGAAACGCACTGTGCGATCTCATCGGGCGACAACGTTGTGAAAAGATCGTACAAGGGAACGTTCACGCCGATCTCGTTGGTGGTTTTAAGGTTTGCGGAAACGGGACAGTAAATGAACTGCTTGCTTTTTCCGTTGGAATCGATAAACACGCCGTTGAGCATCTTGCCTTCGGAGTCGACGCACATGACGAACGCCGTGAAAACGTCGCCGTTTTCATCAATGCCCGTATCGGGAACAACGGCTTCGGACTGCTCCTCGGAGGTTTCACCGGAAACGTCGTTCGATACCGTTTCGGAGGTTTCGTTCATATCGCTGAAATTGAGCACGTCGAGAAGCCAATCGTAAACGAACGTGAACCCGACGAAGGCAAACACCAAAAGGCATATTGCGAAGGTGATGAAAAAGTTTTTAAAAGCAGAGGACAAAAGCTCATCTCCTTAATAAATTCAAATCAATTACACCCGATTATACACTAAAAGAAGCTGTTTGTCAATCGCATGTTTTGTCGTAGCGCGACACCTGTGACGATGCTACAATTAACTTGACATTTTAAGAATATATCGTTATAATGAAGAATATGCATAAGAGTATGCATAGAGCAGAAAGCAGTGAAAGCAGGTATAATCATGGGCGTGATCGAGGCAATCGTATACGGAATTATTCAGGGTATCGCCGAGTTTTTGCCGATCTCGAGCTCGGGACACCTTGCTCTGGCGCAAAACTTTTTCGGAACTCAGGCCGAAAACGGCTTTGCCTTCAATATCGCGCTTCATCTGGCAACGCTCCTTTCGGTTTGCGTAGTGTTCCGCAAGGACGTGCTTATGCTTTTCTTGGGATTTTTCTCGCTTATGAAAAAGCTGTTTACCGGCAAGATCAAGCAAGGGCTTGATTCGGGCGAAAAGCTTTTCCTGATGCTTTGTATCGCAACTCTTCCGCTTGTTCCCGTCAAGCTTTTGGGGCTCGACGAAATTGTTGAGGAGATAAGCACCGTTTCTTGGATGATCGGCATTCTGCTTATCATCAACGGCGTGATGCTTTTTGTAAGCGACCGCTTGAGATCGACCGACCTCTCCGCTGAAAACGGCGGATATTTAAGGCCCTTGGGCGTCGGCGTTGTTCAGGCGCTTCTCGGCATAATGCCCGGTATATCCCGTTCGGGCTCGACAATTACGGGCGGCAGAATATTCGGCCTTTCCCGCGAGGAGGCGGTAAGATTTTCGTTCCTGATGTCGATCCCCGCGATCCTCGGCGCTTGCGTTACCGAATTACCCGACCTTTTTGCGGAGGGTATGTCGGAGGGTATGCTTTTGCCGGTGATCGTAGGCGCGGTTACCGCGGCGGCAGTCGGCTTTTTTGCGATCAAGCTGCTTCAGTATATTTCCAAAAACAAAGGCTTTGCGGTATTTTCGGTATACTGCGTAATTATAGGCGCTGCCGCTATCATTGCGGACATCGCGATATGAATGAAGTTGAATTAAGAGGAGCTCGCCGTGGCGGATAAGAAAAAAAGCAAAAACGTTAAAAAAACGAATACTTCCGGCAATTCGAAGCAAAAGCAAATAAAGATCGAGCGTTCCGAAATAGTGCGCTGGGTCGTTGGCTTCATTGCCTTTTTCATCATTCTTACGTTCATACCCGCAATCAACAACGGTTGGTTCGGCAATATTATCGCCACCTTTTTAAAGGGGCTGTTCGGGCCTATGTATTACGTGGTGCCCTTCCTTATCCTCGTTATCGATATTTTTTGGGGACGTGACCACGCGAACAACGTCGCAAGAGTGAAATACGTCATTTATGCGCTCGAATTCGTGTTCATTTCGATCTTCGTCCAGATACTCGTTGCCGGAAGCGAGGAGCCTGCATTGAGCCTCCTATACTCTCAGGGCATCGAGCTTAAGAGCGCGGGCCTTATCAGCGGCTCGATAGCAATGCTTTTCACCGTTACCATCGGCACCACCGCTTCGATGGTTCTTGCGATATTGGGTATATTCATCTGCACCGTGCTTCTTTGCGGCGCAACGCCCAAGGACACCGTTATGGCGATAATCAATTACTTCCGCGATGCGGCAAACCGTGCAAAGGAAGCGCGTGAAGACGAGGAAGACGAGGAAGAGCTCGAGATACCCGCTCCCCGCCGTAAAAAGAAGCTGGAAGAGAAGCAATCCGAGCTTCCCGTCGCACTCCCCGAGGATCCCGCCCTTGAGGAGGAAAAGCCCGAATTCGAAACTATTTCCGAATATAACGCCGCAACAGATACCGAGCTGACTCCCGATCCGGCAGAGCCGATTGCGGAGGAGAACGTATCTGCTCCGGTTGAGGACGAGCCCGTTGAGGCTCCGAACGAAAACGCTCCCGAAACCATTCCCGAGATCATCGAGGAAACCGAAAGCATCGAGGATGAAGAGGACGAGGAGCTTTGCCTTGAGCCTATTGAGGACACGCCGTACGTATTTCCTCCCATATCTCTGCTTACCGCAGATTCGGGCAACGGAATGGGCGGTCCCTCCGGTGCCGAGGTCGAAAGGACGAGCCGCAAGCTCGAGGAGGTTCTCGCAAGCTTCAACGTAAAGGCGAAGGTGATCAATTCCACCTACGGTCCTACCGTTACCAGATATGAGCTTCAGCCCGAAACAGGCGTCCGAGTAAAGGCTATCTCCAATCTTGCCGACGATATCGCGCTTCACCTTGCGGCAACCGCGGTAAGAATCGAAAATATCCCCGGAAAAGCGGCTGTCGGCGTTGAGATCCCCAACAAGGCGACCTCGACCGTAAGACTCCGCGGACTTATCGACAACGCCGTCTTCCGCGACAATAAGAGCAGACTTTTCTGCTCGCTCGGCGAAGACGTTGCGGGCAGTCCCGTTTATCTTGATATCGCAAAAATGCCCCACCTTCTCGTTGCGGGCGCAACCGGTCAAGGTAAATCGGTTTGTATTAACTCACTTATCATTTCGTTGCTTTACCGCAATCACCCCAACGACGTAAAATTGATACTTATCGACCCGAAAACGGTTGAATTTTCCGACTATAAGGACATCCCCCACCTTCTCGTTCCGGTTATCAACGACCCGAAGAACGCCGCGGGCACCCTTAACTGGGCATGCAGTGAAATGGAAAAGCGCTACCGCCTTATTCAGGAGGTCGGTGCGCGTGACCTTATGGGCTATAACAACGCAGTTGCAAACGATCCCGAGCGTGAGCTTATGCCTCAGATAGTCATCTTTATCGACGAGTTTGCCGATCTGATGATGACCGCTCCCGATGACGTTGAAACCTCGGTTTGCCGTCTTGCTCAAAAAGCGCGTGCGGCGGGCATCCACCTTGTTATCGGTACTCAAAGACCTTCTGTCGACGTTATCACCGGTCTTATCAAGGCTAACATTCCCTCGAGAATCGCGTTGACGACCACCTCGGCGGTCGACTCGCGTACCATTCTCGATATGACGGGTGCCGAAAAGCTGCTCGGTAAGGGCGATATGCTTTATTATCCCGTCGGCGCAATGAAGCCGATACGCGTTCAGGGCGCATTTGTTGACGGCAAGGGCGAGGTTGCCGCCGTCACTCAGTTTATCAAGGAAGCCGCTCAGGCTCAGTATGACGATGCTATCATGCAGCAGATCGAGCAGGAAGCAAAGCTCTGCGGCATGAAGGGCAAGAAGGGTGCGGCTGCCGCGGCAGAGGCGGACGACGGCGACGACAAGACCGATCCGATGTTTATGGACGCTATCGAGGTCGCCATCGAAAGCGGAACGGTTTCGACCTCTCTGCTTCAGCGCAGACTGTCGCTCGGTTATGCGCGTGCCGCAAGGATCATCGACAAAATGGAGCGCCGCGGATATATCGGCGAATTCGATGCCGCGACCAAGAAGCGCAACATACTTATCACACGTGAGCAGTTTGCCGAGCTCAAGCTTAACGGCGAAACGAAAAAGGAGTCCGAAAATGCTTAAAAGACTGATCGCTTTTGTACTCGTGCTGTCGATGGCGGTCCCGTTCGCCGCCTGCTCGGATGAGAGTGCTTTCGATCTGACCTACACATCCGACGGAAGCGACAGACTCGAATATATTTTCTATACCGACGAGCGCGTCGTTTACGTTATCGGCGGACTTATGATGGTAAAGCTCGACGGAGAGCCGCAAATGCTTGAAATGGCGCTTGCTTCGGGCAAAATAAGCATCGAGGAGATCATCGCACAGGCACAAGCCGATCATGAAGACGGCGATCTCGATGCGGTCACCTATCCCGACGGAAGCTGTGAATACGTCTTCGACGGATTCAAAATGATAGTCCTCAATACCCATCTCGGAAATATCGACGTTTATTTCACTCCCTCGGATAAGAGCTATTACGACATTCAACAGCGCTAAACCAAATCAAATAAATTTTTATGAGGTGAAAATCATGTTCAAAAACGTTGGCGGAAAGCTTCGCGGTATCGCGATAGTTTTCTTCGTATTCAATTGCATTATCTCTGCGTTTATCCTTATTACAGGCGTTCTCACCGGTGTCTTTTCCAGGGAACTCAGCACCATGATAGCGGGCATTTTGATCGGCATTCTCGGTGCGACTGCTTATTTCGGACTTTCTCTTATCCCTATCTACATGTTCTTCGGTTACGGCACTCTTATCAAATCCTGCGAGGAAAACGCAAGAACGAGCGAAGCAATACTTGCGTTCCTGCGCAACAGCAAGGCTAACGAATGCAAACCCGTTCAGCCCGTAGTTGAAGCACCTGTAGTTGAAGCACCCGTTGTTGAAGCACCCGTTGTTGAAGCACCCGTTGTTGAAGCACCCGTTGTTGAAGAACCCGTAGTCGAGGCTCCCGTAGTCGAGGCTCCCGTAGTCGAGGCTCCCGTGGTTGAGGAACCCGTAGCTGAAACGCCTGTCGAAGAAGCGGCTGCACCTATGGCAGACGACGCCGATTTCGTTTCCGATGACGGCGAAGAAAAAACCGTTGTTCTTCCCAAGGAAGGCGAACCGCTTGTAAAGCGCTGCCCCTCTTGCGGAAACGTTGTAAGACCTCAGGCGAATTTCTGCAATCAATGCGGATATAAAATGAAATAAGCCTCCTTTGGCAAGCTTTAAGCCCGATGTGTGAAAACGCATCGGGTTTTTGTTCGTTTAGGGGTATTTAAATTTTCTTTTTCACTTGCAATTTGCAAACGCATATAATATAATAGAAGGTGATTAAGTATGGCGATATTTTACGAGGTTTTTCTTTCTGCATTTGCGGTTTTGGGGGTAATTCTTGCCGTGCTTGAAGCAATACGCGTTTCCCGTGCCAAAAAAACGAATTTTATCTGTCTTTGCTTTGATAAGGAGCTTCTTGACGGGGCAAAGCCGGATATGCTTATAATTTGTCGGACCGATGCCGAGCAGGAGGAGGTCATCCGCCGTGTTTGTGCGGACGAGGAACGGAAAGTCTATATCAAAAGGTGGTAGTATTTTGGGCGAGCTGTATCTTGACGGCGTTGTTGAAGACATAATATACTCGAACGGCGAAAACGGATACACCGTCTGCACCATAAATTGCGGAGGCGAGCCGATAACGCTCGTTGGCATTATGCCCTACGTCGGAGAGGGTGAAACTATTCGCGTTCAGGGTGAATGGCAGGTACATTCAACCTTCGGACGTCAATTCCGCGTTGATTATTTCGAAAAAAAGCTGCCCACAACTCAGGCGGCAATACTTAAATATCTTGCGTCGGGCGCAATAAAGGGAATAGGTCCCGTTACCGCCGAAAGGATCGTTGCCCGCTTCGGCGAGGATTCGCTCGACGTTATCGAAAACAATCCCCGTTGGCTTTGCGATATAAGAGGAATTTCTCCGAAACGCGCCGACGGCATTCACGAAAGCTATACCGAGCAATTCGGTATGCGGACGGTCATGATGTTCTGCAATCAGTTTTTCGGCCCCGCGCTTTCGGTCAAGATCTTCAAGGCGTACGGTTCTGCCGCCGTCGATATCATAAAAATGACACCCTACCGACTTTGCAACGATATAAGCGGTATCGGGTTCGATAAGGCGGACAAGGTTGCGATGTCGCTCGGCATCCCCCACGACAGCCCCGACCGTGCCGAGGCGGGCGTAATACACACGCTTACCGTTGCATCGGTCAACGGCGGTCACTGCTATCTTCCCGAGGACGAGCTGTTCAGCGCTTCGGCAAAGGTGCTCGGCGTTTCTGAGGCTATCGCACGGGAGGCTGTCGGCAGACTCGTTATGAAGGAGCAGATAAAGAAGTTCGAAGCGGACGGTGATAACGCCTATGCGTTGCACGAGCTTTATTCAGCCGAGGTTTATATTGCCGCAAAGCTGCGTGCTCTTTCCGATTTCAAATTCCCCTTCGTTCTCGAGGGAATCGACGAGCAGACCAAGGTGCTCGAGCAGAAATACGGAATCACCTATGCCGATGAGCAACGCGAGGCGATATCATACGCGCTGACGGGCGGAGTTACCGTTATCACGGGCGGTCCCGGTACGGGTAAAACGACGGTTATCAAGGCGATACTTGATATCTGCGATATACTTAAATTTTCCTGCGTGCTTGCTGCGCCCACGGGCAGAGCGGCACAAAGAATGTTCGAATCGTCGGGCAGGGAGGCGAAAACCATCCACCGTCTGCTTGAAGCAAGCATAGCGGATAACGGACGCCACCATTTTCAGCGCGACGAGGAAAACCCCATAAATCAAAAGGTCATTATAATAGACGAAATGTCGATGGTCGACACTAATCTTATGTGTGCTTTGCTGAAGGCGGTAAAGCTCGGAAGCTATCTTATCCTTATCGGCGACCCCGATCAGCTTCCTCCCGTCGGCCCCGGCAACTGTCTTAACGATATCATCAATTCCAATCGCTTCAACGTTGTCAAGCTCGATAAAATATTCCGTCAGGCGGAGCAAAGCCTTATCGTAATGAACGCCCACGCGATAAACCGCGGCGAAATGCCTGTATTAAGCTCGCGCGATAACGATTTCTTCTTTGTAGAGCGTACGGGCGCCGAGGATATCGCGTCGCTTCTCCTTTCCTTTGTGGCGAAGCGTCTGCCCGAAAGGTATAATGCCGATCCCTTCGACGAAATACAAGTGATAACCTGCACCCGAAAGGGCTCGTTGGGAACGAATGAGCTCAACGCGATGTTTCAGAATGCGCTTAATCCCAAATCGCCGAAAAAAGCCGAAAAGAAATACGGCTCGGTCATCTTCCGCGAGGGCGACAAGGTAATGCAGATCAAAAACGATTACGACCTTGAATGGAAGCGCGGTCACGAATCGGGAAGCGGCATATTCAACGGCGACGTAGGCCGCATTTCCGAAATAGACACGAGAAACGAAAGCCTGACGGTCGATTTCGACGGACGTGTTACCGAATACGATTTTTCACAGCTCGAGGAGCTTGAGCACGCCTATGCCGTAACGGCACATAAAAGTCAGGGAAGCGAATACCGTATCGTCGTTATCCCTTCGTTCGATGCGCCCTTTCCTCTTATGACGCGCAACCTGCTTTATACCGCGGTCACGCGTGCAAGGGAAATGGTGGTCATAGTCGGCACGAGCCGTACGATAGGCGTTATGGTTTCGAACAACAGGATACCGATTCGCCACACGGCGCTGAAGCATCTTTTGCCTTTGGTGTGATCATGAAAATAAGACATATCTCGCCTGCACTTTGTATGATGTGCAGATTTCGCGCGTGCTATCAGGAGCTTCCGCTTTGTAAATACTGTCTTGCGAATTTTCAGTCGATACTGACCGAAAAATGCAAGGCGTGTCATAAAGCCCCGAGCGAATGCGAATGCTCGGGCGAGCCGTCCCACCGCTTTATGTTTTTCTACGGCGGATATCTTTCAAGACGGTTTATGTATTTTATCAAAAATAACGTCGATATAGAGGCTATGCGCTTTGTTGCCGAATTGGCAGTCGACGCAACGGGACTTAAAATGTCTGCTTACGACGGAGTTGCCTACGTACCCCGCCTTCCGCGAAGGACAAGACGCTACGGTTACGATCAGGCAAAGGAATTCGCGAAGGCGCTTTCGCATATTTACGGCATCCCTGTCATCCACGCGTTGAAGCGTGTCGGCGGCCGCGAGCAAAAGCTGCTCAGCGCAAGCGAAAGAAGAAAGAACATTGTAGGCAGATACAAGCTCCGTCTCGACCGAGATATGACGGTCAGATACAAAAAGATACTTCTTGTAGACGATATCTACACTACGGGCGCAACGATGAAGGAATGCAAGCGCATTCTGCTTGATAACGTTGCCGACGCGGTGGTGCCTTTTACCTTTGCAAAAACAAATCTTGCTAAAAAATAAAGATTATCACAAGGGAGTAAAGAAATGAAAAACAACGATCTTATCAGAATTCAAGCAGGCGAATTGCTTTGTACCCTTATCTGTGAAAAGGGCGGTATTTCGCTTTATTCAATTCGCGACAAAAAGATAAAAAAGAATTTCCTTACACAAAAGCGCCCCTTGTTCACCTTGACTGCGCGTGCCATGAGCTCGGACGAGCAGATCACCGTTTCCTCCTGCGAAGGATGGAAAAGCTGTGCGTACCAAACGGTTGACGGCAACACCTTCGTCGTGCTTTCGGGCAACGATAAGATAAAGGACGTTACGGTTTTGCTTTGTGCACACACCGTCGGCAACCGCATTGAATGGACGACCGAGCTTATCAGCGAAAACAAGGATTACAGCCTTTATTCCTGCGATTATCCGATCATAAGCTTCGACGCCAAAAAGGACGTTTGGTTTATGTCGCCCAACGGCCCCGGCGAGCTTTGGAACGGACTTGACGAATGCAGATCCTGTCAGGATTATCCCTCCTATGGCGCATCGATGCAGTTTATGGCGTTCTGGAACAAAGCGTGGAACCGCGGTATTTACTACGGACTTCACGATCCTGCGCCCGCATATAAAAAGATCTGGTTTGAAAAGAAAAAACACGAAAAATTCTTCAGCGCGTGCGGTAAGCTTCCCTTGACCGATATCGATCTTCCCGCAAACTCGCAAAGGCTTTGCGGTGCATGCGTTTGGGAGATCTTCGACGGCAACTGGTATGATGCCGCGCAGATCTACCGCGAATTCTTCCTTAAAAACGCGGTCTGGAAGCCCGAAACCGATGAAGAGGGCAGAAAAGACAGCCCCGATTGGATGAAGCATGAAAACCATTGGTGGATAGTTCGTATGAAGGACGACGAGCAATACGTCGACGACGTTCTCGCCGCCAATGCTGACCTTGAATATAACAGCCCCATACATCTTTACGACTGGTTCGTTATCCCCTATGATAACGATTATCCCCATTATTTCCCCGCAAAGGAAGCCTTCCACACGGGTGTAAAGCGCTTGCAGGAAAACGGCGTTCGCGTAATGCCCTATATCAACGGACGTCTTTGGGACACCAAGGACAGAGGAATGGAGGATTTCGAGTGGTCTGCAAAGGCAAAGCCGAATTGCACCAAGGACCGTAACGGAACGCCCTTTATCGAAACCTACAATTCAAAGGAAGCCGACGGCAACCCCGTTCGCCATTCGATAATGTGCCCCTCGACTGCTTGCTGGCAGGAAAAGGTTACCGAGCTCGTAAGCAAGCTTCTTAACGAGGTCGGCGTTAACGCCGTTTATATCGACCAGATTGCCGCGGCGGCACCGAAAATGTGCGAGGACAGAACGCATTCGCACCGCGCGGGCGGCGGTACCTGGTGGGTAGAGGGCTATAACAACCTCCTCGACCACGTCAACCGTATCCGTCCCGAGGGAAGTGCACTCACCACCGAATGCACGGCAGACCCCTTTATGAAGAGAATGCAGGGCTATCTTACCTGGCTTTGGGTACACAACCGTCAGGTTCCCGCTTTTGTTGCCGTATATGCGGGCTACGTTTCGATGTTCGGACGTAATTACCGCTATATGCCCTATGACGACGATGAGGGTCAGCGCATAAATATCGCTCAGTCGTTCACCTTCGGCGAGCAGCTCGGCTGGAACGCTCCCGATCTTTATATGCAAATGAAGAGCAAGGACTTTTATAAAAAGTGCGTGCACGAAAGAGCAAAAATCGGATCCTATTTCTATAACGGCAGATTGCTTAAGACCCCCGAATTTTATGACGATCAGCCCATTATCCGTACCACCCGCTGTAAGGAGGCTTACGGCGGCATAATCGAGCACTCCGCGGTATTCTCCGAGCGTTGGGAAAGAAACGACGGCGAAAGGATCTTGCTTATCGTCAACGCTTGCGAAAATGAAGCGACCGTTAACTACGTCAGCGGTCTTGAAGACGGCGAATATATCCTTTCGGGCGATGTAAACGGCACGCTCGAAATTAAAAACGGAAACGGTACGACAGTATTGCCGCCGTTTTCGATAGTCTACGCAAAGGCAAAATAATCAAACGGAGATTTTTATGGCATTTCGTTTTTTCCGCCCCGATATGGCGTTTTGCGACGTATATACGATAACTCCCGAGGCATTGAAAGAGCTGTCGGTCAAGGGCGTCGTGTTCGATATCGACAATACGATAGCTCCCTATGAGGTCGAACGCCCTACCGAGAAAATGAAAGAATATTTTGCTTCTTTAAGGGAAGCGGGAATAAAGATGGCGTTCGTGTCCAACAATCAGGGCACTCGCGTTACGACCTTCAACGAAGGGCTCGGTCTGTTTTACGTTTGTAAGGCAGGCAAGCCCTCGCCAAAGGGCGTGCGCAAGTGTATTGCCCACTTCGGCTTGGACAAGAGCGAGGTCATGGCAGTCGGCGACCAGATATTCACCGACTGTATCGCCGCGCACCGCGCAGGTATTCGGTTTGCGCTTGTAAAGCCGATACAGCCCGTCGAAAGCAAATTTTTCCGCATGAAGCGCTTTTTCGAGCGTCCCTTTGTAAAGAAGCTCGATTGGCTTAATCCGAAAAACGCAATGCAAAAGATACGTAACCGTAAAAAGAAAGCGAAGGATAAGGAATGAGTAAGATCGCAAAATTCGGCCCCGGCGGCAATTGCGATGCATTTCGCGCCGCAGGCGGAAAATCTACCCTTCAAGCGCCCGGCTTTGTTAAGTCGATGGGGCTTGACGCCTATGAATACGAAGCAGGCAACGGTATAAGCGGAAGCTTTGACCTTTTCGCCGCGATCGGCAGAAAGGCAGCAGAGCACGGTATCGACATGTCGTTCCATACACCCTATTTCATTTCGCTTTCCTCGACCGAAAAGGAAAAGCGCGACAAGAGCATTGAATACATACGCCAGAGCGCCGAGGTAAGCGCTTTGCTCGGTGCAAAAACGATGGTGGTGCATTGCGGCTCCTGCGCGAAGATAAGCCGTGAAACCGCAATGGATTACGCGCGCGAAACGCTCGAGGGCGTCGCATTGATGATGCAGGAAAATAATTTTAAAACCATCGTCGGCATCGAAACGATGGGCAAGGTAAATCAGCTGGGCACGCTCGATGAGGTTATCGAGCTTTGCAAGATATCACCCTGCTTTGCACCCGTTGTGGATTTCGGTCATCTTAACGCGCGCGACAGAGGCGTTTTCTATACCGCTGACGATTACAAGCGTGTTTTCGACCGTATCGCTTCGGAATTGGGAAGCAATTATGCCGAGGATCTTCACTGTCACTTTTCAAAAATAATGTTCACCGAAATGGGCGAAAAGAAGCATCTTACCTTTGAGGATGACGTTTACGGCCCGAATTTCGAGCCGCTTGCCGAGGCGATGGTTTCGCTTGGCGTTGCTCCTACGATAATCTGCGAATCGGCGGGAACTCAATCGCACGATGCGGCATATATGAAGCTTACCTATGAGCAATTAAGACAAGAATAATATACGGACGGAAATACAAAAATGAAATTTAACGAAATCACCATTCATACAACAACTGCGGGAAGCGAGGTAATCTCGGGCGTTTTGTTCAACGAGGGCATTACCTGCTTTTCTGTTGACGACCCGCGTGACCTTGCCGAATTGCTTGAAAATAAATACGTGCCCTTCGATTACGTCGAGGACGGACTTCTCCGTGAGGACGGTGACGTTCTGGTTCGCGTTTACCTTGCCGAAAACGAGCAGGGACTTCTTCAGCTCGAGGGCGTGCTTGCAGGCGTTGAAAAATTAAAGCAATCGGGTGAGGATTGGCTCGGTACGCTTGAAACCGAGCTTTCGGTAACCGACGAAAAGGATTGGGAAAACAATTGGAAGCAATATTTCCATCCGCTTCCCATCGGCGAAAAATTCCTTGTCGTTCCCTCGTGGGAAAAGGAAGAAGGCAACGGCAGAACCGTTATCGAGATCGATCCTGCATCCTCCTTCGGTACGGGCAGACACGAAACCACCGCGCTTTGCCTTGAAGCACTTGAAAACCTCGCTCCCGAAAACAAAAGCGTGCTCGATATGGGCTGCGGAAGCGGTATTTTGGGCATAGGCGCCGCGCTTTTGGGCGCAAAGCATATCGACGCTGTCGATATCGATATGGTCGCAACACGCATTGCCGACGAAAACGCCGAAAAGAACGGTGTTGATAAGAGCGTTATGGAGGTTTATTGCGGCAACGTGCTTACCGATAAGGCACTTTGGGATTCCTTTGCCGAAAAGAAATACGGCATAATCCTTGCCAATATCGTTGCGGACATTATAAGCGATATGCTTCCCTTGTTCGATTCCTGCCTTGAGTCCGACGGCAGAATGGTCTGCTCGGGTATCATATCTCCCAGAAAAGAATTCGTGCTTGACGCACTTAAGAATAACGGCTTTGTTGTTGAAGAGCTTAAAGAAAAGAACGATTGGGTTGCGATAGTATGCAAAAAGGCATAAATGCAGAGCTTTTGATAAAAGAGCTTGAGGAACAGATAAATTACCATTCGCGTTTATATTACGAGCTCGATTCTCCGATCATTCAGGACGAGGAATACGATGCGCTTTTCGCGCGCCTTGTCGAGCTGGAGAGGGAATATCCTCAATTCGCCTCCCCCAATTCCCCGACACAGCGCGTCGGCGGAAAGGTTTCGGAAAAATTCGAAAAGGTGCGCCATGCGGTGCCTATGGACTCGTTCGGCGATATTTTTTCGGAGGAGGAGATCTACGAGTTCGTAAACAAGATAAAAGCCGAATATCCCGATGCCGATTTTACCGTTGAAAAGAAGTTCGACGGACTTTCGGTGTCGCTTGAATACGAAAACGGACTTTTCGTGCGCGGATTAACGCGCGGCGACGGTATTTTCGGCGAGGACGTGAGCGAAAACGTCAAAACCATTCGCTCGGCTCCCTTAAAATTAAACAGCGATGCGACGGTGCTCGTCCGCGGCGAGGTTTATATGCCGCGAAGGGTTTTTGCAAAATTAAACGAAAAGCGCGATGCAAACGGAGAAAAGCATTTTGCGAACCCGCGTAACGCGGCGGCAGGCTCGCTCCGTCAGTTGGATTCGCGCATCTGCGCCGAAAGAGGGCTTGAAATTTTCGTTTTCAATCTCCAATCGGCCGAGGACATGCCCGCTCGCCATTCGGAATCGCTTGAATATTTAAGATCGCTCGGCTTTACCGTTTCCGACGGAAGCCGTCTTTGCCATACCGCCGACGAGGTGGTTGAGGCGGTGCGCGCTATCGGCGAATCGCGCCCGAAGCTTCCTTACGATACTGACGGCGCGGTGATAAAGGTCGACAGGCTTGCGCTTCGTGAGCGATTGGGCAGTACGGCAAACGCTCCGCGTTGGGCGGTGGCTTATAAATTCCCTGCGGAAATAGCGCAAACGCGTCTTACCGATATCGATATCCAAGTCGGCAGAACGGGTGT
>JAFZDO010000030.1 GCA_017561145.1 Clostridia bacterium | reverse complement strand
CCGAGATATGCTTCCGCATCGCTCTTTAACTTTTGGAGCACCATTGCGCTGATTTCTTGGGGAGTGTAATCCTTGCCGTCGATACCTACCTTGAAGTTGGTACCCATTTCACGCTTGATAGAGATAATTGTGCGATCGGGGTTGGTGATCGCCTGTCTTTTTGCTACCTGACCGACCATTCTTTCGCCGGTCTTCGAGAATGCAACTACAGAGGGGGTGGTTCTTCCGCCTTCTGCGTTGGGAATAACTGTGGGTTCGCCTGCTTCGTATACTGCTACGCAGGAGTTGGTTGTACCGAGGTCGATGCCGATAATTTTAGCCATAATTAAATACCATCCTTTTTATATAGTGTAATTGTTAACAAATTTTAGTTGACTACCTTGACCATTGCGTGGCGGATGACCTTTTCGCCTAAGGTATAACCCTTTTGGAAGGTTTGGCTTACAAGGTTTTCGCCCATGGTCTCGTCGTCCTCGTGCATTATCGCATTGTGGAGATTGGGGTTGAATTCCTTTCCGTCGGATTCAATCTCGCTTACGCCGATTTTGGAAAGAATGTCGGAAAACAGCTTCGAGAGTGCTTTGATTCCTTCGTCGTCGGGCGTGAATTCGAGTGCCTTGTCGAGCGAGTCGGCAAGCGGAAGGATCGTTTTCACCGCGTCGCAGTAAGCGTCGGTATAAGCCTCGCTCTTTTCCTTTGCGGTGCGCTTGCGGTAATTATCGTATTCTGCGGCAAGGCGAAGGAATTTATCGTCCGCTTCGGCGAGCTTTGCTTTGAGCTCGTTGATTTCCTTTTCTGCCTTATCCGATTTTTTGCATTTCTTTTCCTTTTTGGATTCTTCCTTAACAGCGGCTTCTGCCTTTTCCTCGGTTTCGACCGCTTCTTCGTTTATTACTTCATTCTGCATCGTTTGTTTCTCCAATCAAGAGGTTTTTGTTTGTTGATCTGTCTATCTGTCCGGTCAAGCCCTCTGCAAAGTAATCAAGCGAGGCAATGACCTTTTTGTAATCCATACGCTTCGGGCCGATAACGCCTATTGCGCCGACGACCTTGCCCTCAACGGTGATCGGGTGGAATACAAATCCCGTGCCGGGGGGTGCGATATCCTGAGCCTCTTCGCCGAAGATGATGCTCGTTTGTCCGGGAACCGCCTTCTTCATCAGCTCGGAGAAGCGCTTTCTTTCTTCGATCATCGAAAGAACGCTTTGTACCTTTGCAACGTTGAAGAATTCGGGGTAGGAGAGAAGCTTTGTAACGCCGTCGATGTGAACCTTTTCGCTATCGAAGGAGTTGAACATTTCGTTCACCACTCGAAGCAGCATCGAGGCAAACGCCTTATGCTCGCCCAGTGCGCTTTCAAACTCAAGCACGGTGTTAAGGTTGACCTGCTCGGGCGTGATGTTGGTGAAGCATTTGTTAAGCGCGTTCTTTGCGGCTTCGATCACCGCCACATTGACGGTTTCCTGTGTTTTTACCTGTCTTGAACGGACCGAGCCGTCCTTGCAGATCATAATAAGCAGAAAATCGTGCTCACCGATAAGAAGAACCTCGTATCTGTCGGCCTCGCTTCCGCTTCCGCCGATGAATGCAAACGACGTGTAGTTCGTTAATTCGCCTATCGCGTGGCTTGCTTCCTCCATAAGCGAGGTCATTTCGGTAAGCTTATTTTCGATAAGCTCGTCGAGCACCTCTACCTCCTCCATGGCCAGATAATATCTGCCCATAAGATTTTCAACGTAGGTGCGGTAGCCCTTTGCGGTCGGCACTCTGCCTGCCGAGGTGTGCGGCTGCTCGAGATAGCCCATGCTTTCAAGCGCGTTCATTTCGTTACGGAGCGTTGCGCTCGAAACGTTGAAATCGGCGTTTGCGGTAAGATATTTCGAGCCGACAGGATCGCCTGTTGCGATATATGCGTCGACGACCGACTTGAGTATCGCTTTTTTGCGTTCGCTGAGTTCCATTTGCGCCTTGCTCCCTTTTATTGTTTTTAGCACTCGCTGTTGTCGTGTGCTAATCTTGTCTTTATTATACCCCGTTTTTTCGTCTTGTCAATAGCAATTGCCAAAAAATATTGCAGTATTTTGTTAACAATTTTAGCGGTATTTGTGAAAAGGTGCTAAAAATTGCAAAAAGTTGAAATTTTAGCGGATATGGGATATAATACTTGCGAGGTGATTTTTTGAATACTTTTGAGCATATATATAATGAAGTTTGTCTGATCCCAAAGGGTAGGGTCGCTTCCTATGGATATATTGCCTGTCGCGTGGGCAATCCGCGCATTTCACGCGTGGTAGGTTATGCGTTGCACGTCAATCCCCGCCCGGGCGAGATACCTTGCCATCGCGTTGTGATGAAGGACGGTCGGTTAACGAGCGCCTTTGCCTTTGGCGGCGAAAACGAGCAAAGACGCCTTCTGGAGGAAGAGGGTATAGCCTTTCTTCCCGACGGCAGAGTCGATATGGAAAGGTTTGCTTTAAAGCTGTGACAGAAAAAGGACTTGCTTTGCGCAAGTCCTTTTTTATCCTGTTATTAGTTTATCCTTCGATCTTGAAGGTGCCCATTACGTGACGCTTGATAAGGATGTAGTCGTACTTTTCAACTCCGTCCTTAACGTTTACGTCAGCAGCCTTTTGCTGGGTTTCGTCAAGAGTAAGGGTGCCCATTACTGCGCGCTTGACCGCGATATAGTCGTATTTTTCGATCTCGCCGTTGTCGTTAACGTCACCGAGCTTATAGGTGGGAACGTAGGTAGCGATCTTTGCGGTGCATACGTATTCGGGCGCAAAATAGTCGATATAAGGTGTGGTGGTGGGGATCTCCTGATTTTCGAGGTCGACGTTGCCGAGCACGAATTTGTCGCCGATCTTCCATTTTCTTGCGGCGGAAAGCGCGGTGTTGGCGGCGGTGCTCTTGAAGTTGAGAGCCTCGGGATCCTTATTTATCGTGATATAGTCGTTGCCGCTGTTTACCGCATATACGAAGCCGCCCTCGGGAATCGCTTGGGGCTTGCCCGAGCCGTTGCTTGCGCCGTCGGACTTTGCAACTATCTCGTAAACGCCGTCGTGTCCCTTGACGGGTGCAAACGCGATATTGAGCCACCAAGCACAGCCCGAGTATTCGCTTGTGAAAATAACGCCTGCGCCCTCTACGGTGTTGGTGTTGAAGTGAGTGAGCCAAAGAGTGTTGCCGTTTATCGCATCGTTGGAGATGGTGATGCCGAGATCAGCATAGGGCATGATTCCGAGCGTTGCACTTGCGGTGTCGATGCCGGAAAGAAGGAGCTTGTCGCCGATTACGAGCTTTGTTACAAGCTTGTTATCGGAATCGGTAACGATGACTATATCGTTTGCGGATGCCTCGACGCAATCGATTGCATTGTTGACAGCGGTGACCTTAAATCCGTCGCCGTCCTTGGTTGCGAGAACGCCGTAATATTTTCCGTTAAGCGAGCTGTTCTTTGTGAAGATCGCGGTCTTGCCGCTTTCGGGAAGCTCGTTGATCGCGTCAATGGAAACCGCGGTTTTTATCGGGCTGACGGAAAGCGATGCTTCGACCTCGTCGATAAGCAAAAGCTCGTTGCTCGAGGTGACGGAATATTTAACGTAACGTGCCGAAATCGGGGAATCGGTTACTGCGGTGATGATTTTGGTGTCCCATTTATCGGTGTTTACAGGGGTTTTTACAGCGGTCTGCGAAGCGATCTCTTTAAATTCGGTGCCGTTGTCGGATACCGAAACGGTCAATTTTGCGGGCTTGCTTGCGTTGTTCAAGCCGGATGCGCTGTAAACGCTGAAGTAGTTAACGTCCTTTTGGCTTCCAAGGTCTACGATGATGTCGTTCACCTTGTCCTTTCCCGTGAAGCTTACGTAGTGTTGTGCGTTGCCGTCTGCGGTGCCCTTGATTCCGTCGGTAAGCTTTTCATAGTCGCATTTTGCATCTGCGGATTGGATATATTGCGTGTTGCCGATAAGCGTGAGGCAAATGCCGAGCTCGTCGGAGCAAGCGAAAATGTCTTCCTTTGCGGAGGCGGCGTTTGCAAGCAGTGCTTCGCCCTCGCTTACTGCCTTGCGGATCTTTTCGATGACAACGTCGCTGTATTTGTCGGCAGTGGCTTCCTTCGCCTTGCCGATAAGTGATTTAAGCTTGAAGTCGTATTTAAAAGTAAAGGTCTTGCCGTCGGCGAAGGTGGTTTTGATATCCTCGTCGAGAGGCTCGTATCCGTAGATTTCGGGGGTGGCAAGAGTGAAGTGTGCGCCCTTCTTGCCGACGTGTGTAACGGTTTTTAAAATATTGCCGTCTTGGTCTACGCAGTTGACGGTCATTGTTGCCTTGTCGATTCCGTCGTAAACCGCAAGAAGATGCTCTGAAATGAATTTTGCGTATTGCTTTTTGCCGTAGGTGGTCTGGTGGATACCGTCGCTGATGAATTTGTAAAGGTCTTCGAATTCGCATTCGTAGTTTATATCAACGAGGGTGCATCCGTAATCGATCGCGACCTCGCGCATTGCGTTGCAGAATTCGGGAAGAAAACCGTAATTATAGTTAAGGCCGTAATCGCCGGGGACGTAATAGCCGTTGGCCTCGAGTACGGGGTTAGGGGTGAAGAAAACCACGTCGCAATCGATAGCTTGGAGCTTTTCGACGAAATAAACAAGGTTTTGTCTGTAGGTTTCAAGCGGTACGTTGGGTGTTCCGCTTGCAATAAGACCTGCCTGGTCATTCATGCCGAAGCTCATAATGACCAAATCGGGATTTTTTGAAAGTATGTCTGATTCGAAGCGCGCCATACCGTGACGGGTAGAGTCGCCGCCGACACCCATATTGATCACGGGCACCCCGAGATATTCGTCGGATGCAAGGTAATCAGGATAGTGTATAGTGCTTGCGCTGTTGCCGAGCTTTGTAAGACTGTCGCCGAAGGTGACGATCGTCTTGCCTGCAAGCGCGTTCGATTTTGCGTTTGCAACGATCGGAATCGCGGACAGTATCATTGCCGCAACGATCACAACGGAAAGAGCTTTGATAAACTTTTTCATAACTTTCTCCTCGATAATACAATATTGTATAAATATTGTAAGACACAAAGCGGTTTTTGTCAAGAAAAATCCCACCCCTAAGGGTGGGATCGTTTTGCTGTTTTTCGGTTCAGGAGAGATCCTTTATAACGTAGGTGCCCATAACGTGGCGCTTGATAAGGATGTAGTCGTACATTTCAACGCCGTTCTTACCGTTTACGTCGGCAGCCGCAAGAAGGGCTCCTTCAATTTCTACAGTGCCCATAACCAAGCGCTTTACAAGAATATAGTCGTACTTATCGATCTTTTCGTTGCCGTTGATATCGCCGAGCTTCGGCTTCTTTTCGGGCTCGAGCGCATCGATATCGCGCTGATCGAGAAGCGTGTTGCACACCGAGCAACGCAATTCCTCGGAGCCGACAACGCCGACCTCGGCTTGCTTTACTACCGTCCAGCTTCCCTCGGTATGAGGAATGACCGAAAGAACGTGGATATCGTAATATTCGCAACGTTTGCAGCTTCTGCGCTCTTCACCGTTTAAGGTGCAGGTCGCTTCGCGGGTGGTATACCATTCGCCCAGATCGTGTCCCGATTTTTCACATTCCGAAATCGAGGGGGCGGGGGCATAGCAGGTTGTCGCCATAGGATGCCCGTCCGAAAAATCATCGGTGGAATATTCGTCGCTTCTTTTGTGGTCGGTGAAATGCTTTTCGCATTTGAGGAAGTAGTTGTATTTGCGCGCGCCCGCATCCCACGTCGTGTCGACGTTGTAATAGCGTCCGTCAAGCTTTACGATATTCCACGCGTGGCTTTGGCTTTTCGATTTGCCGGTTATGGTTCGGCAATCGATATCAAGCTCACGCATTATGCGGTAAAACAGATTCGCATATCCCTGACAAACCGCTTTTTTGTCGATCAAAGCGGCGTAGGCGGAATATTTAAGGGTATAACTGCTGTCGCCGAGATTTTCATAATCGTAAGCGACGTTTTGACAAATATAATCGTAAACGGTTTGAATTTTGGTGTGATCGCTTGTGAAGATGTTAAAGCCAAATCCGTCGATAAGGCTTTCTATCGCCTCGTCAAGCTCGGCTTCCTGCTCGGCAGAGGTGTAATAGGTTACCCTGAAAACGATATCGTAGTAAAAATAATCCCAGAAGACGTAGTAGCTTCCGCTGACACCAAAGTTTTCCACGTGCCAGTGCAAATAATCCCCTTCAAGCGGAGCGCCTGTGTCTTTGACCGCCGAATGGAATATTGCCGCAAGAGTATCCTCGGTAAGAAAATCTTTGGATTTGAACTTGATCGCTATTTCGTTTTCGCGGTCGACCATGCCTGCGCGCAACTCGGTAATAGCCTCTTCCAGATTGACATAATTTTCTTCTGCGGAAGCGGTTATCGTCGTTGCGGATATAACGATACAAATGATAATAATTAACGAAAGCAACCGTTTCATGATAATAACTCCGTAAATTACATTTTTTGGCGCTTGTTTACATAATACTACAAGAATTTTAAAAAGTCAAGACGGGAAGATGCGAAATCTGCCCGTCTTTTCAGATGATTCATAGGAGTATTGGTTGTAACTGCTTACCTTCCAATGCAAATTTTAACGTCTCGCCTATTAAAGAAAAGTCGCAAATGAGCGAAGTCGGCTTTCCTGTCGGATTATCCTGCGAAAAGGGAACGTAGAAAATATTCTTCTTTTCAAGGGTCAGCGCGATGCTTTTCAGATTGGCTCCGAGCCCGTCGTTTGTCGCTATTCCGATTATTACGGGGCGGCGGCAGCGAAGCTGTGCTTTAACGCACATCGTGACTGTAGAGTCGGTTATTCCGTGCGCGATCTTCGCAAGCGTGTTGCCGGTGCACGGCGCTACAACAAGCGCGTCGTAATTGCCCACGGTGATTATTTCCTCCGCCTGACGGATCGAGAGTATCGGTTCGTTGCCGCAAATGCAGGTAATGGCCTCGCGCAGGGTATCGGCGCGGCCGAATCGGGTGTCGGTATCGCGCGATGCTTCCGAGAGTATAGGCGTTACAAGGTTTTCGGAGGCAAGCTCCTTAAGAGCGTTTACCGAAGCCTTGTGGGTGCAAAATGAGCCGCATAGGGCGTAAGCTAATTTCAAGCGGTCAGCCCCCTTTCGTGCATGATGCTCAGCACGGTTTCGAAAATTATCCTGCCTGCCGATTCGTAAGCCGTTTTCCCCGGCAATCCCGAGGCAAGTATGATTTTTGCGGCACAGCTGTCTTTGTCTTCCTCGCAAAAGCCGTAGGGCGGGGACGCAAGCTCGATATAAAGTGAATTTCCGCTCATTTGCGAAAGCTCGCCTTTTCCGAATATGCGAAAAGGCACCGTGTTGAAAACAACCTCGGAATTTTTTAAAACAGCTCTCGATTCGTTATACCCGACTGCGCGATGATTTGCGATCTCGGCAAGCAAGCGGCTTTCGCTTCGCCTTGCCACAACGGTGACCCTTGCGCCGAAGGCTGATAATAGCGCGGCGAGCCGCGCGCCTATCCTGCCGTATCCGAAAACGGCGGCGTTTGCTCCGAAAAGCGAAAGATCTCTTTCGCATAATGCGATCTCTATCGCGCCCTCTGCCGTCAGTACGGCGTTTTTCAGCAAAAAGTCCTCGCGGAGCGAAATGTCCTCCGACTGCGGCAGGTCGGGCGGAAGCATTCCGCCGACAAAAAGCGTTTTTCCCGTTCCTGCGGCGAATATGTCGCCGACGTATATCTCCTCATTCGACGTCGGTGCATTCAGCTTGCCGTCCTTTTGACAAGGCAACGGCAAAACCGTTACCGCAGAATCCTTCATTACTTCAAAAACGTCGTTGCTTTGGCTTGTCGTCGCCGCTGCTTCGCAATCGTATCCCGATTCGCAAAACAGTCTTGCAACGGTCGACATTCGCCTGTCGCCGCCGATTACCGCAATCTTCATTTGCTCCACCTCTACATTAATATTATGTGCGACGTGGCGGATCGGTTACGTTTTTACGAGTATTGGCTTCGAACGGTCGAACAAAGCACCGCTTTCGTCAAAGTGGGACGGATTGGCGGCTTTTATGCTCTCGGGATCTGCACGGTAAAGCTTTGCGATGCTCCAAAGATCCTCGTCCTCGGTCGGGAAGCAGTAAACGAGCATAGGCTCGTCGCATTCTTCGCTTCTTGCGGTGCGCTTGGTGACCTCGGAAATAAAGCTGCTCTCGCTTTCGGTGTATACGCAGATTTTCGCGGTGGCGATTATTCTTACTGTCGCGCTTCCGTCGGAGTGCAGCGTTGCGATGACCTCGTCGGGGGTCACCTCTGCGGTTGCCGACGTGAAGTCCATCGGTATCTCCTGAGAAAACACCTTTTCGAACGGCAACGGATAATCAAAGCTTTGTACGCCCTCCGCGGTATCGCAAAGGAGCGTCACCACGAAGGAGCCGTTTGCCTTTATACCGCCGTCGACCGCAAGCGAGGTTGTACCGAAGGCTCTTGCCGATGCGTCGAGAAGCGATTCGGGCTTGGGTGAGATAGGCGGAAGCTTTGATTCGGTAGAAAACGACGATTCCGTTTTGGAATGTGCATGGGGAAGCGAAACGGTTGCGCGTACGGGCGTGCTGTCGAAGCTCTTTTCAAACATATCGTCCGCGACGGTATGGGCGAACTGTTCGTTGATCTTCAGACAAAGAACGAGCGAAAAGTCGCTTTTTATCACTCTCGATTCGCCGTATTGGTCGAGCTCGGGCGCAAAGCTGTATTCTGTCGGTATCAGTCTTGCCGAGATCTGCTTGTGCTCTCCGATCGCCTCGTTACTGCAATCGATGCTTATGGGAAAGCTTTTGACCGAGGTGAAATATTTGCCCTCGCCGTTTTCCTCCTCACAAAGCGTATGTACGGTTGCAACGGATTTTATTTCGGCTCTTCCCGAGGAGAGGGTCAATGCGGGAGTGCGGATGTCGATCCTGCCGCAGACTATCTCGCCGACAGCCTTTTCGCTCTGTGCGAGTGCAAGGCTTTCCGAAAACTTATAAACGCTTTCGTGCTTAACGGTCTTGCCGTCAAAGCCGATGGTCTTTTTGCGGAAGAATGCAGATTTATCATCGGTCACGGCAACCGCCTTTGTGGGCACTTCGCTTTCGACGTCGAAGCTCGTTGCCAAGCCGACCTTCACCGAGACTCTGCGCGGGCTTAAAAGCTTGCAGCTTATCCTTTCGCATTCGGTTTCGGCAAACGCCTGCATATTGACAGCGTTGCTTTTCGGCAGGGAAACGGTCTGGCTGAACTCCTGAACAAAGTTACAGCACCTCAACCGCCTTTTGTAATCGGTTTCATAAAGTATGTCGTAGACCGCCTTGCCCTTAAGAGTTGCTTTTCCGTCTTGAACGGTAACGCTTTCGGTAAAGGGGGTGCAGTCGACCTTTACGATCCTCGAAACGTCGGGGCTGAATTCGGGGATCGTTGCATCGAGCTCAAGATCTTTGTCTACCCTTGCGGTGAAGATCTTTTTTGGAATCATTATTTCGTTGGTGGTAATAGGCAAAATCGTCGCGTCCTTTCGTTTTTTATAATATATATGGGCAAAGCGGCACGAATATGCATATATTAAAAATGAAAGGTTGTGGTTTTGATGCGATGCGGTTTCGCAAAGACGGTCGGTCTTTCCGCGCTTACGTTCGGCTCGGGCGTTTTGCTTTGCCTTGTATTGCCTGTGGGCGCTTTGGTTTTTGTCGAAGCAACGCTCATCGTCGGTGCGGGTGCGGTTTTATTTATTAAATAAGGATGGTGCTTTTGTGAAGATCTACTGTTTCCGTTCTCCCAGACTTCTAAAACCGTTGTTCAGGATGTTTGTTCGCTAAAAAGCATTGACAGCGGTGACTTGCGGTGCTATAATGTACTTCCACAGTGAAGAGTAAGGGCTTATTCGTGAAGTGCCGGTCGGACGGGGAGTTGCCGATCGGACGAAAAACGCGCTTTGCGTTTGCGGTCTGGGCCCTGCATCCCGCTTCATAAAGCATCAAATCGCAGGTGTATCGCGCTTTTTGCGGAAAACCTTCTTTCTTGCTCTATGTATGCAGGGGAGGAGGTTTGTTTTTATGAAAAAATCAAGAAATAACGTTACGAAAAAGCTTGTGTTTTCGGCACTTGCCGTCGCAATGAGTATTGTTATAGGAATAGTTTGCAAGGCGTATTTTACGCTTACTCCGGTATTGCGCATAACCTTCGATACGATGCCCATATTGCTTCTCGGAGTAATGTTCGGACCTGTATACAGCGTTATGGCGGCAATCGGTGCGGACGTAATATCTGCGCTTATTGCAGGCTTTGCTCCCACACCGATAATTACCGTCGGCGCGGCGGCGATCGGACTCGTTGCGGGACTCCTTCCGCGTATTATAATAAAAAGGAAGAGTTTTGTTGCGATCGCACTCACCTCGCTTGCCGCTCAGACTGTCGGATCGCTCTTTATCAAGACCTACGGCCTTGCGGATCTTTACAGTCTTCCTTTCTGGGAAACGCTTATTGTAAGATTGCCCGTTATGATCGTGATAGCGTTTGTCGAAGCCTATCTCGTTTATGTAATTCTTAAAAACAAACAAATGTCAAAGCTTGCCGACAGTCGGGAGGAAAAGAAATGAACTATTCCGAAGCACTTGAATATATCCATTCGGTCGAATGGCTCGGCTCGCGTCCCGGACTTTCACGCACGGAGGAGCTTTTGGAAAAGCTCGGCAACCCCGAAAAGGGTATGAAATTCGTTCACGTTGCAGGCACCAACGGAAAGGGCTCGACCTGCTCGATGTGCGAATCGGTGCTTCGCGCCGCAGGCTACAAGGTCGGACTTTATACCTCTCCGTATATCGTGCGCTTTAACGAGCGTATGTGTATAAACGGCGAACCGATCTCCGACGGTGAGCTTGCAGAGCTTGTTGAGATCATCAAGCCTATTGCGGATAATATGACGGACAAGCCGACCGAGTTTGAGATCATAACCGCACTTGCCTTCCTTTATTATAAAAGACACGCGTGTGATATAGTCGTTCTTGAGGTCGGAATGGGCGGACGGCTCGATTCGACCAATGTTATCGAATCACCGGTCGTTTCGGTTATCACCGGCGTTGCGATAGATCACGTTTCGGTCCTCGGCAATACGGTTACCGAAATTGCAAATGAAAAGGCAGGAATAATCAAGCGTTCCCGTCCCGTCGTGTACGGCGGCAGGGACGACGTCGCTTATGACGCTATCCGCACCAAGGCGAATGAAAGCGAAAGCGGGCTTGTGCGCACCGACGTGGGCGCGATAAATATCAAATCGATGTCTGCCGAGGGAACTGTTTTCGACTACGGCGGATTGAGCAATATAAAGCTTTCGCTTTGCGGAAGCTATCAGCCCGAGAATGCGATTACCGTTATCGAAGCTGTGCGCGTTCTCAACCGAGAGGGATTTGACGTATCCGAATCGGCTTTGCGTGAGGGCTTGGAAAAGGCGAAATGGCGTGCGCGGTTCGAGCTGCTCGAAAAAGACCCGACCGTTATCTTCGACGGCTCTCACAATATGCAGGGCGTCAGAGCGGCGTCGGAAAGCATAAAGCGTTTCTTTGAAAACGGCAAAGTCTTGCTCCTTATGGGGGTGCTCGCCGATAAGGAATGGAAAGCGATGCTCGATGAACTGCTGCCTTTGGCAGAACGCGTATTTTGCGTTAAGCCGAATTCTCCCCGTGCATTGAGCGAAAAAGCTCTTGCGGATGAATGTAACGCGCGCGGGGTGAAAGCATTGCCGTTTTCGACGATCGATGACGGGGTGCGGGCCGCATATGAAACCGCCAAAGCACAAAATATGCCGTTGGTGATGTTGGGCTCACTCTATATGTATGGTGACGTATTTTTTGCGCTCGAAAATGCAAAATTAAAAAAATAAAGTCTGAAAACCCTTGTGTTT
>JAFZDO010000029.1 GCA_017561145.1 Clostridia bacterium | reverse complement strand
GGGTTATTGTGTTCGCAATAGCCGGAGTTTTTTATTTTTTTAGGAGGCAATTTATGAAAAACACAAAGGTTACTCTTGTTCCGCTTACGGCAGACGACCGCGAGCAATTCATTCTTGACAATCAGTGGGCATTCAAGTACGGCGCGATCGAGGAATTCGGCAAGCGTGACGACCATCTTGATTTTGACGGCGAGATCATCTCTCGCAAAACCATCGAGCGTTGTATCGACTCGCCCGATAGCGAGACCTACCGAATCGTTGTTGACGGTAGACGAGTTGGAGGTCTTATTTTGAAAATCAACAAAGAAACGAATCACAACGAGCTGGAGATCTTATTCGTTTCTCCCGAGGAGCACACCAAGGGCATCGGATATGGTGCGTGGCTTGCGGTAGAGGCTCTGCATCCCGAAACCAAGGTTTGGGAGACCTGCACTCCATATTTCGAAAAACGCAATATTCATTTCTACGTTAACAAGTGCGGCTTTCAGATCGACCAATTTTGGTGCGAGTATTTTCGGCCCGAATACGAAATGCCCGACGACGAGGATCACGATCCCGACGAAGGACCCGATGAGATGTTTCGCTTTATCAAGGTTATGAGACGTTAACTATCTTGTGTTTTGAATCGATTAAATTAATGTTTACAACCGGCGAGGCATATGGTATAGTATAATTGCTTAAGTAAATTGTTTATATTCTCTTTTTGGATGGAAATACAATATGTTTATTCGTAACGGAATCAAGTCAATTCTTCGAGAACGCGGGCGAACGACGCTATTCTCACTTTTAATTATATTGCTAACGGTTACTATGATACTCTCGCTCGGTGTACTGTTGTACAGTAATGCCGTTATGGACGCTTGCAACGAAGCTTATCGTTCTATTGCATTGGTTGAATACATGGGTTCGGAATACCCCAACGCGGATGAGCCTGATGCAGATGCAAGAGCGGCGGCATTAGCACTAACAGATGATGCGGTTCTTTCTATTCCGGGTGTTACCGCATGGACAAGCGGTAGCACCGAATTCGCAACCGCAGAAGGTTTTTCGCGCCATATGGGCACTATACCCTACCGCAACAAATCGGTCATTGTCGTCAGCAACGTTTCTGACCCCATACAGCAAGGGACGAAGTTTGATGAATACAACAACCCGATTGTTGATGCAGGCTCGATCACATATTACGTTTGCTCCTTAAAAACCTCCGTCTATTCGCAAAAAGGCAAAGAGGGTACTTATATCGACATACTCACCAACGACCTTGATTTTGTTCCCGAAAAAGGAAAAAGCTACGTTCTTAACGGCTCTTTCGTTAATTCCTCGGGCACACTTAAACAGGTAGGCTGTTATCCCAAAAACGGGTTTGCCGTTTTCAAAGTCGAGTCATTTATCTCTACCGACGATCTGCCCTATGCAAGCTATAGCACCGAAGAAGATATTACCGACATATTTTACAATGCCGCGGAGCAATACCGTATAATGAATAATTATATACGAGTTGTGCCGTGCAGAGACGTGAACGACGTCAACGAGTTTCATCAAAACGAAATTCAATTGGTCGAAGGCGAAATGCCCGACCCCGAAATCCCGTATTCCTGCGTTATCTCAAACGATTTGGCATATCAGCTGAATTTGAAGCCCGGCGATACCTTTTCGATGGAGGGGCTAAACGGAACAACGGAGGACCGCTATAACCTTACACCTAACGGAAAAACACAGTCCTACACCGTAAGCGGCATTGCCAAAGACTCTTCCGATTTTTCGGGCGTCGTTTGGGTAATTGCCGAGAATGCCGATACGCCGTTGTTTGGTTATTTGATTGGCACAGCCTCGCTCGATAACGAGGAAGCAGAGAGTGCGGTAGCGGAGCTGACGGCGCTCGCGCCGGAACGAGTGCGCGTGACTCTGCTTGACCAGGGATACAGCAATTCCGTACAGGTTTTTCGTGACGTTAAAAAAACAGCAAGAAACGTTTTGCTCGTCTGTTCGACAGGCATTGTGGGCATTCTGATGCTGTTTGCATTCTTATTTGTCGGCAGACAACACATTACGGTTAAAATTATGGTATCTATGGGAACGCCGAGACGCAGCATTGCCAAATGGTTCCTATCGGGCACACTTGTCTTATGCGGTATCTCCGCTATTTTAGGCACTGTATTTGGTGCGTTCCTTCAACCCGCTGTGTTACGTATGATTGCCGAAATAGCTACCCAAGAAAACGAAGGCTTCCTTTGGTATAGCGAAACCGTTCTCGGCGTTATGAAGCAGATGGCCTTTGACCCACAGATTCCGATGTGGCCCAATTTACTCGTTATGCCTGTAGTCGTAGTGCTTGCAATGCTCTTCTGTCTATGGTTCCTACGGATGGCTCGCCAAGGCGGAACACATAAGCGCGGCAAGGTAAAGGTCCACGTTCCCCGCGGAAAAACATCGTCGTTAAGACTCGGAGGATTCGGCTTTGCATCGCTCTCTATTCGCCGCGGAGGGCTGAGATCACTGGTTGTACCTATGATTTCCATTGTGCTTACCGTGACTGTCCTTGTTCTCGGCGGAGTATATCAAGGGTGGCAGAAAAAGCTTGATGATGCATCCGAAAATATGCCCATCGACGGAATGGTCGTGAGTCTGAACGGACGTCAGTACTCGAATTTGGTACTAACCGTAAACAATTTCCGTTCTCTCCTCTTGACCGAGGGTGTGGAAAACGTTTCGGTTTCCTATGGATATCACTATTGGTTGTCGGAAGACGAGCAAGGCTTTTCAATGGGAGCATACGGTCGGGAACACCGACAGGAATGGATAGCCGCGCAACCCGAATTTGTGGCGTTGAATTCACTTTCGGCTGCCAAAGAATTCTATTACACCGACGTTGCCATAACTTGGCTTGATGGTTGGAACGAATCTGCGCTTTCGGATCCTGACTTTACACCGCTGCGCAAACGATCCGATAAAATAGCCGAAGAAAAGATCATTCCCGTTGTGTGCAGCTCTGTATTTCTTGAAGATCACGATATGGTGCTTGGCGATACGTTTTCATGTTTTGTGCAGGTTGAACACATCAGCAACAGTTTAAAGGAGATTCCGCTGAATCTACGCGTTATCGGCAGTTATATTCAGCAAGGCGGAAAATCACAAATCTTTGCGCCGTTGGCTTGCCACGTTCCCGTTTCACTGTTGGAGCGCGACGCCGATCCGAGCATTGCTGACGACTGGGGCAGATTCACCTTTCAAAGCTGTCGATTCCAGCTATCCTCTGCAGGTGAATTGGACGCAATTCGCCAACATCTGCAGGAGCAAGGCTTCAGTGCCGTAGGAAAAACATCACGTAACCGCACAACACTACTGTTGCGAGACGCGGCTTACCTTAGACTCACAGAGAATATGGAACGAAATATCTCGATGGGAAAAATTATGTTTGCGGCAATTTCGCTACTGATCGTATTTTTAGGCTTTAATATCTCTTGGCTGATGATATATGCCCGTCGCCGAGAATTCGCATTAATGCGCGGATTCGGTGTTAAAAAGCGACGTGTATTCTCCTCGTTTTTCTTGGAGCAAGCACTTCTCTGTCTTGTGGGATGCCTAATTGGATGCATTATGCTGTTTTGGTTATATGCAGATGGTGCGGCTTTGCCTCTTGCCGTGACAGCTTATCTCTTCTGTTATCTTTTGGGCGCGACTATATCTATTCTGATAATCGGCAGGACCGATCTTATGGAGCTCCTGACCATACGCGAATAAAACAGGTGAAAAAATGAACGTTATTGAACTAAAGAATGTTAAATATGTTTACAAGACTAAGTATCAGAGCGTAGAGGCCGTTCGCGGTATATCTTATGCCTTTGAACCCGGAAAGGTATATACCATTATGGGAAGCTCGGGATGCGGTAAGACGACATTGCTTTCTTTGATGGCAGGACTTGACGTACCCACCGAGGGAAGCGTTCTGTTTGAGGGTATTTCAACTGCGGATATCAACCTGGAGCAATATCGCCGTGAGCGAGTGGCAGTAATCTATCAGGACTTTCGCCTTTTCCCGCTTCTCACGGTAGCAGAAAACGTAATGTTTCCTATGGAGCTGCTTGGAATGAAGCCCGCTTTGGCTAAAAAGCGCGCCGCCGAGCTTATCCGCAAGGTTGGTTTGACCGATGCGGTGCTCGACCGCTTCCCTGCTATGCTCTCCGGCGGCGAACAGCAGCGCGTGGCTATTGCCCGTGCGCTTGGTATGGATACCAAGGTTCTGTTGGCTGATGAGCCCACCGGTAATCTTGACTCCAAAAACAGCGAATATCTTTTTAGTATTCTTGAGTCCTTGGCTCACGACGACGGCTACTGCGTAATAATCGTGACCCACGACGATGCACTCGGAAAGCGTGCAGATGAAGCGATCCGTATTCACGATGGTATGTTGGCGTAATGCTTCTAATACAAAAATGCCGATGAGGTATGTTCCTCATCGGCATTTTTTATCTCTTTTTATAAATAACAAGCTCGGGGTTTTCGCCGTTTGTTTCGTAGGTGCAGACGAGCAAAAATTCCATATTTGCGACTATACCGAAGCATCGGTCACCACCGAATTCGCATTCAAGCTGGTTGCCGAGGTAGGTGGCGTTATCATCAAGGAATTTGACCCTTTGACCGTTTGGCATCGTATATTCCAGATTGACAAACGCACCGGGCAGCACGTTAAGATTTTCGACCTTGGGCAGTCCTTCTACAAGAAGAAGCGTGTTAAATTCGGAGATGATCTGCGCCTTGAATTCCTCGAACTTTTCCCTTCCGCCGAGGTTGATATACTGCTTCCAAAAGTCCATGGTAAAATCGCCTTCGGCGTAGCACCATCCGCAGTAATGCTCATTGAACGTACCGTCTTTTTCGCGGCTGATGTCGGTGTCCGAAAGCTTCATACCGCAGCATTCACAAACGAGCTCACGGGGGCAGCCGAGAAGCGTATTGATGGACACGTCAAATAGTTTTGAGAGAGATTTAAGCGTTTCGGTATTTGGCACCGTTTCACCGTTTTCCCAACGTGAAACCGCCTGACGGGTGACGAATACCTTTTCGGCAAGCTCGTCTTGAGAAAGGTTTGCTTTTGTTCTGAGTTCAAGAATAATGTCTTTGGTTTCCATAGTGCTACCGCCTTTGTTTATTGTGCTTTCATTATAGCAAATTTCAGCGCAAGTTTCAAGCAACGCGTTGTTGCCCTACGGCGGATGAAGGTTATTCGACGTTCTTTTTTGCATTACATCCCAATGGCCTTATGGTATTGCAATTCGAGTAAAAAGCCGTTTTTTGAATTAAAAAGAAGCTTTTTTGATTGTATTTCAACTGCAATCTTGATTTAGCGCAATTGCACTAATTGAACCGTTTTATTTCTACGAAATGAATATAGTAACTATTATCGTTTTATGCTACAATTAATATAATTCTATTATCGGAAAGGGCAAACAAATGAAACGTCTTTTTGCTTTTATTCTTGCACTTGCGATGTTGCTTTCGTTCGCAGCTTGCGACAACGGAAACGAGGATATCGACAACGGAAGCGAGGATATCGACAACAGCGTCGATGAAAATTCCGAAGAAAGCTCCAAGAGCGACTTTGAATGGAGCAAGGCGGTTGAAAAAATACAGGAATATCTTACCGAGGAGGTTGACAGAAGCTTAAAGGCAACAAATTTGTTATACCTAAAGCCTTATACCTCCAGCCGCGAAGTGAACGCCCTCTACAACGACCCGAACGGCGTTAAGCTTACCAACGGCGCGCGTATGGACCTTCTGTTCGGAACAGACACGTTCGTATGTTGGGACGGCGGCAGCCCGGTTGCTGTAGATTTTGACCTCGGCAACAACGATAACGTTATCGCCGATATCGAGATAGGGTGCTTACGCTCAATGCCTTATGGCGTTGGTCTTCCGAGATACGTTACCGTATCCGTTTCGAACGACGGCAAGGACTATACCGAGATCAGCCGTATAACGACCCCCAGGAACCTTCCCGAAACCACAAAAGAAAACTACCGTTTTGCCTTCCCGAAGGGTATTAAGGCGAGATACATACGCATTTTCTTTGCGCCGCAGGAAAATACCTTTCTTTTCGTAGACGAGATATCCGCATATGAATACAGCGAAAACGGAACTATCGATATGACGATAGGCGAATATCGCGACGAATATTATACCATCAATGATCTTTACGGATATGACCTTAATTTAGGCGAGTCCGACGTTAAGGTGAGCGAAAGCGACGCCGATTACAACGAGATAAGAAATCTTGCCACCATTGAGGGTGTGGATTTCCAGATAGAGCATTTTGAAGCTATTGCTACCGAAAACAGCAATTCCACGAGAGAGGATCTCGGTCTTCTTACCGACGGTGTGCTTCACGGAGGCGATTTTCAAAAAGATTATTTCATCTTTTGGAGAGGCTGCGGCAGAAACGTGGTAGCCGATCTCGGAAAAGTGATGTCGGTCAAGGGATGTACCCTTTCTTTCTTCGACAGATACACTTGGGGCACGAGCACGCCCTTGGTCTACTGCATAAGCTTAAGCGAAAACGGAACCGATTGGGTGACGGTATATGCTGAAGAAAACCGCGACTTTAACAAGGTCGAAAAGGTAAAAGACACGAGGAATTGCGATTTCGGCAACGAATATAAAGCGAGATACGTCCGTCTTACCTTCCAGACAGCGCCCCTTTACGACGGTCCGACAATGGTGTTTCTCGGAGAGTTTGAAATAATCGGCAGAAAAAATCCCGAAAACGCAATTACAGCTACGGTAAACAAGGACATCGTTTACGGCAGATATCCCGATAGTAAGGATTTTGGAATAGATAATGCTCTTTTTGCGGGAATTGCCGCACAGGAGCCCGGCGTAAACAATTCCGAAACAAACGTTTTCACCGAGGAGACAGCTCTTGCTTATATGGCAGAGCTTGACGAGAACGGTAAGGCTACCGACGTATATATGGATGCGTTCGTTCTCTGCTCGGGAAGCTCGCACGCTGCAACAGAAGACAAAGAAAAGGTTTTTAATTTCTGCTATGACAGTCTGTTTTATGAGGGAATTAACCTTGATGCTATCAACAAGGCGAAGGCCAAGATAAATGCCGATTTGGGCACGAATGATAAAGAAAAAATTATGATCGGTGTTTATATACCCGTTATCGGCGACGTTTTTAAGGGCAAGAAAACAGCAACGCTTGAGGACTACAACGAATGCTTAAAATGGCAGGTTGACGAGCTCATCCGCAGATTTAACGAGAGCAATTACGAAAACATCGAATTTGTAGGATTTTACTGGCATGACGAGGCTATTAAGCCTAACGAATGGAACAAAGCAAAAGCCTATGATTACGATGCTTGTATAGCATTTAACGAATACGTTCACAGCTTGGGATACATTACATCCTGGTGTCCTTATTACAACGCAAACAAATATCAATACAACCATATTTTCGGGTTTGATATTACTTGGTTGCAGCCCAACTATCCCTTCTATTATGTTCCGCCCACAAGAGTCGAGGCTGCCGCAAATCTGGCTTGGCTTTACGGTATGGGCATCGAGGTAGAAATAGAAAGCGGCGAAATGGGCGATATGGCGCTTCGATACCATCGCGAGTATCTCGGTCAGGGCGTTGAATACGGATATATCAACGCGCCGAAGCTCTACTATCAGGGTGCCGTTCCCGGTGCTTTGTATTACGTAAAACGTAAGAAAAACGAATTTGAAGCGGCGATACATGAAGAGACTCTGCTTTACGCAAAGAACGAGCTTGACAGAAATTACAACCTGCCCGAAAACGCCAACCTTGATTCATTTGCAGACCGCGAGATCACGATAGTCAACGGCGAGAGCGCGGATATCGAGCTCGGTGACCTTACCTGTCTCGATTACCGTATCGAGGTTTCGCCCGCATATTGCTCGATCACGCTTGGCAGAGACGGCAAGCTGACTATTAAGGCTATGGGCAGATACAAGGGCGACGATGAGTTAAAGTTCACGGTTTCCGACAGAATGGGAACTATTAAGACCATAACCGTTAAAATCAATATCACCGAATAAAAAATTAAGTGCTGACGAAAAAACGTCAGCACTTTTTGTTGATAGCCGCCCAATTTTGGGGGAACTCGCAAATTTCAACCGCAAAGCTACTATTTGGCTTTTTTCTTTTTGGACATCGTTGCATCAAAGCTCAAATCCACAAGGCGGCGCAGTAAATCGTCCGATACGTCGGGAAGAAGCACCGAGATCCAATGGCGTTTATTCATATGATAGGCGGGATAGACACCGCCGAATGCATCGAACGCGCCGAACAGCTCTAAAGGTATCTTCAGATTGACCACGTCAACAACCTCGTCGCTGTCCTCGCAGAACCTGCGCCTTGACACGCGCATCGCGATAGCATACCACTTGCGGTTATCTTTATGACGAAGCACTGCCGTTTCAAAATCCTCGTCGAAGGGATAGTCCGGCAAGGTGCCGTACGTATTCGAGCAATATTCAAGAAAAGCTTGTTTAGTCATAATTGATCAAAATTCCTCAACCTCGGAAGCTTTTCCGAACGCGCTGAAGGTCGCAACGGCGTTCTTCATATAGAACACTTGAGTGTTTCCGTCGTTTTCATCGTACATGTGTCGGAGGTTGGGATAGGCATCAAGCATCGATTTTTTTGCCTCAAAGCGGTCATCCTCGACAAGCTCACAGGCAATACGAACCCACGCGCCGTCGGCGAATGCGCAAATTTCCGCCTTGGGATTTGCCGCAAGTTGATGACTTGTAGGCTTTACCTTGCCGGTTTGTATGTAAAGCTTGCCTTCAAACTCGTTGATTGTTCCGAAGGGACGAACGCGAGGCCTGTCGCCCTCAACAGTTGCAAGGTAATAGGTTCCTGCTTTTTTCAAGAAATCATAAACGCGTTTCATTTTCGTTCTCCTTATTTGTTTTTTATTAACCGCTATTTTAAACCGCACAGCGCATACAGTTCTTCGATGCAAGGCGATTTGTATTCGATATATTTATCAATATCGTTTGGAAAGAGCTTTGCGGCGGTTTCTTTCACCTGACTGTACTTTTTAACCGCATCCGTATTATCTCTTAAAAAGTTTCTGAAGGTGATATGGCGGTTAAGCTCTTCGGAAAACTGCGGGCATACGTACAAATGATGCTTCATCAAGTGCGGCTTATTTGCGTATTTGAACGCCTCCCTATCCTTTATTCCAAGGTCGCCTTCGTGGGTATAGCCAATCGATTCTAATTTGCCGATGACTTTATCAAATACCGAGTAGTCCTTGATTATCACGTCAATATCAATACAAGGCTTAGCGGACATTCCCTCAACCGAGGTGCTTCCAACGTGCTCGATACCGAGAATCAAATCACCTACAGCGCATTCTATTTCTTGCTTGATTGCTTCGAAGGCGGATTTCCAAGCTTTGTCATAAGGGAGAACTATCACATTTTTTGTTTGCATTATAAGCCTCCGTAAAGTTTGTCGGGATGTATATTAGTTGTTTTACTCCATCAAAGGCAAGCGGAAAATCATAATCCGTTCCCTGCTGTTGTTACCGTCAAACAGGTCGATACAGTCTATTTCGTCGTAAAATTCCAATTCGTCAATTGCGGTAAGATAACACATATACTCGTCCGACGGGTAATAGAAAAACAAATACATTTCCCGAGGGGTTGTATAATAGGATTCGATAATTCTTGCCATAACCGAGCGAAGAAGCTCCACGGAAAAGGGGTTGAAGAAATAGCATCGGTTCACATCTTGAGGAACTTCGAATTCTTCTGCACGAGTGGCAATAAAGTCCGCCTTTGCTCTTGCCGTTTTTAAATTTTCCAACGCACGGGCATAAATCCGTTCGTCATATTCAATTCCGATGGTCTTGGCTTTCGTTTGATATGACAGAAAAAAGGAAACACGACCTTTCCCACAGCCATAGTCCAAAACCACGTCGCCCTTGCGAATAAGAGAGCTGTTCGCCAACCGTTCCAAAACACAGTAGGGCGTCGGCTCGTAGGGATAACGGTACATATCGGCGTTGGTGTCATCCCGACCGCTTGTTTTTATATTTAACAGCTTGTCCCAAGCATTTTCGTTATCTGTCATTGCCGTCCTCTGTATTTATAATATAAGCTTTTGTCTAAACCTTAGCTTTTATCGACCGCGAAGATTGAAAGTGTGAGGCAACCTTATTCATTCGCCTTACGATTTTATATCTTGATCGTTTTGCTTAAGTTGCTGTCCCAAAAATCAAATCGCACCTCGCCCCCGTTTGTGCGCAGCTTTTCTTTGCGCTCGTTGTGCTCGAATACGAAGCTGAATGTTTCTTCAATCGGAAGCGATAGCTTCTCTTTTTCAACAAACGTACTTCCGAGCCATTCATTTTCACTTCCGCAGAAAATGGCTGCAGAACAACATTTGTTATTTAATAAGCTCGATAATTCATCGCACATATTGCTGTATCCGTAATCATACGCAAAATAATGCGAATGAAAATATGAAAACCCAACAGTAAATTCTCCGCAATTTTCACATTCTATCGTGATGCTGTCGCCTCCGTAGGGATTGGGTATTTCTATGCAAAACGAATCTTCTTCCAACCAATCATATCCATCGTCGGATTTCGAATGAATTATAGGGTTATATGCTTGAAGCATTTTAGTTAGTTCGGGTATTTTTTCAATAGGGTTGAATTCCATGTTATACAATCTCCTTTTTAAACTATTTCTGCGGAGAATAGAGTTTTATTATCTCAATAATATCCGATTGATACATATTTCCGCCGAGAACGTCGCCGTTTGGCGAGAACGAAGCGCAACGCACGTCACATGGGTCTTCGATATACGGATTTTCGGGAAGCTTGTCCTTAAAATACTCGGCGAGATATTTCAGCGCATTACCTTCGGGGAAGATAATATTACCTTCGTTTGCAAGGATACCCATATCGGCAAAGCTGTTAAGGATTTCCCGCGTTTTGCGGTTGTATGGGTTATCATCCGACGGGCTCACCAGCCACGCGGGCTGAAGGCGTATCGGAATGCCGTTTTTCTTTGCTTCGGCGGCGAAAATTTTAACCGCTTCAAGCGGAATGGTTTCCTGATGAAAGGCATCCGCAGAAAGGAGCAAATCGTTCACACCGCATTCGGCAAGATGCTTTGCGACCGAGCAAATCTGCTCGGTTTTTTTTGAAAAGTAACCGTTAGTGATGACCTGACGTTTGGGAATGTTCATTGCCTTTGCGGCGTTCATAATTTCATAAACGGCATCTACATACAAAAGCGGTTCTCCGCCGAAGGTCATCACGGTTTTGATGTCATACACTTTAGCAATCTTTTTCACCGCTTCTGCGGCAATAAACGGATCGATTCGCTCACCGCAATTCGTATGGTCGCCCTCGGAGCAATGCTTGCACCGACCCGTGCAGGCGTAAGTGATGACAAATTCGATTTTGTTTAGGTTTTTGAGGTATTGGTTCAATACGTTATTTCCGATTTTCATAGCGTAATATTACCTCGATTTAAGCACCTGTTTGATTATCCAAAGCTGAAGCTTTTTAGGCAAAGCGTTCAACATCAGAAGCAACGGGTTTCGGTTGATGCTGTAGGAAAAGCGCGGAGAGCGTTTAGCGAGTATACCGACAGCCTTGTCAGCAAGCTTGGCGGGGGATATTTTTCTCGCCTCTACCCTTTCGACTATTTGCTTGAAGCGACTTGCGTTGCAGGTGTAAATTTCGGTTTTTTTGCAAAATCGGTCGAGCGCATCGGTAGATACGCCGAGCATACCCGTATCGACGGCACCCGCACGAAGAACGCTGACCTTTATTCCTTTAAGCTGCAGCTCCATACGCAGTGAATATGCATATTTATCGAGCGCGCTCTTGGTTACGGCATAAATTCCCGTGAAAGGAAGAGGATCGAGCGGCGCAAGCTCGCTTGTGGTTATTAATATCCTTGAGCCTTCGGTCAGAAGCGGCAAAAAGGTCTTGTTTATAAGATAACCGCCGCCAAGGTTTATTTTGAATATTTTTTCGAAATCGGTGCTTTCCATTTCGACAAGTGAGTCGAGCATATAGATCCCCGCAAAGTGGATAATGGCAAATAACCCGTCGGTCATTCCGCTTACCGTTTCAAATGCGGCTTTTACGCTGTTTTCATCGGTTATATCTGCTTTTACGGGTATTATATTTTCCTCTTCCGCACCTACGGTTTTGTCAAGCGCGAAGATGCGAAAGCCTTTGTTACGCAAAACATTTGCCGTCGCCTTGCCCATACCGCCGTATGCGCCCGTGATAAGAACAGACGGTTTTATTTTCGGTTCAGTCATTTTCAGAATACCTCGATTCTTAAACAATACATCAAGTGAATTGTTCAACAACTCGTTGTTCTCCGGTTTTTACATCCTCAAACAAAAACTCTGTATACAGAATGGTTTCATACTCTTTGCCTTTTTTTCGTTTTTGAGAAACAAATCGCATAGGAACACCATTTTCTCCAATCGGCCATTCCGGACTTTGGATCCATCTCGGATATTTGTTTGATTCAATATGGAATAATTCCTTCACTTGCTCTTTAAAAAGTTTGATGCGTTTTGTTTTCCTCAACTCTTTAGGAAGCGATTGTAACAATTGTTCTATCAATTCCTCCGCTTGTTCGCCGCCGATATACTCGGGGCAAGCATCCAACATAAAACAATATTTCTCATGCAAAGTTTCATCAATAACGATGTTATCATGCGGAAATGCGGCAACCAACACATTTGAAAACAGACTATGGATATTCAAATATTTTCCTATCGTTCCGCCAATAGTCTTAGCTTCTTCCTCTATGAATAATTTAGCGTCGAACGGCAATTCTTCGGGAATGTACTGGGCAAAACCATTTTCGTCACTTGCTTTATGCACAATTGTTGTCCTGAATTTCGAATCTGCTATACTTGTAAGAAAATCAAGAACCTCCGGATGTATTTTACAATAATCGAGAAATTCGGGAACCTTAACTCGACCTTCTGCAAAATCAATCAAATAGGATTTTATATTTTCCATAATTGCCCTCTTTATTCGCAAATATTAATTTAATTATATCATATTTACATTCATACTTCAATAGCTTCGTTTTGTTATTGAAAAAGCCGTTATTTAATGATATAATTTTAAAAAACAAATACACACGACTGTAAAGGAACAAACGATATGTACAACAATTGGTCACTTGACGTGCTTTACCGCGGGATCGACGACCCTAACCTTGCATCTGATATGGAGCGCTTTGAGAAGCTTATAAAGTCTTTAGGCGAAGCTGTGGCGGCGCTTGACAAAAACGAGGCGGCAAAAACACTCAGAGGCGTAATCGAGGTCAAGGAGGAGCTTTCCGTGCTCGCTCACAGACTTGCAGGATATTTCAGTCTTCGCCGTTCTGCAAACAGCGGTGACTCGGAAGGCGCGTCTTTTCAAACGAAGATATTTTCATTAATAGCATCCACAACCAAGGACAACGTAATTTTTGAAAAATTCGCAGGCTCGCTCGAGGATCTCGACAGCGTGCTCGAATCGGACGAGCTTCTTTCTCAATACAAATTCTATTTCGAAGAAATAAAGAACGATACTTCTCATAAAATGAGCGATGAGGCAGAAGCGTTGTTCGCAAAGATGAATATATCGGGCGGTAAGGCTTGGGGTGATCTGTTCTCGCACCTCACCTCGACCGTTAAGGTTGATTATAACGGCGAGGTCACTTCCCTTTCGGCTATCCGCGGTCTTGCTGACAGCGAAGACCCTGCCGTGAGAAAATCTGCGTTTGAAGCCGAGATCGCTTGCTATGACAAGATAAAGGATTCCATCGCTTTTGCGCTCAACAGCATAAAGGCGCAGGTCAATCTTGAAGCAGAGCTTCGCGGATATGCCGATCCTCTTGCGATGACGCTTGACCAATCGCGTATGAAAAAGGCGACTCTTGACGCTATGCTTGAAGCAATGCGCGAGGCAATGCCCGCTTTCAGAAAGTATCTCCGTCACAAGGCAAAGCTTCTGGGTTATGAAAACGGACTTCCTTGGTACGAAATTCTTGCACCTATGGGGAAGGCAGGCAGCGAAAGCTTTTCGGTTGAGGACGCGCATAAGTACCTTGTAGAGCATTTTGCGACCTTCGCGCCCGACCTTGCCGAAATGGTCGACCAAGCGTTTAAGGAAGAATGGATCGACTTTTATCCCCGTGCAGGTAAGGTCGGCGGTGCTTTCTGTTCTAACCTTCCCTTTGTAGGTCAAAGCAGAATTCTTACGAACTTCTCGGGCAGCTTCGGATCGGTCGTTACGCTTGCACACGAGCTCGGTCACGCATACCACGGTCAGCAGATTCAGTCGCACCGTCCTCTTAACACGGGATACACGATGCCCGTTGCCGAAACCGCATCGAACTTTAACGAGCTTATTATCGTAAACGATGCTATTGCAAAATCCGAGGGCGAAGAAAAGATTCAGCTTATTGAAAGTCAGATTCAGGACTCCACCCAGATCATCGTTGACATCTATTCCCGTTTCCTTTTTGAGGACGAGGTCATTCGCCGCAGAAAGAACACCTTTATTTATGCCGACGAGCTTGAAAAGATTATGACTAACGCGCAAAAGGAAGCATACGGTGACGGTCTTGACCCCGATTGCTTACATCCTTATATGTGGTGCTGTAAGAGTCACTACTACCGCGCGGGATTGAGCTATTACAACTTCCCCTATGCATTTGGCGGTCTTTTCTCTCGCGGACTTTACGCGAAGTATCTTGAAGAGGGCGAAGCATTCCTTCCCAAGTACCGCGAGCTTCTTTATGCAACCACCGTTGACAGCGTTGAAAACGTAGCCGCTATTGCGGGAATCGACCTTACGCGCCCCGAATTCTGGAGAGAAAGTCTTAAGACTATAACCGATCAGATCGATATGTTTATCGAGGAAACAAGCAAATAATTCAGCGAACTTTAAAAGCCGATGAGAAATACTCATCGGCTTTACTTTTATTTATCGATGCTTTCGATTGCGATCGTAAGCGCTTTTACAACTGTATCGATATCCATTGACGGATTTTTATTTTGCTCGGTGCAATATGGGATATGTATAAATGCTATACGTTTATTCGTGTTTTTATAATTATGAAGCAGAGTATAAAGCAGGTCGTTGCAAACGTAGGCACCTGCGGAATATGACACTTGTGCCTCTATTCCCGCTTCACAAACAGCTTCCGCCATTTTACGAACCGGAAGGGTTGAAAAATATGCATTTTCGCCGTCGATGATAATCGGCTCGTCCTTTGGCTGATAACCGCTGTTATCGGGGATTTTGGCGTGGCGAAGATTAATCCCGACAAGCTCTGGAGTGACAGCGCTTCTTCCGCCTGCCTGACCGATGCAAAGTATAACGTCGGGCTTTATTTCCTCCGCAACAGAAATAACCTTCAAAGCGGCTTCGCCGAACACAACGGGCAGGCAAAGCTTTGTTAATTCATAACCGCTTATAACATCGGGAAGCCTTTCGACCGCCGACCAAGAGGGGTTGATCACTTCGTTATTAAACGGTTCAAAGCCGGTTATAAGTAGTGTTTTCATCGTTTCCTCACAACACCTTTACAAGAGTATCGATATCCTTGCGTTTTTTGGGACGAAGCTTGTCGTTTTCCTTTGCATAACCGAGCGTAATAACAAGGCGGACGGGCTCGTCAAGGGCACAGACCTTTCTGATCTCGGCATCGTCGAGCCAACCGAGGATACAGGTTGAAAGCCCTTGTGCCGTGGCTTCTGCGGTTATATAAGCGGCAAGGATGCCGATATCGATGGAACGGTAATCGTTTTTCTTTAACTTTGCACCGAACGCCGCGGTGGCAACGTAGGGCTTTTCGGAAATGACAAGCATTATCGGCGCATCAACGGCAAATTTGTTTAAGCCCATGCCTCTTGTAGCCATTGCGACCTGTTTGGCGTTTTCGTCCTTGCAGACGGTTATTTGGTAAGGCTGACCGTTGCATGCCGAGGGCGCAATACGGGCGGTGTTCAATATGCGTTCAAGCTTTTCACTTTCTACCTCTCGCTCGGGATCGTAACTTCTGCAAGACTGTCTGTTTTCTGCAATTTCCGAAAAGTTCATAAGTTTATTCTCCCTTGTTCGTTGTTTTATTACTTTATCCACCATTCGGGGGTTATGTCACCGAGCTTTACAATGCGCTCAGTAGCATAATCGAGCATTATTTCGATATCGTGATACCTTCCTGCCATAAGCTGTACCATAAGCTCTCGGCAAGCACCGCACGGTGCGCCGTTCGATCCGTCGGGAAGGATGCAAAGAACCTTGTCGATTTCCTGCTCGCCGTTTGTAATCATATTAAAAATTGCGTTTCTCTCGGCACAGATGCCCAAGGTTGAGCAGGTGTCGATACAAACTCCGGTGTATATTTTGCCCGACTTGGAGCATACGGCGGCAGAAACCTCGCCGCAGGTGACGTAATCCGATATTCTGCGCTCATTCAGCACAGCCTTTGCCGCGTTATACATTTCAGTCCAGATCTTATCCATGGTTGCACCTCATTTTTTACATATTATATCATAGCATAGCCGCCGCTTCAATACCTTTTTCTCCGAGCAAGCAACAAAAAAACCGATGAGGATCTTCCCATCGGTTTTCCTTTTTTATTATGCAGTGAACTTCTTCCATTTACGGATATTTATGAGACACACCAGACCGCCGATAAGGGTGATGACCGCCCACGAGCCGACGGTGAAATACCATCCGTATTTTTCGGAAAATACCGCAAAGCCATAGGTGGAAGCGGCAGAGCCGATATAGGTAAACGCATTCAGCACACCCGAAACCGTCGAAATCTTACCGTATTTGGCATAATAGAGCGGCACGCGGCTGATGAGCAGAAGATTGACGCCGTGCATCGCCGCGGTGATAAGCGACAATACGATGACCGATGCGATAAGGCTTGACGACAAAAGCGGAAGCATAAGAAGTGCAAGCACGAAGCCGACTCCGTAAAGAAGAGCGGCTGATTTTAACTCGTTTTTGATCCTTGCCTGAATTGCCGATGCGATTTTGATACCGACAATTGCGAATATCGGCAAAAGCACCGCTGTCAATATTGAAACGGCATTTGAAAGACCGAAGGTATCGGAAATCAGCGAGGGCATCCAGGTTGCCAAGCCGTCGCGCAGCATGCCCTGAAGAATGATCGCGATGAGGATGAACACCATACCCGAAGCGATAACGATTTTTGCGACAGAATGATTCTTTGCTTTCTCTTCCCTGTCATTTTCGGTGCTTAAAGATATTTGTATCTCCGCAGGCTTTTCGGGAAGAGCTTTCGTTCCGAAAAACCAAGTCGCAACCATCAGGGCACCGATTGCGCCCGTGATGTAAAACACGAGATTCCATCCCGAGACAGAAATGCAAAGCGGTGAAACGAGATATAAAAGTATGTTGCCGACAGAGGATGCAGTCGTTACCGACACGACTGCTCGGTTGTAATCGTCTTTTGAAAGGTGCTCTGCCATCATACGAACGAGAGGCGGCCAGAACATCGCCTGTGCGAAGCCGTTTATTCCCCATATCACCGTCATAAGTGGGAGATTGCCGTTTAAAAAGGGCATGACGAGGTTACAGACGGTCGTCGCGGCAACGCCCGAGAGAATGATAAAGCGCGGCGATATTTTATCGCCGATAATTCCGCAGATAATCTGTCCGACACCGTAAGTCAAAAACGCACAGGTGCCGATCAATCCCGTTGCATCGGCAGATGTGCCGAGCGAGGACGTGATTTCGGAAATAACGGCATTATAGCTGTTGCGTGTGAGGTAGCTTGTAAAATATACTATCGCGCAAAGCCATATAAAGGTTCGCGAATTGATCGCGGTTTTGGTTTTCATCAAGGTTGCCTTTCAAAGTCTTTTTTTGCTTTGAACATTTTAAACCGATTTTAGCCTTTTTGCAATAGTTATTTTAAATTATTCAGTTCCACATCATACTTTGACAGAACATATAGGATATCAATATTGCCGAAACAAACACGAAAGCAACGTAAGCAATACGCAACCAAAGCCTTTTATAAGGTATTCTTTTTGACAGAAAAACGGCAAGAGCAGTTGCTATGACCGAAATTGCCGCCCAGAAAACGCGCGTGAAGTCGTTGGCGTTGAAATTGTTTTCGATCAAATTGCCGGTTTCGTCGATTTGCGGGCAGCCGCATCCGAGCCAATCTACAATAAAGCTCTGATTTGCATATTTATAAGGAACGACCAATATAAAAAACATAAAGATCGGTACGGTGAGGAGCAAAATCGTTTTCGTATTAATTTTCATAGCGTATTTTCCTTTCTTTTGTTTCTGTATTAATTATACAATCCAAACAGAAGAAATCCTTGCAAAAAATATCAATAATTCTAAAAAATAAAGAAATTCGTCATTTAGCACAAAGCGTTAGCAATATATTAAGTTATTATTAACAATTGCAAAAAAAGCCGAGTTATGATACCATTATAGCAATATTAAAAGCTTGCAATAAGCGGGCTGAAAATTTTAGGAGGAAATCATGAGAGCATTATCCTTGATCCTTGCAGTTCTTATGCTGTTTGTTTTCGTTGCTTGTTCCGACGAAACTACCGAACAAAGCGACGCTGCTTCCACCGCAGAATCCAAAGTTGAATCCACTACCGTAGATGAATCCGTTGAAGAATCCACCGAGGCTTCTACCGAAGCTTCTACCGAAGCTTCCACCGATGAATCTACCGAAGCTTCTACTGATGAATCTACCGAAGCTTCTACTGATGAATCTACCGAAGCTTCTACCGATGAATCTACCGAAACTTCTGAACCCGACGAAGAAACTTCCGAGGACGAAGATGAATACGAGCTTCCTACCTACTCCGACGTTGAAATCGGCAAGGCTACTGTAGCTCCCGTTGTTGACGGCAACGTTGAAGAAGACGAATACGTTACCGTAATCGACTTCGATATGGACGAAACCTACTGGAACTACAATTCCGACGAAGCTGCTAAGGGCTACAAGGTTTCCCTTAACATGGCTTGGGACGAAGAATATCTCTACGTTGCAGTTAAGTTGAGAGTTGGTAAGCCCAGAACTTACGACAACGCTGACTTTACTTCCAATCCTCCCCACATCTTCCACCGTCGTCACGTTATGACCGCTATCGTTACCGGCGATCCTACCGACGCTAAGTATCTCGAACCCAACGGTGATGCATATTGGGATTGGAGCGCTGCATACAGCTCCGGTCTTGCAAGCGAATGGACCATTTCCGCACAGCCCGACGGCTCCAACATCAAGGCTGACCACTTCGGCAGCGTTACCGGCGGCGCAGGCTTCCAGTACGTTGTAGGCGTTTCCGGCCTTGACTATGAAGTTTACGAACAAAGAATTCCTTGGGCTGCATTGGCAGGCGGTGCAAACTTCGTTGCTCAAGAAGACGCTGTATTCGGTTACGCGTTCTCCAGCTGCTGCGAAGAAATCGACTACGAAGATGACGAAGCTGAAAGCATCTACGCATGCTTCGGCGGCGGTATCGCATTCGGTAAGAGCTTCTCTGAATACGTGCCCATCACTCTCGTAAAATAATTTAAATTATCTGAGCCCGCCGTTGAAATATACGGCGGGATTCTGTTTACAACCACAAAAAACCACGAGGATTTCCATGAAACGTTTAATTGCTTTTTTTCTTGCACTTTTACTTTTGTTTTCTTTCGTCGCTTGCGACGGAGAAGAATCTATTGAAAATTCCGACGGCTTGACAGATTCTTCAGCCGATAGCATAGATGAATCGGCCAATACCGAGGTTTCGGAATTTGTCATCAATGAAAACGTCGATTTGATCGACAGCTATATGGAGCACGATATAGACCGTTCGCTTAAGGTCAAGAACCTTTTCTACAAGCGCAGTTATAAGGCCAGCAGGCCTGCGGGTGAAAAGCGTCCCGAAAACGGCAACAAGCTCACCAACGGTGAGATGATGGATATCATCTTCGACTCTAATGTTCACGTTGGTTGGGAGGGTGTATCTCCGCTCAATATCGATTTTGATCTTGGCGGAACCGATCACAAGCTTGCAGATCTTTCGGTAAGATGCTTCCGCATTCTTGATTATGACGTCGGTCTTCCCAAATACGTATACGTTTCGGTTTCCAACGATAACGTAAACTTTACCAAGGTAGGTCAGATTACGACCCCTGTTTATCTGAACCCTACCGCAATGTACGATTATTACTTCTCTTTCCCCAAGGCAATAAGTGCACGTTACATCCGCATTTCCTTAGGTGCTCCCGAGAAAACGAATCTTGTTCTCGACGAGATCATGGCGTTTGAATATTGCGAAGACGGCACTATCGACAACACTCTCGGCAAGGAAGTCGAGCATTCTCTCATTATTAACGATTATTATGATTACAAGCTTAACCTTGGCGATTCCAACGTTCAGGTAAGCGAAAGCGATGCCGATTACAATACGCTTCAAAACCTCGCAAAGCTTGAAGGCGTTGAATTCGATATCGAGCACTGGGAAGCGCTTGCAAAAGGCACCTCCAACACAAACATGAAAAAGATCGGGCTGTTGACAGACGGCAAGCTTCACAGCGAAGGAAGCAATCCCAAGGATAGCGATTATTTTATGTTCCACCGCGGCGCAGGCAGGCACGTTGTTGCCGATCTCGGTCACGTGATGTCGGTAAGCAGCTGTGTAGTTGCATTTGAAGACAAGTACAGCTGGGGAATGGCTACTCCTCCCGTATACTATATAAGCGTAAGCGAAAACGGCACCGATTGGGTTACCGTTTTTGCCGAGCACAACCCCGATTACGGAAGAGCGGCGAGAGGACACGACGTAAGAACCTGCGAATTCAAGGATGAATACCGCGCAAGATACGTCCGCCTTACCTTCGGTACCGTTCCCGATAACAAAACATCGAGCTTTGTTTATCTCGGCGAATGGGAGATCATGGGCAAGAAAAATCCCGCTAACGCCAAGACGGCGACTCTCGACAAGGATATAGTTTACGGCAGATATCCCGATCCCGAAGAGGTTGGCGTAAGCGATATTCTTTGGACCGGTATCGGTAACACCGTTGGCGAGCACTGCACGACATATCACGTTTTGACCGAGCAGACCGCTTATGAATATATGTGCACCACCGGTGAAGACGGCAAGGCAGACGCGCTTCTCTTCGACTCCTTCTGCTTTACCACAAGAGAGCCGATGAACTGGCAGCCCGAAAGAAACGAAACCTATTCCTGGTGGCTTAAAGAGGTCTATTACGAAGGTCTTAATATGGATGCCGTGAACGCCGCACGCAAGAGGATCAACGAAGAGCTCGGCATTGAAGGCAAGGCAAAGGTTTGGCTCGCGGTCAACTGTCCTATAATCAGCGACACCTTTAACGGCAAGAAGGTTTCCACGCTTCAGGATTATAACGACTGTCTTAAGTGGATGGTTGATGAAGCACTTAAGGGCTTCAACGCAAAGAACTATGAATACGTTGAATTAATGGGCTTTTATTGGCAGGTAGAAAATATGCGTCCCAATCTGTGGTCGCCTGCAACCGCACACGACACAAAGGCGGTCATTGAATTCAACAAATACGTTCACTCTCTCGGTTACAAGACCGTATGGCTTCCCTATTACAGCAACAACTACGGTATCTGGAATGCGATTTATTACGGATTTGACGTTACCTGCTGGCAGCCCAACTATATGTTCAACGATACCGAGCCCACCAGACTCAAAACCATTGCAGAGCTTGCAAAGCTTTATGGCGTTGGCATTGAGATAGAAATCGAATCGAACAAGCAGGGCGAAGAATCGCTTGAAAAATACCGTGAATATCTCGGAGCAGGTTTTGATTTCGGATTTATGGACGGCGTAAACGCTTATTATCAGGGCGCTGTTCCCGGTGCTTATACGCTTTACCGTGAATCTACCGACCCATACTGCAAGGCAATTCACGACGAGACCGTTCTTTACATCCGCGGCGAGCTTGACTATCACCCCAACAAAGGCGAACCGCTACCGCTTGACGGATTTACCGATCAAGTCGTTACGTTTGAGCTTAAGCGCGAAGTAAAGTCGATCAATATCGGCGAGGTAAAGGGCTATGACGTACGCTTTGTTAAGACTCCGATCTACGGATCGATCCAACTTAGCGAAAACGGCTCGCTCACCTATTCGGTTATGAAAAACTACGTCGGCACGGACGAGGTCGAAATAATGATTTCGGACGGATACGGCGAATTCAAAACCATAAAGGTTGTATTTAATATAGTTCTCGAAGCAGAAGAATAAAAAGCAAGGCTGTCGTGCGTTTTGCACGGCAGCCCTTTTTTTATAAAAAAAGCACCCGAAGTATTCGCTTCGGGTGTTTTTTCGTTTTGTTATACGCTTTAACCTATCTCAAAAGTGCCCATTACGTGACGTTTGATAAGGATGTAGTCGTATTTTTCAACGCCGTCCTTCTTGTTAACGTCAGCCGCTTCTTTTTGAACGTCGTCGAGGCTTATGGTGCCCATTACAGAGCGTTTTACGAGAATGTAGTCGTACTTTTCGATCTCGCCGTTGTTATTGATATCGCCAAGCATATAGCCCGGTCCTTCAGGCGCGAAGCCGTAAACCGCGGTTTCGGAAACCATTACGAAGGTAGCTTTGGCGGTATATCTGAATTGGACGTATCTTGCATTTACGGGGATATTGAGAATAATATCGGTCGATGCACGGCCCTTATCGGTAGTATCGGCGGGATTTTCGCCGTCAACGTATTTCCAGCTCTTGCCATCGGTTGAAATGTAAACCGAAACGTTTGCGGGCTCCTGAACACCTGCGCCGTGGTTTGCGGAGGAGGAGGACGCGTAATCTGTGGTAAATCTCCAAAGCTCATAGGTGCGTCCGAGATCGAAGGTAATATGGAAGTACTTCTGATTGATATAGTCCTGATTCTTAACGTAGAAGCCCATATAAGCTGCGTTGGAATAATAAGAATCGTCGGGAGCTACCTTACCGTCGGTCATAGACTTACCGTTTTCATCGGGATATTTATCCTTGCCGCCGGAAACGTAAAGGCTCGAGCGTTCATAGGTCTTACCGAATACAAGGTTTTTGCCGTAAACGCTGTTATCAAGCTCGGGAATATCTTCGGTTTCGACAGTCTCACCGCAAACGGTACAGATCTTGATATTCTTACCCTTTTCGGTAAGAGTAGGCTCTTGCGCTCTGATCCATTCGCCTGCAACGTGGTCGTGTTCTTCGACATCGGTCTCAAACGCTTGAACCTCTGCAACCATTACGAATGCGTTGGAGGGAACGTAACGGAACTGAACGTATCTGCCGTAAAGAACGGTTTCGGGCTCGATAACGATTTCGAGCATACTGGTTTTATCGGTATCGGTGGGGTTTACAGTTCCTGCGTGAACCCACGCCTTGCCGTCAACCGAAACGTAAGCCGAAACGGATTTAGGTCCGGTAACGCCCGCGGTTGCATATTTGGAAGCGGTATAGGTTACGAATTTGTCAAGGTGGTAGCAATCCTCAAGATCAACGGTGATATGGAAGTAACCGTTAAGCGAGAAATCGCCGTAATTGGAGTGGAATCCGATATATGCGGGATCGTTATATTTACCGGTTTCGGATGCAAGCTTATCGTCGGTCATCGTCGTGCCGTCTTCATCGGGATATTTTTCCAATCCGTCGTCGGTAATAAGTCCGCTGTACTCGTATTTTTTGCCAAGTGCTACATTATCGTTACCCTCTTCTCTTTCGAGCTTGGGAACGTAAGCGTATTCATAAGCGGCGCCGCAGGAAGAGCAGCGCTTTACACTCAAGCCGTCGAAATGATAGGTCGGCTCGTAAATATGCGACCAAGCTACCTCGTCGTGGATATGCTCTTCAAAGACGTCTAATTCGGAAACGAGAGTGAGCGAGGAGCTTGCAGCAAACGAGAATTTAACGTATTTTGCCTTAACGGCTTTATCGAGCTTAAGCTGAACGGGAATGACGTTCTTCGTGTTATCGTCGGTAACGTTTACGGTGCCTACGTTGGTATAGCTTGTTCCGTTTTCGGAAACAGAAACGGTTACTGTTTTGGGAAGCTTTGCAGAGGAAGTCACCTTGGACGTGCCAATGCTTGCAACGAAACGGTCAACGTTCTTTACAGATCCGAGGTTTACGGTAACCTCGGAAGAGGTTCCGGTAAAGCCAACGAAGGAATCGTCAGAACCGTCGGTGAGCTTATTGTTTTTGTCTTGGTAGCTGCTCGAAACGGTACCCTTAACGGTGTAGGTCTTTTCGTCAGCAACGTCAACGTAGGGATCGTTTGCGCCCTTTGTTTTGATGATCTCGAAGGTATCGAGAACAGCGCCGTCGGATACGCGATAGGTGGTGGTCTTGAAGGAATCGCCGTCTACCTCAATATTGGTAAAGGTGATGGTATCCTGAAGCTTGAACGCAATGTGAGGAAGCTGAGCATCGCTCAAAAGCTTGTAGAACTTAGAGCCCGAGGGTGTACCGCCCGAGAAATAAAGAGTGCCTACGGGGTCGGTCACGCTTTTTGCATTGCCTTGAGTTTTATCGTATTCAAGTCCGTCGATCATATACGCACGGGAATTTACGTGCTCGTGTCCTGCAAGAACAACGTCGATATCGAGCTCTTTAACAATAGGAGCGAAGGCTTCACGGCGTTGAACGATTTGCTCGTTGATGAAGTAATCGTTCGAGCCGAAGAAATTGTAGTGGGTAACGACTACCTTCCAGGTAACGTCGGGATTAACTGCTATTGCCTTTTGCATGAATTCCTTGTGCTCTGCCCAAGAGGTATTGCAGGAATTCAAATGCATAAAGAGCACGTTATTGTAGGTGTACCAATAGTTGCCGCCTGCTTTTGATTCGCCGTAGGTCTTGCCGTCAACGGTGGTATTGGGACTGTTGAAGTAGTTTTTATGGAAATTCGAATTGTAATCGTGGTTGCCTATGCTCGTTGCGATCGCAAAAGAATCCAAATGCTCCGGTGCAAGAAACGCAGCGAAGAATTCGGGTCTTGTGCTAATTTCGACCTGGTCGCCCGCAGAAACAAGCAAGGAGGTTTCGGGGAACATTTTGGTCGCAACATTCAAGGTGTTTGTCCAGTTTGCAATGTTGTTGGTAAGGTTACCTGCACCCATTTGGGGGTCACCGACGTAGATAAAGTTGAATTTATCGATCGGGTCGGTGGAAAAATATCTTAATTCGGAAACGTAATCGTCGCTTCTCAAGCGATACACGTATTCGGTATCGTAATCAAGACCGAGTACAGTTGCGCGGTGAACCATTTTACCGTTGAATCGGGAAAGTCTGGTCGAAACCGTAGTGTATTCACTCGGGAACGTGTTGCCGTTCCGCACCGCGATATCAACATATCCGGTAAGGCTGTCGCTGTGCCAGATAAAGTTACGTTCGGTTTCGTCAGAACCGACGTTCATACTGAAGTTTTCGAAATGGCTTTCGTAAACAACCACGTCGGATTCTGCCTCGGCAGTGAGTGAAATCGAGGGTATTGCAACCGTAAATACCGAAAGTAGCATAGCGATTGCAAGGATGAAAGATACTCTTTTAGTGTTCATAATTCCTCCTGTGCTTTCTGTCAGAGTTCTTTATTTTTATTTTTTTATTCAGGGTATAAGAGCAGACCAACGCCGAAAGCGGAACCGTAAGCACGATACCGAGACTGCCTGCAATACCGCCGGCTATCTCCGCCGCGATAAAGTTGGATGAAATAAGCTGATTGAACTGAATGCCGCAGGACATAAATATCACGAGTGTCGCAAGCGTTCCTCCCGCAAAGGCGAGGATGAGCGTATTGGTCATCGTGCCTATCATATCGCGGCCGATATTCATTCCCGATCGGAACATTTCCTTGAAGGTTGCTTCTTTTCTTACGCTTTTAATTTCATAAAGTGAAGCTCCCATCGAAACGGCAACGTCCATTACTGCGCCGAGCGAGCTTATTGCAACGCCCGCATAGAGAATACCGCCGATGTTGAGTCCCGTATTGTTAGAGATGAGAGAAAGCATCTCGACCTCCTCGATAGCAGAGCCGCCGAGATGGAGCATACAGGTGAAGATAAAATACGTCAGGCACGCCGCTCCGACTCCGAGCAGGGTGTTGAGCACGTTGTTATAGGTTTTGATGGTTATTCCGCCGATACAGAAGCAGCTGACTATTGTGCTCGCAACGAGAGTGAACGCGGTGACCAAAAAGGTATTTCCGCCCTCGAACAGCTCGGGCACCATATAACACACTACCATACACAGCGTGAACAAAATTCCAAGACAGCTTAAAAGCCCGCGTTTTTTGCCGATAAAGGTTACAACCGCGATAAACAAAAGAATTATCGCAAAGATGGCGTAGCTTCTGTCGTGACTATAGACCGAAAACATCGGAGATACACCGTCGGGGATATCGGCACAAACGATAAAATCGCTTCCCTTTTCGAGAATCACGGAATGGCCGACGGTTATGTAATTTTCCATTTCTACCGTAAGACCCTCTGCCTTGCCCTCGAGTATCTCCGCCTTAATTTTTTGGTATCCTCTTGGATAGCCGAGCTCATCATCGATCTCCTCCTCCAAGATCTCAAGGACCTCTGCGTTTACGTACTCGATTGTCGAGCTGTTGCTTGAATAATAGGAAAATTCACGGTTATGAAAAGAAAATATCATAGCGACTATCGAGATACAGATAAGCGCTATGATCACATATTCGACAACTGTATTTTTGATATTTCGTTGTGTGGGATTATTTTTCAACCTATCACCTTCCTGATGATAAAAAAGCCTCGCGCATGCGCGCTACGCGTAATTATATACTTTAAATTACATGTATAACGTATTATATACGCGCGCGCGTGCTTTGTCAAGGTAATGCATGAAAAATAGTCCGCTACGCCCTTGCTTTTCCGTTCGTTGCCTTTTCCCACCTTAGCAAGCTGAAGTGTTATAGGTTGTTAGGGCACTTTTTTAATACTTTTGCATAAAAAACCACTATTAATTTATGCAGAAATGTACTAACGATATATTGATTTTGTCGATAGTATATTGTATCATAACAATGGCAATTTAAGGAATAAAATTATGAAAGAGGTTTTTTGAAATGGCTGAACTCAACCTTACCAAGTACGGTATTACCGGTACTACCGAAATCGTACACAACCCCTCGTACGAAGAACTTTTCGTGGAAGAAACCAAACCTGAACTCGAAGGCTATGAAAAGGGTCAGGTCAGCGAACTCGGCGCTGTTAACGTTATGACCGGTATCTACACCGGCCGTTCCCCCAAAGACAAGTACATCGTTATGGACGAAAACTCCAAAGATACCGTTTGGTGGACCTCCGACGAATACAAGAATGACAACCATCCTGCTTCCGAAGAAACCTGGAAGGTTTTGAAGGATCTCGCAGTTAAGGAACTTTCCAACAAGAGACTCTTTGTTGTTGACGCATTCTGCGGCGCTAACAAGGACACCCGTATGGCAGTTCGTTTCATCGTTGAAGTTGCATGGCAGGCACACTTCATCAAGAACATGTTCATCGCTCCCTCTGCTGAAGAGCTCGCAAACTTCGAACCCGATTTCGTTGTTTACAACGCTTCCAAGGCAAAGGTTGAAAACTATCAGGAACTCGGTCTCAACTCCGAAACTGCAGTTGTATTTAACATCACTTCTCGTGAACAGGTTATCCTTAACACCTGGTACGGCGGCGAAATGAAGAAGGGTATGTTCTCTATGATGAACTACTACCTCCCCCTC
>JAFZDO010000028.1 GCA_017561145.1 Clostridia bacterium | reverse complement strand
TTTCTGCATTGCCACTCAGTGTTTTTACGATATGAGTTGATGTCATACCGATACCGTAAACAGTACATCCCTTACGAGAAATGATCTTACCGCCGGACTTTCTAACGTAAGTTTCAACGTCTTCGTGAGTATATTCGTTGGGGATATTGTAAGCAGATGCGATAGAACCGTTGAATTCGTCAAGCGGAATACCTGCGATAGTAGCCGTGGACCAAGCTACAAAAGAAGTATCGCCGTGTTCACCGAGTACGTTTGCATGAACCTGCTGCTTGTTAACGTTGTATATTTCTGCAAGTCTTGTACGAAGACGGATAGTATCAAGAACAGTACCTGTACCGAACACCTGATTCTTGGGAAGTCCTGTATACTTCAAGAATGCGTATGTAAGAATGTCAACAGGGTTTGCAACGAGAATGTAAATAGCATTGGGCGCATACTTTACGATCTCGGATGCAATGGACTTGATGATATTTACGTTTGTCTGAACAAGCTCAAGGCGTGTCTGACCGGGTTTTCTGCCGATACCCGAGGTGATAATAACAACGTCGGAATTTACAGCATCACGGTAATCACCTGCATAAATATCACAGTTCGAAAGGAAAGGAGTCGCTTGTTTGATGTCAAGCGCTTCACCGAGAGCCTTTTCGGTATTGATGTCTATCAAAACGACTTCAGAGGCAACGCCTCTTGCGAGCAAGGAATATGCAGTGGTGGAACCAACTGCACCTGCACCGATAATTGTAATTTTCTTCTGCATGTCTTTTCTCCCTCAAATATAGTTTAAAAATAACTTACTTTTATGCGTTTTCCCATTTTCTTCAGACAAGCGGAAAGCTCGTCCACAAGATTCATTTTAATGTTAAAATTAATGGGAAGGTCGGGGTTTTGGTGTGCAGGATTTACTGCACGTCCGACATAAAAATTTATATCCGTAGCTTCTTCAAAGAGCAACCGGCTTATAAGCGATGCGCCGTCGCGCTTGAAATTCCATTGCTCGTAAAGCTCGTTATCACCAAGGTAGTCCTTTGCATACTGAATGACTTTGTTCATTGTGATAACGCCTTCGGTAACTAGATCGACGCCTTCTATCGTTGCAATAGGCGGCACGTCGCTTCTTTCAAAATCGAGGCTTGCCTTAACAGGCTTACCAAGAAACTTGGCTGCAATGGAAGAGGTTGTACCTCCGCAAACGATGTGTTTTCCCTCTTTCGAAAAGAATAGCGACATCATTCTGTTTGCATCATCACGGTTGGAAGGAGGACCGAAAAGAATATTCATCGGTTCTCTTTTTCGGATTTTTACAACGCAAGCGGTTGTATCGTCACCGGGTTGGAAACCATAAAGGCGATCGCATTCATCAACCAGCATAGTAGAAAGGTTTTTTGCCGTATATCCACCGGCGACCAGCGCCTGCATATATTCGGCAATTTCTTCGCGTCTCCATCCGAAGTTATAGGTAATACCGAGTCCCGCATGAGGACATCCGTCGCTGAGGGCAACGAAAACATCGTTTTCCTGTAACTTAAAGGTGGACGTAAATATTTTTTTGCCGCCGATGTTCATCTCTGTTTTAGGGTAATCATACTGTTCATAATCACGAATGACTATTACGTGAGGATTATCGTACTGAATAACCTCGGCAGTTTCATTGTTGATGATATGAATAATTGTAAAGGTTGAATATGCAACACCGCGAACAGAACAAACCGGAAGTGTCGCCGCTATGGTAGAAACACATTCTTCAATCGGCAAACCGGCCGCCATCATAGTCGAAATTATTTTCGAAGTAAGCGTTGAAAGAATGCTCGCTTTAACACCGCTGCCAAGTCCGTCGGCAAGCACGATCACTGTAGAGTTTTCATTTTCTTCAACAATATCAACATGGTCGCCGCAAAGCTCTTCGCCGTAATGATTGATGCTTTTGTATCCGATATCTGCACAAAGATCATTCATCGTCGATCGACTCCTTTAGCTTGGTAAGCGCGATTTTGGTTTCTGCGGCGGTTTCGCCGAGAAGCGATGCAATTTCCTGAACGATTCGCATCTGCTTTTCAACAACCATATCAGCAACCTCAAGAGTTTTTTGGTTGATCGTATTTTTCTTTACGCGCTCTTCTTCGGCGTCGGTAACGTCTCTCATTATGCCAACGAGCATATGCGATTCATTATCATAAACAACGGTTTGTTCAACATAACGCTTATATTCGGCCAAATAGGTACGTTGGTTGCGAACGGTTCTTCCGCTATTTTTCACCTGCATAAAAATGCTCGGGTCAAGAATTCTGATAACAGGCTCACCAAGAACATCGGATTCGGCACGGATGTTCATTATTCTGCGAGCCGATTCGTTGATCTGCTGAACCTCAAGATTTTCGTTAAGCACGATAAGACCGTTAGGAGTATTTTTAACGATCGTATCGGAAAAGCTTTCGGCCTTATCCTTAAGATACGGTAAGCACATCGAAATTTCGGCTTTCCCCTGAATTATAGCAATCGCCTTTTCACGGCAAGAGTTATAACCGCAAGATCCGCAGTTCAATTCATCAGAAGGCTTGAATTTACCCATCTGACGAAGCAACGACATAATTTCAGCTTCGGAAGGCTTTGCAAGCTTATGCTCAATAGCAGTGAAGTGCTTTTTAAGATTTAAAGAATCGGGTTGTTGAACCTCAAAATCGCGTTCACCCGCATATTCCGAAACCGCAATGAAATCCTTGATCGGAGAAGCGTTGTGGTATTTTTCCATAACGGGTCCGCCGACACAACTGCCTACGCACGCAGACATTTCGATAAAGCAACGGTGAATTTTACCGTTTTCAATATCCTTTAGAGCCGAAACGCAATTATCAACGCCATCAATAGCAAGATAGTTATATCCGGGTGCGTTCTGCTCCATAGTTTTCAATACGCCGCCGGTCGTCGGGAAAAATCTCGCGCGGCTGTTAGCATTGTTATCCTTTACATGTTCAAGCTCGATATTCTCGGCTTTAAGCCAATTGGACAGTTCTTCAAATGTAAGAACCGCGTCAACCAAGCCCTCGTAATATTCCGCTTCGTCCTTCTTTGCAACACAAGGTCCGATAAAGATCGTTTTTGCATTGGGGATCCTTCTCTTTATATCCGCGCAGTGTGCCTGCATAGGCGACATTACATCAGCAAGATATTCAAGGCAAGCAGGAAAATATTTTTGTATAAGCAGATTTATGGAATGACAACAAGATGCGATAACGATATCCCTTTCGTCTTCCATAAGCATACGTTCATATTCATTTTTAACGATCGTTGCACCAATAGCCGTTTCTTCAACGTCATAAAAGCCTAATTGCTTTAATGCGTTACGCATAGATTCAATACCGATGCCGTCATAGTTTGCGACAAAAGAAGGCGCAAGGCTGACAACCACGGGATCGCCGCTTTGAAGAAGAACCCTTGCCTTTTCGGTGCCATCTACGATTTCTTTTGCATTTTGAGGGCAAACAACGAAGCAACGACCGCATAAAATACATTCGTTACCGATAATGTGCGCCTGGTTACCGGAAAAGCGAATTGCTTTAACGGGACAGTGGCGAATACATTTATAACAATTTTTGCAATTCGATTTTTTTAAAGTTAAACAGTTTGGCATTTTTATTTCCCTTCTTTAATGGCAACTTCAAGCACATTTTTCTTGAAAAACTCATTAAAGTTTTCGCGAGTTACACCAACGTGCACCTCATCATCTACTTGAACGGTAACACCAACTCGATTGCATTTACCGATACAAAAAGTACCCGAAAGCTCAACAAGGCCGTTCAAATTATTATCTTCAATCGCTTGCATTAACAGCTCAACAATATCCTGAGAACCCTTTAAGTGGCAAGACGAACCAACACAAACGTTAACGCGGACCATAATTATTTCACCTTTGCGAGAACAACTTCGCTAAAGAATTCGTTAACGGTTTCGGGGGTAACAGAATGAAATTCTTCATCAACGGTAACACACACGCCTTGCTGGCAATTGCCCATGCAGAACGTACCGCCAAGCTCAACCTTGTCACCGATATTATTTTCGGCAATAAGATTTTGAAGCTTCTCTACAACCTGACGGGAACCTTTAATGTGGCAAGAGCTACCGATACAAACAGTAATTTTCATAAGAAATGTTTCCTCTCTGTTTTATGTTAGTTTTATTTTTAAACTTAAATTAAATGAGAATTTTAGACAAAATAACCCAATTGTCTATATTCGTCTTTATTTTATCACATTTTTTCAATTAAATCAATACAAAATATCATATAATAGCAATCAATATTCCATATATCGATTCAACATTCTTCACAACATATCGACGTAAGACGCAAACTCAAAATCCGGTGATTTCACCTGCAATATCTTCTTCCATTTTTTGCTTTACCGTTTGAACGTCGTAGCCGCAACTAAAAAGATAATATAGCTTGGCAACCGCAGCTTCTGTAGTCATATCAAAGCCGCAAACAGCACCCGCGTTTTTAAGCGCAATGCTAGTTTCATAAGCGCCCAAAGAAACAGAGCCCTTAAGGCATTGAGAACATATAACTAGGACCGTTCCGTTTTCATACGCCTTTTTTACTATCGGCAGTATTGCATCCGCAGATCCGGGTATATTCCCTGCTCCAAACGTTTCCAAAACGATTCCGCGCAAGGATTTTGTCATTATCTCCTCGAAATATTCGAACTGTATTCCGGGGAACACTTTAATGATACCTATCGGGATCTTATCGAGATGCTGGACTCTAAACGGAAGTTTCGCTACCTTTTGAGGTATCATTTTATTGTAATATACCTGTGTGCCTATATCTGCAAGAAGCGGATAATTTGGCGAAGAAAACGCATTAAGATTTGAAGTACTTACTTTTGTTGATCTGTTTCCTCTGATGAGCTTATTGCCGAAGCACAAAGCCACCTCGTTGATCTTTCCCTCGGCAGCAACCATCATCGCGGTTACAAGGTTATCCAATCCGTCGCTTCTGACCTCAAATAACGGAATTTGCGACCCCGTGATAACTACAGGCTTCGAAAGGTTTTCGAGCGTAAATGAAAGCGCGGACGCAGTATACGCCATTGTATCGGTACCGTGTAATATAACGAAGCCGTCAAACAAATCGAAATTTTCCTCAATAATAGAGCCGATTATATTCCATTCATTAACAGTTACGTTTGAGGAATCAAGCAATGGGTCAAGCTCTAAAAGCTCCCACTTGGGCATTTTATCATTCCTCAAAACGTGTATTTCCTCTAAAAGCTCCTGAAGAAAGCCTTTTTGCGGAAAATATCCGTTTTCCGAGCTGTTCATTCCAATTGTACCGCCGGTATATATCAACAAAATTTTCTTATTCATACGTACCTCCACGCTCAAAAAAAGAACCGCATAAATTAATTTTGCGGTTCAATTTTTATGCTAAACTTTTTTGTTTATTTTGTTTCGCTTTGCGAAATAAACTTCCAATCCAATATAGAAAAGAATGGAAACGAGCATTATGAAATAATAGCTCAAAAGTCTCCAAATGAGCATAACACCGTTTGCAGTCGCAACCACAGCAGAAACCGATGCTCCGCCGGCAATATACAAAATGATGGACTTGAAAACCTGACCGGTGCTTCCCTCAACACCGCCGGATGCACCGGGTGTGGGAAAGAAACCGACCGCAGTAAGTGCAAAAGAAGTGCCGGTAACTATAAGGAACAAATGCGAGGGATCGACCGGTACTCCAAACGACATAAGGATGAAGTACGAAGCGCCGTAATAAAAAACATGGGCAAGAATTTTTGTGAGAAGAGCAAAGAAGAAATGCTTTTTCTGCTTTAACAAATCGGCAAATGCGTCTTGTACCTGAACAAAATATTCTTCCAATTCGTCAGCCTTTGATTCGAATTTTCTCAAGGCCTTGAACTTGCAAACGAAGCGAACGAATCTAACCAACCAACCGCGCACGGTTTTGCTTCTGCCCAAAATGATCATTATTGCAAGGATAGAGAAATTAATGGTATATCCGGCAGCAATGATAGGCAACCACCATGAATCAATAGACGACGTCAGCGTATCAAGGAAAAATAGTCCAAAAAGCGACAAACCGTTGGTGGCAATCATATAAATAACGAGATTTGCCAAAAGCAATCCGGTGGATTCGGAAAGCTTAACGTTCACCTTGGTGAAAGAATGTGCTTGGAAGGGTTGGCCACCCGTAGCCCAAGGTGTTATGCCGTTAAAGAAATGCTCGGTCATTGCTATACAATAGGTAGATCCTGTAGATGCCTTGACTTTTCTCGCCTTAGCAAGGATACATAGAGACAAGGGGTACAACGCAAGATATATTGCAACCATCAAAACAGCCAATGCGACATAAGCGTAATTAACTGTTTCAAGCTGTTCGATAATACTCGGGAGATCGTTAAAAGACAAAACGGTTATGAGCAAGAGAACTGCAACGATAGCATAAACGATAAACAGAGCTATCTTTTTGCCATTCAGCGGATTCTTTTGCGTATTATTATCCAAAGCAATGCCCCCTCCCTTTTAAATTCACAATCAACCTATTGTATCATAAACCGTAGTAATTTACAATAAAAAATTTAAAAATTGTTGAATAATTTTCAACTAAGGTTTTAATGCTTTTTTGTTAAATTGACAAAAACAAAATGAAAAGGGCCTTGTATGACCAAGACCCTTATAAATATCTTTATCTGATTCCGTAATTTTCGATCACGTAATCCATATCCTTATCACCCCTGCCCGAGAGGTTAATAAGAACCGAACCGTGTTCCATGGTCTTTGCAAGCTTCATACCGTAAGCAACCGCATGTGAGCTTTCGATCGCAGGGATTATACCTTCAAGACGCGCGAGCTTAAAGAAGGCATCAATAGTTTCCTCATCGTCGATAACGTCATATTTTACTCTGCCGATCTCCTGCAAGAATGCGTGCTCGGGACCGGAGGACGGATAGTCAAGACCGCTTGCAACAGAATACACGGGAGCAGGATCGCCGTTTTCATCCTTAAGCATTATACTGTTAAAGCCGTGCATAACGCCTTCGGTACCGTATTTCAAGCTCGCTGCATGGTCACCAAGCTTAGGACCTCTTCCCAACGGCTCTACACCGTAGATATCAACGGGATCGTTAAGGAATCCCGCAAAGAGACCGGCCGCATTGGAGCCACCGCCTACGCATGCTACTATTGCGCTCGGAAGATGACCGGTCATATCGATAAACTGCTCACGTGCTTCGATGCCAACGATGCTTTGGAAGTCGCGAACCATCATCGGGAACGGATGCGGACCGAGAACCGAGCCTATACAGTAAATCGAATCCTTATACTCCTTGCTATATGCATCAAACGCGGCGTCAACAGCCTCCTTGAGTGTTTTAAGTCCGTGGGTGACCTCGACAACGTTCGCACCCAAAATCTTCATACGTGCGACGTTGGGAGCTTGTTTCTTGATATCGACGGAACCCATATAAATGTCGCATTCAAGTCCAAAATAAGCTGCTGCGGTAGCTAAAGCAACACCGTGCTGACCTGCACCGGTTTCGGCAATCACCTTTTTCTTGCCCATATATTTCGCAAGGAGAGCCTCACCCATACAGTGGTTAAGCTTATGTGCGCCGGAATGGTTAAGGTCTTCACGCTTTGCATACAACTGCACGCGTCCGCCGAGGGCGTCGGAAAGACGTTCCAAGTGAGATACGGGGGTAGGTCTGCCCTGAAACTCTTTTCTGATTCTGCGCAACTCTGCAATAAACTTTCTCGATTGACAGATAGAATAATATGCATAAGTAATTTCTTCCATAGCGGCCTTAAGCTTATCATCGATATAAACGCCGCCGTATTTGCCGAAATAACCGTTTTTATCAGGGTAATTATTGAAATATGTTTCGAAATCAACGTTATTGAGCTTCATTTTCATTTTCTCCTAAATATAAAGATTAAATTATTAACGCTTAGAATTAAATTTCAGTTGCGCCATCGTTTCGACATAATAAACATAACGTTTCCCTTTTCTATCTGTCAAAACAAAAAACGCCCTGACAGAATTGATTTATCTGTCAAGGACGAATAACTGCTTATCCGCGGTGCCACCTTGAATTCACGGAAACCCGTGCGCTTTATCGGATACCAACATATCCACGGTAATTAACGTATACCCAACGTTGCAGAATACTTTGCGTAACGACGCATTTCCTTGCACCCTCCGCGGTCCATTTGCCGAATCGTTTCCTACCCGCATCGCAGCTGCACGGGCTCTCTGTAAAGGCGTTTTTCGACTTTATCTCCGCATCAACGGTTTAATTAACTAAATTTTTATTTATTATATCACCGTAAAAAATTCTTGTCAAGTGCTTACGCTTCATTTTAAGCAAAAATATGATGACAAACAGAAAAATATGTGATATAATGCTTTATCCCCAAAAGGAGACAATGATATGCAAAAGGTTCTTCAAAAAATAGTTGATTCCAACGTTTTTAAAATTATAATAAGCAACCCTACCGAAAAGAGCAATCCGTTTCGCAAGATAGTCATTGAGAAAAAGACAAACGGTTTTCAATCTTCAAAATACACCGAAAAGCAGGTATTTCACGATAACATAAGTCACGATGCTCTTTTTGATTACCTGAACGACACCGTTTTGCTAAAATACAAGCAAATCAATGCTTGGTCCGACGGAATCGAGCACATTCTGCTCGTTTCAAAAAAGGGCGTTTGCAACTATAAAGCAAAAAAGGTCGAAACCGCTGTTGCTGCAACCACCGACAACAATCGCCGCAAAAATTACATTTTGGAAGAGGGCTCGGTAATCGCGCCGCTCGTTGATATGGGAATTTTCTCCCCCGACGGCAGGATAATAAAGGCGATGTACAGTAAGTACAAGCAAATAAATCGCTTTCTTGAAATCATTGACGATGAAATATCCTGTTCCGGCAAAAAAGAATTCAACATAATTGATTTCGGTTGCGGCAAATCATATCTGACATTTATTCTCTATCATTATTTCACAAACATCGCAAATATAAAAGTTAATATGATCGGTTTAGACCTTAAAAAAGACGTCATTATGAAATGCAACGAGGCTGCAAAAAAGTATGGATATACCGATTTGCGTTTTGAGCTGGGCGACATAAACGGATATAAGGCACCGTTTGAGGTCGATATGGTTATTTCGCTTCATGCTTGTGATACAGCAACCGATTATGCGCTTTACAATGCTATAAATTGGAACGCGAAGTACATCTTCTCCGTCCCTTGCTGTCAGCATGAGCTTAACGAACAGATCAATCCCGAAAAGCTCACGATTCTTTCGAGATACGGAATCGTTAAAGAGCGCTTTTGTGCACTTGCTACCGATGCGATACGCGGAAATCTTTTGGAATACTGCGGATATAAAACACAGCTTTTGGAATTTGTCGACCTCGACCACACGCCAAAAAACATTCTCATTCGTGCTGTGAAGCGGCAAACAACGCCGAAGCAAACGAAGGAATCCGCTCTTAACGAAATAAACGCGCTTATCAAAGAATTCTCATTTTCGCCCACGCTGTACAAGCTTATCTTAAAATAAATTAAAGCTCCTGATTTTTCACAGGAGCTTTCTTTTTATTTTGCAGGATCGATTTGGAATTCAGCCACGAAAAGCATATGGTCGGAATGGCTTCTGTGGAAGGTGTACGCAGAATCCTCAAGATATGTAAAATCGGAAGAATAACAGATATTGTCTATCTTACTTTTACTGGAAGGATAGGTAATGTATTCATTTTCGGGATTATTGACGCGGGAAAGAGTTTCAAGAACGTTAAACTCATCAAAAGAGCCAACGTTAAAGTCGCCGACAAGTATAACATTCTTTGGTACCTTAACGGTTTCAGCTACCTTTTTAAACTCACTCGCACGGATATTTGCGTTATTATGGGTAAGATGTGTTACGAAGAAGTTGATTTCAGTGCCGTTGAAGTCTATCTTCGTAAAGCCTAAAAGACGTCTTTCTGCTTGTGTACCGGGATTGAGCTCGATTTCATTTGTGCTTAATATAGGATACTTAGAAAGTACCGCAGTGCCGTAAGCACCCTTTTTACCGTACTTTGCCTCATCGCCCTTCAGATCGATACACTTGAAGTATGCATAATATTCCATACCGGTGAATTCTTTAAGCTTCTCCATAGTGTCGGTAAACTTGGAGCGTTCGCATAAAATATCAACCTCTTGAAGTCCTACGATATCTAAATCATTGTCAACAATGTCCTTTGCGATCTTGCTGAAATCCCAATCGACATCACGTCCGTTTGCAATATTATAAGTGCCTACCTTAAGCTTTATGGGTTCAGCAGGCTTGCTTTCCTCAGTCAAGGATTCTATCAGCGTGCTTGACTCGGCAACAGAAGATTCGTCTTCAACAACATTTTCGTTACAAGACGTCAGAGCAAACGTGGAGAGGCAAAACGCCGATAACAAGATCAATGATATGAGTTTTTTCATAGTTTTCATCCTTTCATGCTTTGTGTGCTACAATTATATCATAGTAAAATGATAATTGCAATACTAAAACTTAAAGCGCTTACCGATTTTTTTGGCAAAACGATAAATCGGCCCCTCTAATTCCTTTTGAGCGTCCTTGAGGTGCTTACGAATCTCAATTTTTTGAGGGCAGTGCTTTTCACATTTTCCGCAACCGATACAATTAGATGCGGCAGTTGAATTCGGGCGCAATGCGGTACACATAAAATAATCCACGAGCGCCCAAAACTTCCCTTCGGAAAATCTGCGGTTATATGCCGAAAAGGTTCCGGGGATGTCAACGTTTTTCTGGCACGGCATACAGTATCCGCATCCCGTACAACCAACCTTCATCTTCGAATTGATCGCTTTAACAACCTTTTGAAGCATTGCTTCGTCCTCGGCAGTCAGCTCGCCGATTTCTACATTCGAAGCAGTGTTGACGTTATCCTCTACGATCTCCATTTTGTTCATGCCTGACAAAACAACTGTAACCTCGGGTTGGTTCCACAGCCAACGGAACGACCACTGTGCAGGAGAATGCTTTACCGTATGATTTGCGAAAATTTCCTTAGCTTCGTCGGGTAAATGCGAGACGAGCTTGCCGCCGCGCAGAGGCTCCATAATAATAACGGGAATATTTTTCGAAGCAGCGTGCATTAAGCCTTTTCTTCCCGCTTGTGAATTTTCGTCCATATAGTTGTATTGTATCTGGCAAAATTCCCAATCATAAGCATCCAATAGCTTGCAAAACATTTCGGAGTTACCGTGATATGAAAAGCCGATCTGCCTTATTGCACCCGATTTTTTCTTTTCTTCGATCCATTCAACGATACCTATCTGTTTCAAACGCTCCCACGTATCTACATCGGTCAGCATGTGCATTAGATAATAATCAACGTAATCGGTACGTAATCTTTTAAGCTGTTCGTTAAATTTCTTATCAAGATCTTCTTTGGATTTTATTAAGTAATGCGGCAATTTTGTAGCAATATAAACCTCTTCGCGCACTCCGTTTTTTTCAAGAATTTCGCCAAGACAGGCTTCACTTCCGGGGTAAATATACGCCGTATCAAAATAATTGACGCCATGCTCGTAAGCGTACATTATCTCGCGTTCGACCTCTTTGTAATCGGTCGCGCCGTGCTTTCTCGGAAAACGCATACAACCAAAGCCGAGGATGGAAAGCTCATTGCCGTATTTATCGGTTCTGAAATTCATAAAAACACTCCAAAATCAATTTGTTTTATTATAACACAAACTTTATAAAAAAACAAGGCGTTGAGCCTTGCTTTTCTTTTATATGAATTTTAACAACAGCATAAACGTAGTGAGCAAAATCAAAAAGCCAAAGTTGAACAACGAAAAATCTCTTATATACTTCCCTGCCTTGCCGGGGTTATGCTTTGTGTATTCTCTGAAGGTTATTAAACTCGCAAGAGATGATATCAAGGTTCCGCAACCGCCGATATTGACACCGACCAAAAGGTCTTGATAATTATCGGTAAACTGTGAAAGCAATATTGCCGACGGTACGTTGCTGATGAACTGACACGAGGTCACGCTGAACAGAAGCGTATTTTTTTCGAGAAGCACCGAAAAGAAATCGCGTACTGCTTCTATCCTTGCCATATTACCGGAAAAAATAAAGAAAAACACAAAAGTCAAAAGCAAGGGATAATCCACCTTGGTCAAAGCGTTTCTATCGAGAAACAAAATCGATATCGGTATTATTATCAAACCGATCCAATAAGGTATTCCTCGAAAAACGATTGCTATTGACAACGCGAAAAGAAGTAGATATACAGCGGTTCTGCCCTTCGGCAGCTTTTTCTCTTCATCCTCTACAAACAACGGTTCGGATTTTACGAACACGACACAACACAGCGTTATTAACGCTACTGAAAAAACAAAAGGAGGCGCCATTATTTTCATAAACTCAAGATTCGGTATCTCGAATTTAGAATACAGATAAAGGTTTTGCGGATTTCCGAACGGGGTCAGCATTCCGCCGAGATTCGCCGCTATGTTTTGCATTATGAACGTAAACGCCATATACCTTTCTTTGCCCGTAGTTGTAAGAACAAAATAGCCAAGCGGTAAAAAAGTTAAAAGCGCCATGTCGTTTGCAATAAGCATCGAGCCGATAAAGGTTATATAGACCAGTGCAAGAACGCTCATTCTTGCATTTTTGAAAAGCCGTACGACCTTTTTCGCAAGCGTATAAAAGAACCTTATATTCTTTAAGGCACACACTACCGCCAAAACACAGAAAAGGCAGGTCAATGTTTTAAAATCGAAATATTCAATATATTCTTTATCGGGCGGTACGATAAACGACGTTACCGTTGCAGCAAACAACGCAACGAACATAACGGCGTTTTTCTTAATAAACGCGCAGGATCTGCAAATCGTATTCATATTTTTCCTTTTACAGAATATAAAGTTTTTAACAACGGTTAAATTATATTCTCTTAAAAGCATTTGTCAATATACGAAACGGCAAAAAATAACAAAAGAAAAGGTTTGCCTATTTGGACAAACCTTTTAACTTTAATCATTAAGCATTTCAGAAAGTGCTGTAAGTATACCAAGCTTACCGCTTTCATACGTCAGACCGCCTTGCATATAAACAAGATACGGCTCACGCAAGGGTGCATCGGCAGAAAGCTCGATAGAGCTGCCTTGAGTAAACGCACCTGCCGCCATAACGACCGAATCGTTATATCCGGGCATTTCCCATCCCTCGGGAGTTACAAAGCTATCTACAGGAGATCCCTTTTGTATACCACGACAGAACTTAAGAACGTTTTCGGCGTTGTAAAGCTTAATTGTCTGAATAATGTCGCTTCGTTTTTCGGTGCTTGGCGGATAGCATTCAAAGCCTTGGCTTTCAAAAACCGCCGCAGCAAAATGTGCGGTTTTGATCGCTTGTGCAGTAACGTGCGGAGCAAAGAACAAGCCTTTTATCATCGATTTTGTCGTGCCCATCGAAGCGCCTGCTTCAAGACCGATTCCGGGGACGGTAAGACGGTAGGAGGCAAGCTCAACCGCGCGTTTTGTTCCGACTATGTATCCGCCCGTTTCGGCAATTCCGCCGCCCGCATTTTTTATAAGCGAGCCTACAAGAAGATCACCCTTGGGTTCTTCCGTCTCAACGAATTCGCCATAGCAATTGTCGACGATCAAATAAACGCCATCATACTCACGCACAAGGTCAAACAGCACGTTAATTTCGGCAACAGTAAGTGTTCTTCTGTCGCCGTAGCCCTTAGAACGCTGAACGTAAACAACCTTTATCGATTTATCCTCGTTCAAAACCGAACGAACTGCATCGTAATTAAGCGTTTTTCCGTCAACAAGCTCAATATCGCGGTATTTGACACCGTATTCCGCAAGTGAGCCTTCGCCGTTTTTGTCACTGCCACCAAGGCCTATAACACTATCAAGAGTATCATATGGCTTTCCGCTTACGGAAAACATTGTATCTCCGGGACGCAAAACGCCGTACAACGCAATCGCAAGTGCGTGGGTACCGGAAATTATCTGAGATCTAGCAAAGCCGGATTCCGCACCGAACGCCTCTGCAAACATCTTGTCACACAGGTCTCTGCCGTCGTCGTTATAGCCATAGCCGCAGGTCGGGTTAAAGTGGCGGTCGGAAAGTTGATTTTCTCTGAACACGGACATTACCTTTTGAGTGTTCCGAAAAGCCACATCATCAATCTCCGCAAAAATCGGTGCAAGTTTTTTTTCGCATTCAGCTGCAAGCGACATTAGTTTTTCGCTGAACATAATTTATATACTTCCCTATTTGATTATTCCGCGCCTTTTTCGATGAACGCGATAAGAAGATCAACACACGCTTCCATATCGTTGATATCGATAGTTTCAACGGGAGTGTGGGTGTAACGGGTGGGAAGCGAAATACAGCACGCATATGAGCCTGCACCGGCAAGCTGCATTGCAGAAGTATCGGTTCCGCCTGCAAGGAGGACCTCGTACTGATATTTAATGTTGCCCTCTTCAGCAAGCTCGGTTAATCTGTCTACCATCTTGGGAGAGCAGATTACCGAACTGTCCTTGATCTTGATAGCCGCGCCGCCGCCGAGCTTAACGGTAAAGTGATTGGGGTTACCGCAAGCAGGTGCGGGAGTAATATCAAGAGCAATAGAGTAATCGGGCATAATCGAGAAGGAGGAGGGTTTTGCGCCGCGGCATCCAACCTCTTCCTGGGTGGTGAATACAAAATATGTATCATATGCAGGAGTTTCGCAAGTAAGAGCGGCACAAGCGGCTACGGTACAGCAGATTCTGTCGTCAAACGCTTTGGAGGTGTAACGGTTTGCGGAAAGCTTTTTAACCATCGGAGCAATCGCGCAAACGTCACCGATCTTAACCTTACGCTTCGCCTTTGCGCCGGAATCAGCACCGATATCGACAAAAAGCTTGTTCGCATTGATATTAGCAGCAGTAGTGCCATCTTCGATAACGATAATACCGGTGGTTCCGTTTTGGAATTTAACGTTATGATAGGAGGATGCGATTGCGTTAATACCGCCTATAGGAGCAACGCGGATAAGACCGTTGTCCTCGATATTTACTACCATAAAGCCGATCTCGTCCATATGTGCCGCGATCATAAGCTTTTTGGAGGAATCTTTACCCTTCTTGAGCGCTATAACGTTACCCATTGCATCGATGTTGATTTCGTCGCATACGGGTGCAAGATCGTTTTTAATAATTTCCGCAAGCTCGGTTTCAAAGCCCGAAACAGAAAATGCGTTTTGATATTTTTTCATTATATTTAACATTAGTTAAAGCTCCTTTCGTTAATTGCAGCCGCAAGGTCGGCAACAGCTTGTATATCTTCAAGTGAAAGAACGTTGGATTGAGAGTGGATATAGCGTGCGGGAGCGCTTATTGCCAAAACCTTTGCGCCGTTTGCTCCGCGCTGATAAACGCCCGCTTCGTTACCGCCTGCCACGACGTTTTTATATTGCCACTTAATCTTCTTTTCATCCGCAACCTTTGTTGCAAGCTCGAGCAACGACTGATCGTAAATAGTGCTTCTGTCCATAATCGAAAGGACCGCACCGCTGCCAACCGAGCATGCGCATTTTCCTTTGGGAACACCCAAAATATCGCCCGCAGTTGTTGCTTCAAGAGCGAAAACTATGTCGGGACGTAAGCGGTGAGCAACTTCCTTTGCACCGTCGCATCCGATTTCTTCGCAGGTGTTGAATGCAAAATAGGTATCGTATTCCAAATCGCTGTTGATCATAGCAACAAGCGCTGCACATCCGAAACGATCGTCAAGCGCCTTCGAGCATACCAAGCCGTTTCCGAATTCCTCATAGTTGGGAGTAAACACACAGCAATCTCCAACAGTGATGTATTGCTTTGCTTCTTCACGGTCCTTTGCGCCGATATCAATTCTCATTTCACTGATAGGCTCACACTTTCCCTTTTCTTCGGGTGTCTGCATATGAATAGCCTTGGAAGCAACTACGCCGTTAATGCCGCTTTCACAGAACAAAACGCGACGGCCGCTTACAACTCTTCTGTCGATACCTCCTACAGCATCGAACCAAATATAGCCCTCTTCGTCAATAAATTTGACCATAAAGCCAACCTCGTCCATATGCGCGGAGAACAAGACCTTTTTATCGCGGCGCTGTTTTCCCTTTTTAAATACGATAAGATTGCCCATAGGATCGGTTTCATATTCACAACCCGAGCCCTTAATATCCTCGATAATAGCTTCTCTTACTGCATCTTCCATACCGGAAGGACCGAGAATATCGCAATATTTTTTAAGATATTTCATCATAACCGATATCCTCCTTAATTAAAGCGATTGCAAAACCGCCGCGACAAGTCGCGAGGTATTCAAAGCGTCGTTCATATCAACGATCTCACTCATAGTGTGCATATTCTTCAAGGGGATCGAAACCAAGAAGGTGGGAATACCGCTACCTGCGGTTTGAACTGCATTTGAGTTCGTTCCGGTTCTTCCGGGCGCCGCTGAAAGCTGATAAGGAATTCCTTCCCTCTCGGCAACACTTATAGCATACTTAGTCCAAGCACGATTGGTTTGCGGAGACAAACAAATATCGCCGCCGTTTCCTGCACGTACTCCTTCGCGGGTTTTAGGCGCACCGGGAACGAACGCGTGAGTAACGTCAATAACGATCGCTTTATCGGGATTGAGTCGGTATGCGGTAGTCATTGCTCCCTTATATCCGATTTCCTCGCCCCCCGAAAATTGGAAAGCAACGTCTACGTTAAGCTTGGACTTATCCAGCATTTGCAAAGCGCGAACGATGGATGCTCCGCAAAGTCGGTCGTCAAAACCAGCGCCGGCGAGATTTTCACCGAGAAGCTTAGTTAGTCTACATGGGAATGCACAGGGTGTACCGACACGAACGATCTTCTTCAATTCATCGAGAGGCAAACCCGTGTCTATGAATAATTCGGTAACCTCCATTTTCTTTTCGCTTTCTCCGGGCTCCTGAAGATGGGGCGGCTTGGATGCGAAAATACCGCGAATGGTTTTCTTACCAAAAATCAAAACGTCTGTCGCAGGGAGAATCTTTGCTGCGATACCGCCGATATTGGCAACACGCAAGAATCCGCCTTCACAAAGTTCGGTTACAACAAAGCCTATAGTATCAAGATGCGCGTCGCAAAGAACAAGAGGTGCATTTGCTTTACCGCAACGCATAATTGCGTAAAAACTTCCGACCGAGGTTGTTCCCATCTCATCAAAAATGCCCAGTGTTTCTACGTATGCACGAAGACCATCAAAGGCGGAATCCTCAAATCCCGAAACGCCGGGATATGTCGTAAAGTTTTCTACGAGGGTGTATAATTTTTCCATATGTTACCTCCTCAGAGTGAATTTACAATTTTTTTGAACGTATTTCCGCGTACTGCGAAATTTTTAAACATATCAAAGCTTGCAGATGCGGGAGTCAAAACAACGTTATCTCCCGACAGCGCTTTTTCTTTTGCTAGCTTTACAGCAGCTTCGAAATTATCGGTAATTACGTATTCGCCGTAACCGACACTGTCAAAAACAGCTGCGATCTTTTTTGCGGTTGCACCGCACAGAACCGTATATTTAACCTTGTTTTTAAAAAGCTCACCGAGCGGTTCATACGGGATATTTTTATCATAACCGCCGCATATCGCTATGATAGGAGTTTTAAACGAGTTAACACAAGCACTTGTGCGCGAGGGACTTGAATCGATTGAAGAATTATAGTACTTGACACCGTCCAATTCACGGACAAATTCAATTCTATGCTCTACTCCACCGAATTCGCTTGCGACCTTATTAAGAGTCTCGACACTTACGAGTTCTTTGACCGCAGAATATGCTGCTGAATAATTATAGCGATTGTGTCTGCCTACGATACGGATATCATTGTCGTTCACAAGGCATTTTCCGTTTTCAAAAATGCCGTCATCATTGAAATATATATCGCCGTTCTGAGTGTTGCCCGATATCGTGCGAACGTTTCCTTTTGCGCATTTTTTAAACTCTTCAGAATATTCATCGTCAAGATTAAGGACCAAAAGCGATGAGGAATTTTGGAAAGAGAATATACGTTTTTTAGCTTCGACGTATTCGTTCATATCGATATGCCAATCAAGATGATTGGGCGCGACGTTGGTAACGACTGCGATGTCGGGACTTTCGGACAGCTTCATAAGCTGGAAGGACGAAAGCTCGATAACGGCGTAATCATTTTCGGTGATATCATCAAGCGTTGCAAAAAGATTTACGCCTATATTTCCGCCGAGCCAGACCTTGTATCCTTGGGCTTCTAACAGCTTCGCAATCAGAGTCGTTGTGGTGGTCTTGCCGTCACTTCCCGTCACTGCAATTTTTTTGCAGGGACAAAGGCGGAAAAACTCCTCCATTTCACTCGTAACGCGGGTTCCGTTTTTACGTGCTTGGTCAATTCCGTTTAAATCAGGACGGACTGCAGGCGAAAGAAACAAAAGCGTTTCGTTTATACCATCAAGATAATTTTCGCCGCAGATAAAATCGACACCGAGGTTTACAAGCTCAGAATAAAAATCTCTGTCGGATAAATCATTCTTATCACGAACGATACAGCTTGCGCCGTTTGCCGCAAAAAGCTTTATGACAGGCAGATTAGACACACCCATACCGACAAATCCGACTGTTTTTCCTTTGTAGTTTGATGCGTATTCTTTTAACACGAAGAATACCTCCGATTTTTACTAACTTAAATATTATATATCCATTATAAGAAATAATCAAGGTTTTTGACAGAAGATATTTGACAAAATTAAATGAATATGATACAATTTCAGTGCGACCGTACCGAACAATCGCGCGGTGCCATGGCGAAAGCCCGTACCGTGAGGAAAGTCCGAGCTCCACAGAGCGGGATAACAGATAACATCTGCCGAAGGCGACTTCAGGGCCAGTGCAACAGAAATAAACCGCCAAGATATTCTTGGTAAGGATGGAAAGGCGAGGTAAGAGCTCACCGGTGTGTCGGAGACGGCACAGCCATGTAAACCCTATCCGGAGCAACACCGCGGCGGGGGCATATGCTTGCTCGGCAGCCCCTATGGAGGTGGCATGGAGATTTGCGGCAACGTAAATCCAAGATAGATGATTGTTCACGACAGAACTCGGCTTATAGGTACGTTTGTCGCTATTTAAAAGGAAAAGCACCCTTAATATCAGGGTGCTTTTTTGTTTATATTTCGGGATTCATCATCGTACCGATGAAAAAGGGCGTGTTCGTATCGAGATCGATAAGCATATATACGAAAGGTCTGTCGAGATAGATCTTAACGTCATCCGGGTTTATCATATCTATACCGAGCGTGGGGATAACCGTTGCCGCGCCGGCGCGCGTTCCGCGCTCATTAACTTCGATAAAGGTTTTATGAAGAACGCTGTCGATAAAGAAATTATCGGGGGATGATCCCATAAGACCGAAATCGGCGTTTGATTGCGAAAACGCATCCGTCATTCCCATTTCAACAAGCGCATTTTCTAAATCAACGTTAAATTCGGTCTTGAACTTAGGTATCCTCGTTCTTACATTACCTTTTCGCTGATTCGCAAGCATTTCGCTTATTTTTTCTCCGGTAAGAGTTTCAAGGAAATCCGACATATTGATTCCTTCATCGGGGAGAATGGCGGCAAATGCATATTTATTACCTACGTAATTTTTAACAAAGCCTATGCAGTTATCGGAGCCGAAATAGGTGTGCTGATCATTATCATACATGAGCTTCACTTCTTTTTCGGTTCCGTTTTCAAGCGTAAAGACTCCGTCGTGTATCTCGTCTTCTTTATAGATATCCGACCAATCGGCACGGAACGCGATCGAATTGATCAATAGCACCATAGTTTCTTGCGGAATATGATCGAGCATTTGAGGAATCATTCCTTCGGTTTCGCGCGATATCCAATCGTTTATCTGATTTACGATTTTGGAATCGAATTGAGTTTTGTAGATATCCGCACCGTAATAATCTGCGTTGGTTTGAAGAAAATCACGGTTGGGGACAAATCCTCCGTCTTCATCAAGCCATATCGAATTGGCAACCGTTAATTTGTACTTATTCTTTACGGGCAACGAATTGATATAGCTGTAAATATAATTATTCAATTCCTCGACAGACATACCCAAAACCGCTTCCATCTGGGCTTTTGTTTCACCGTCGGCACCGTTAAGTGTCATCGATAGCGCACACATAACGGACAAGGGCGAGACAAGAGAGTTTTGACCGTCGTTTTGGCTTGCTTTAAAAAGACGTATTGCAAAATCGGTTACGTTTTCGTTATATGCATCCAAAGCGATAGGTTCAACGGGATTTGGCGAAATCCCTTCCATCAGGTCCTGTGCGTGCGCCACATTAAACAAAGGCACGGTAAAAAACAACGAGGTTACAATCACGCAAAAGCAAGCTGCGATTGCAATATATCGGGTAAGCTTTCGATGTTTTTTTCTTCTGTTTGTGTTGCGAGCTTTATTAACTTCATCAATAACAGAATCATCGATGAATTCCAATACGTCACTGAGTTCTTCTTTTTTCATACGTCAAATCCTTCCTCTCTTAAGTATTCCTTTAACTCCCTGCGAGAACGGAACAGAATATTTTTTACTTTTGATTCACTTATGCCAAATGATTGCGAAATATCTTTTATCGAATCGAAGAAATAATACCTCGCAACAAAAACATTTCTGTTTACGGCAGACAAGGATTTTACAAACGCGTTGATTGCGCCCGAGAGCTGCTTTGCTTCATAAGCTGATTCGGGAGACTCACCGCAAGAAAGTATATCGTCTAACTCATCTGTTGAAACGGTGTATTCTGTCGGGATACGTTTTTGTCTTGTGTTTGCACGGAATCTGTCTATCGCCTTTCTGCGCACCAATTTGACCAGATAAGATGAGAATATATCGGGATTATTGGGCGGAATCGAATTCCAGACAGAAAGGTAAGTATCGTTTAATACCTCGTTTACATCCTCCTCGTCGCCAAGGATGTTGAACGCTATTTTAAACATATAATTGCCGTACTTTTCGGTCGTGATCGCAATTGCGGTTTCATCGCGGTTGAAATAGAGCTCTATAATTTGTTTATCCTGCATTCGTTTCCCTCCTCCGTTAATAATACTCGTCAAAATTGCATTTCGGTCTGAAATTTTTTAAAAAATATAAAAAAATGCGAAACACTTAATAATTGGTTATCATTTATGTAAATAATAATACATACAGAAAACAAATGCAAGATTCAAAGGGCGAAAATTCGCTTTATTTCGTTAGAAATTCTTGACATAATACGTGTTAACGTATATAATAAGAATGTATAGAAATATTTAAGGAGAACTCTCCGTGATTTTACAGTTAGAACAGGCAAAGCTTTCGCTTGGTGAACTTAGCGAAGGAATTAACGATCTGGGTGATTCAATTGGCTTTGAATCGTTAAAGGCAGAGGTTGAAGAGCTTGAAAATAAAACCGCTGAAGCAGGTTTTTGGGACAAGCCGCAGGAATCTCAGGTCGTTTTAAAGCAATTAAAATTCAAAAAGGGCACTCTTGAACGTTATCTTGCATTAAGACGCAGTTTTGACGATATTGAAACGCTTATCGAGCTTTCTATTGAAGAGGATGACGACAGCGTTGTAGAAGACGTTTTGAACGATCTTGATGCTGTACGTAAGGAATACGAAAGACAGAAGATTGAAATCCTTCTGTCGGGCGAATATGACGGCAGTAACGCTATCATTTCGATACACCCCGGTGCAGGCGGCACCGAAGCGCAGGATTGGGCACAGATGCTTTACCGAATGTATTCGCAATATGCCGCAAAGCGCGGTTTTAAGCTAAAGGTGCTTGATTATCTCGACGGTGACGAAGCAGGCATTAAAAGCGTTTCCTTCATGGTTGAGGGCGAAAACGCTTACGGCTATTTAAAGAGCGAATCGGGTGTTCACAGATTGGTTCGTGTTTCCCCCTTTGACTCGAGTGGAAGAAGACATACCTCATTCGCATCGGTCGAGGTTCTTCCCGAATTCAACGACGAGATCACTATCGAAATAAACGAAGCCGATTTGAAGATAGACGCTCACCGCGCAAGCGGTGCGGGCGGTCAGCACGTTAACAAGACCGACTCGGCAATTCGTATTACCCATATTCCCACCGGCATTGTCGTTGGTTGTCAAACCGAACGAAGCCAGGTTCAAAACCGCGAAACCGCGATGAAAATGCTGAAAAGTAAGCTTCTTGAGATCAAGGAACGCGAGCATCTTGAACGTGTCGAGGATATCACAGGCACAAAGATGAACATCGAATGGGGCAGCCAGATACGCTCCTACGTGTTTATGCCCTACACGCTTGTTAAGGATAACCGCACAGGATGTGAAACGGGTAATATTCAAGCTGTTATGGACGGCGAGCTCGACGACTTCATCAACGAATTCCTTAAACTGAACTGCAACAAATAATTTCAAAAAATACGATCAAACATATAATAACTATCGGAGGTATTTATCATGAAAAAACTCAGACCCATTATCAGTATTTCGCTCCTCATTCAATCGGCAACATTTTTTGTACTTTGCCTTCTCAATCTTGAAAAGAAGAAGAATCTCGCTAAAGCGTTCGGTTTCTTCGGTGCTATCGGCGGTATCGCAGGTATCGCGTTGCTCGTTTCCGAATTCAAGAAGCGCAAGAAGCTTAAGGCGGCTGAGGATGCATATTTGGATGAATATGATGAATTCATCAGCGATTTCGAAGATTTCGATGCAGACGAGGATGATATCCTCTGCACCTTCGAAGGTAAAGACGAATAATTTTATAAACTACCTAAAAGCCACGACCTAAAAAGTCGTGGCTTAAATTTTTCATTGCTCGTTGAATATACTTATCTTAGGGCTGAGCTTTCTATGCGAAGCAAAGAAGAAGCAAATACAAGCCCTGTTTGACGATCAATCAATAACAAAATGATAATCAAAAGGAGTAATGATTACCGATGCCAACGATTATTACGAACCGTGCGACAGTTAATTACAATTCGGGTACTGCAACCGCAGTTGCTTATTCAAATACTACAAGCACGGTATTGAACGGAAGCCTTAGCATCACAAAATCTTCACTTTCGGGTGAATACCGAATCGGTCAGGAGTTGACTTATATTATCAACGTAACGAACAACGGAGGCACTGCCGCACAAGCAGTCGGTATTACCGACGATCTTGGTACCTTTACTGAAGGCACGAATGCGGTAACACCGCTGAGCTACGTCGGAACTGCGCAGCTGTTTATTAACGGCATTTTCGTTTCCGACATTGACGCACTCGTAGGTAACAACAACGTATTTTTTGAAATTGAAAGTATTCCCGCAGGAAGCACGGCGCAAATTATTTACCGTGCGCGTGTTAACGAGCTCGCATGCTTTGCAGTAGGTGCGGCAATTACAAATACTGCGTGTGCCGAATTTGTTTGCAACTGTCCTTGCACTGAAAGCGTTTGCGATTCTTTAACGATTCCCGTCGAAGAATATGCAGACCTGCGTGTGACAAAATCGGTATGTCCCAATCCCGTTACCTGCGGCGACAGGCTGAATTACGTTATCGATATTTCAAATTACGGAAATATCGATGCGGACGAGGTCGTTATTACCGACGTTTTTGATCCCGCACTTGAGGAAATTGCCGTTACTGTTAACGGAGAAATTTTAGCAGAAAACCGTTTTAGATACGTCGGCGGTGTTTTGACTATTTCACGCGAAACGGGAAGCGAAATTACCGTACCTGCTTCGACCTGCACAAGAGATGAAGAAACAAGTCGGATCAATATTATCCCCGGGAAGGCAACCGTAGCCGTTTCGGGTATTATTTAAATCATAGGCATATTAGAAATTAACGGAATTTTAAAAGCCAACGGAATCATTCCCGTTGGCTTTCTTTTTTATCTGTTCATATCGAGATTAACGTAGTATTCGGTACCGTCGTACAAAAATACCTCGGTCGGCGAATAATCAAATCCGTTTATGCTTTTATCGGGCCATAAGCCGATTGATGAATTTTTGTTATCGTTCCACGGCTCTGCGACATCGGATTTAAAAAGTGTGAGCTCAGTCGCATGAAGCTTGCGGAAATAAAGGCCCTTATCGGAATTCGCAAGCGTTATCGTCGTCCAATCATCGCAAGGACTTCCCTTTTCATCCACCTTTGTGTTAGGCGGATAATCGAGCGCAACGTTAAAAAGCATTCCTGTGTTTGAGCCGTCCTTTTTTGCGCCCTTGACCTCGATAACGACCGAATCCTTGAAGTTATTGTCAAGTCCTTCGACGGTGAGCTTTGCGCTTTCGTCGGCAATTATAGCGAGGGTCAATTTATATCTTCCGTTTTTGGGAAGCTTTTTGCTCGATTCATACCAGCTCGGAGTGTTTTCGTTTACGGTTTCATAGATATTATAGAAAATATGCCAACCGCCATTGACCCCCGACCAGCAGAGACCTGCATCGAAGCAGTTTATCCAATAATCACCGCTGTAAACGTCTGCTCCGAGGAACATATAGCCGTTAATGAATCTACCGTCGGGAAGCTTGGTTTGAATTTCGCTATTAGCGATATCAACGATAACCGATGCTCCGTTATAGCCCTTGTTTGAATATACTGCGAAGGCAGGGCCGTCGGTATCGCCCATTTTTCCGTTATTTTTGTAATTGAGCGAATTGATCGTTTTTACGGAATTCGAGGTAGGGTCGAACGAAACGTCCATCGATTCCTCCGTTGATTCTTCCTTGTCGATTTCACCCGCTTCGGATGATTCGTTTACGGCTTCGGAAGAAATAGTTTGAGTTTCTTCCGCTTCGCAACCGACAAGGGTGAATATCAAAATAAGTATCAATAAAAAGGCTTTAGTCTTTTTCATCGGCAATCGCTTTATCTCTCTTTGTTTTTTCATAAATATCGGTCAAATACGTAAGCACCGCTTTTCTTGTAACGATGCCTATAAACACTCCCCTGTCGTCGACAACGGGCACAAAATTCTGCTCGGCAACGCGGTTGAAGAGCTGATCAACGGTGCACATAACGTTTACTGCGGGATTCCAGCCCTCGCGGATAACGTCCTTTATACATACCTTTTCGTGCTCACGCATATCGCTACCGCCGTTTTGAAGCATGCTGCGGAGCAGATCGCCCTCGGTTACCGTTCCGACGTAAACCCCGTCGGACGAAATTACGGGTATCGCACGGTATTTGTGGAATGTCATTTTTTCAAATCCGTTGCGAACGGTCGCAAGCGAATCGAGATATGCGACGTTGCTCTTGGGAGTAAGAAATCGCATTATATTCATAGTTTAAACACCAACTTTTTAAAGCTTTATTTCCATATGGCGCGTTCTTGTTTCAAAGCCGTATTTTTCGTAAAATTCAATGGCACTTTGATTGAATTCCCATACGTTTAGCATTATGAATGCGCAGTTTTTGGTTTTTGCATATTCTTTGGCTTTGTCCATAAGCATCCTTGCGATGCCCATTCTTCTGTATTCGGGATCGATGCAAAGATCATCGATATAGAGCGTTAGACCCGCGCCCTCGCTGATTACCTCACAGAAAACGTAACCGACAACGTTTCCCTCGACTTCTGCCACAAAAACACCGTTTTCGGCATTTGAAAGGCGTTCCTTTACCTCGTCAACCGTATATTTGCTGACAAGATCGGGAAACATATCGGGTCTGCCTTGTTTGTGCAGATCCGCAATGATGCGAAGCAGATCATAGACGGCTTGCGAATCGGATCCTTTTGATTCTCTGATGATAATATTTGAATTCATACTATTTTTTCTTGTACACGCAGAATGTAAATTCCATATTGGAAACGGTATCTGTTTCGGGATCGGTTAATTGCGTTTCTCCGACCGAAGCGAGCTCCCATTCGGGCGATTCGTCGAGATTCTTGAAAAATGCATCACTTTCAAATTCTTTATCAAATTTTGTGACGTATGCAGTATCGCAATAATCGAGCAGCAAATCATAAACGGTCGAACCGCCAATTACGAAAACATTTTCGGTATCGTAATTTTTCAAGGCTTCCAACAGCTCGTCAAGAGAATGTACGACTGTTGCGCCTTCGGGTGAATAATCGGTTCTTCTTGAAAGGATTATGTTTTCTCTGTTCTTTAATGGCATACCGTTGGGAAACGTTTGAAGTGTCTTTGACCCAAGGATTACGACGTTACCCTTGGTAAGGCTTTGAAAATAGCGCAGGTCGGCACGGACGTGCGCCAAAAGTCCGCCCTTGTTTCCTATACCCCAATTTTTATCGACAGCAACGACAAGCTTCATATTTTTCTCCTAAACCGCTATCGGGAATCTTCCGATCTTTTCGCCGTGAACGTAATTTTCGACCTTAAAGCTTTCGGGTGTAAAGCTGTAAAAATCGGTTATCGACGGATCCAAGGTTACCGTGGGCGCATCAAACTGTTCGCGCTCGATAATTTCCTTAACGATCGGAATATGACGATCATAAATATGCGCATCGGCAATAACGTGAACCAATTCGCCCGCCTTCAAGCCCGATACCTGAGCGATCATCATAACGAGTGCGGCGTATTGTGCTACGTTCCACGCGTTTGCGGCAAGCATATCCTGCGAGCGCTGATTCAAAATCGCGCAGAGCTTACCGTCGACAACGTTAAAGGTCATCGAATAAGCGCAGGGATAAAGCGCCATTTCCGAAAGGTCCTGGAAATTATACATATTGGTCATAATACGTCTTGAGCAGGGATTATTCTTAAGGTCGTAAAGCACACGGTCGACCATATCGAATTCACCTTCGCGGTATTTGTGCTTAACGCCCATCTGATAGCCGTATGCCTTACCGATTGAGCCGGTCTCATCAGCCCAAGCATCCCATATCTTGCTGTTTAAGTCGTTTACGTTGTTGGATTTTTTCTGCCATATCCAAAGAATCTCATCAACCGCTTTTTCAAAGGAAATAGGTCGGATCGTGAGAAGCGGAAATTCCTTTTCGAGGTCATAGCGATTGACAACGCCAAACTTTTTGATGGTATATGCGGGTGTGCCGTCATCCCAACGGGGACGCACGCGTTCGTCGTAAACGGGAGTGCCGTTTTCGATAATATCCTTACAGGTTGCTATAAACGCTTTATCTGCAGAGCTCATAATCTTCTCACTTTCAATTCATTTTTTTAATTTTATGATAATGTTGACTTTTGTCAAAGGATCACTTTTTGATTTTCAGCTCGAGAACGGTTACGCCGAGGTCACCCTCGCCATAGCGTCCGGCGCGAAAGCTTTTTATTCTTGCCTTATCCTGACGGAAATATTGCCACAATGCTGCTCGCAATGCGCCCGTGCCCTTGCCGTGGATTATCGAAACCGTTTCGTGTCCTGCAAGGATCGCTTCCTCGAGATAACGGTCGATGATAAACCAAGCGTCGTCGCCTATATTACCGCGCACGTCTATTTCGTTACGTACTGCGGCTGTTCTGTGAGCATATTGCGCCTGACCCTTGTTTTTTTGTTTTTCGACTGCAGCGGAATTAGCAAGCAGACGAATATTTTTGATATTCGTTTTCGATTCGAAGCGTCCCATATTACAAAATACGGTATCGCCCGAGATGCTTTTGACGATCGCCTCTTTTCCGATATCGGCAAGAAGCACCTTATCGCCAATCTGTAAAGGACGGGGCAGGACGTAGTTTTCCTCCTCGACCTCGAATTCCTCAACGTCGGAAATGGCAGTCGAGGTATCCTTTATGTTTTGACGTATCGCCTTGCGAGCCTCCTCGATCCTTGCCATCTCAAGTCGTTTTGCATCCGCCTTTTTAAGCTCGTTAAGCTGTTCGAAGACCTGATTGCTCGACTGCTTTGCCGCATCGAGAATTCTTTGTGCCTGAGCGCGTGCACGGTCAAGCTCTGCCTCTGCGCGTTCTTTAACCTCTTCTGCATATTTTCTTGCTTCCTCGCGTACGCGGAGTGCCTCGGCACGTGTACGTTCGGATTCGGTACGCTCCTTACGGAGGCTTTGCTCGGTTTCCTCAAGACGGACGATAACGTCTTCAAAGCGGATATCATCCTCAGCCAAAAGCTCCTTCGCACGCTCGATGACCGATTCATCCATACCCAAGCGAAGCGAGATCTCAAAAGCGTTACTTCTTCCGGGGATACCCGTGATGAGTCGGTAGGTGGGCTTAAGCGTTGCAAGGTCAAATTCACACGAAGCGTTAAGAACACCCTCGGTATCGAGTGCATAAAGCTTAATTTCGGAATAGTGGGTCGTTGCGGCAACTATTGCGCCCGATGCACGTACTCTTTCGAGAATAGCAATCGCAAGCGAGGCGCCCTCGGTCGGGTCGGTGCCCGCACCAAGCTCGTCGAAGAGAACGAGCGATCCCTTGCCGCATTCCTTTAAGATCGAAACGACGTTCACCATATGAGACGAAAAGGTCGAAAGCGATTGCTCGATGCTTTGCTCATCGCCGATGTCGGCAAGTACGCCGTTGAATATCGGTAATGCACTCCCGTCATCAGCAGGAATATACAAGCCGCTTTGCGCCATCATAGAAAGTAAGCCGAGTGTTTTTAACGTTACGGTTTTACCGCCGGTATTGGGTCCCGTAATGATAAGCGCGTTATCCTTTTCTCCGAATTCGACCGAAATGGGAACTACCTTGCTGCGCGGTATCAACGGATGACGTGCGCGGATAAGGCGAATAACAGAAGCATCGGTCTTCGGACGGATACCGAATATCTCGGAGGAATAGGATGCGCGTGCAAATATTGCATCAAGGTCGATCATCGCCTTGAAGTCAACGCGGATAAGATTCGCAATTGAGGCGACCTTGGATGAAAGGTCGTAAAGGATCTTTTCTATTTCTTCGGTTTCTCTGCCCTTAAGCTCACGAAGCTTATTATTTGCCTCGACGACAGCCATAGGTTCAATAAACAGCGTCTGTCCCGATGCCGACGAATCATGCACAAGACCCTTGATCTCATTTTTATGCTCGGCACGTACGGGAATAACGTATCTACCCGAGCGAATGGTAACTACCGCATCGCGGAGATATTTTGAATGTTCACCCGTGGTAAGACGCGAAAGAATCTCGCGCACGCTTTCCTCGGCGCGGCGTATTTCGCGGCGGATGCGATAAAGCTCGGGCGATGCATCATCGGCAATCATATCCTCGCCGATGATCTTCGTATTTATCTCCTCTGCCAACGCTCTCGATTCGGTAAGCGTCGAGAAATAAGGATACAACGCAGGAACGTCCTTTCCCTCGGGATATCTTTTTACATATCCGACGGCACGGAGCATTGATGCGATATTTAAAAGCTCTGACAACGTAAGCATCGCGCCCTTTTCGGCACGGTCGGCTGAATCGACAACTCCCTCGGGTGCAGAGAAGGTGGGCTTACCCTTAACAGTAAGAAGGTCAAGTGCCTGCTCGGTTTCATCGAGCAACCTTGAGATCTTCACCTTATCGGTTTCGGGTATCGTTTCGGAAACCAACGCTTTTGCAGGAGAGGTCGTGGCAAACGTTGCTACGTAATTTATTATTTTGTCATATTCAAGAATGGTTTTTGCTTTTGTAAAGCCTTTCATGGAAGTTCCTCGCAATGTTTATAAAAGGAGAGTGTTTTGAATCCTCTTTCGGCGCGCATAAGCAAATAGCGTTCTGCCGCATCCGAAAGCATTGCCTGATCGGATTCGGCAATGCGGAACGAAAGGAAGCGAGATAGCTCGCTTTGAGTAATATGTATTACAGCCTTTGCGACTGCAGGTGTAATTTGAACGTATCCGAGACTGCCGCTTGCACAGCTTTTGCAATGCGTTACTCCCTCGGAGAGATTAAATAAAGAAACACCCTCAAGCTCATCGCCGCACACAAAGCAGCTCTCAGCTTCCGGCATAAAGCCGCATTCGGCACAAAGGCGGAATTCAAACGCAGCTTTTATTACCGAATTGGACGATATTTTATTTTCGATAGCATAAAGCGAATTCAAAAGAAGGCGCAACAAATTCAAGGACTCATCTCCCGGTACGGCAAACGCAAAAGCCGCCTCGCAAAGATAGCAAGCGAGCGAATAGCTTTTGATATCCTCGCGTATTGGATAAAAATCCGCTATCAACGAAGCCTCGGTAAGCGTATAAAAGCCGTTTTTTTCATAGAGCAGCATATCCGAAAAAGCAAACTGCTGCGCGGATTTAATATAGGGAGATGACAGCTTTCTGACACCTTTTGCATTGACTGTGATAACACCCAAGTCGGATGCAAGGACGGTTAAAAGCTTGCTTGTTTCGCCTTTCGGGGTCTCGCGCAGGACGATGCCCTTTATCTTATGGCGCATTATTCAAGCTCGTCCTTGAAGCCGAAATCGGATAGGAAGGAGGGGCGGTCGCGCCAGTTTTCCTTGACCTTTACCCAAAGATCGAGGAACACCTTGGTTTCGAAAAGTGCTTCGGCATCCTCACGAGCGTAGGAGCCGATCTTTTTGAGCATAGCACCGTTTTTACCGATGATGATACGCTTGTGGGATTCTCGCTCGCAATAGATTTCGGCGCGCACCGAAAGAAGTCCCTTCTTTTCGGTAAAGGACTCGACCGAAACCGCAACGCCATGGGGGATCTCGTCATCGAGAAGACGGAGAACCTTTTCTCATATAAGCTCTGCAAAGATCTTTCTTTCGGGTTGGTCG